>JBDOIG010000222.1:0-1212 GCA_041082235.1 Thermodesulfovibrionales bacterium | reverse complement strand
ATCTTCATAAATATCAGAAAGAAATCTCAGATGGGTACCTGATTTCTGAGGAATATCTATCAATGTTTCCATAGCCCTGAGTCTCTCAGTAGAGATTTTTTCAATATATAATTCCTCAATGGCCTTGAAAAGCCTGCTGCCAAAGGAATAAAAATTATCAAGTGCTTTGAATTCAGGATGGAGTGCCTCATGGTCTTTTGAAAGTTCATAAAGTATGGCTATGACATCTCCCTTCAGGGCATCCTTATAATCAAAGGTCTTTGTAAAGATAAAGTTTATAAACTCATCCATGGAGAATATGGCTGGTGGTAGAAAGGCCCTTCCAGCCTTCTCAGCTATCAGTCTCCTCAGGTAATGGCCGGGTCTTTTACCGGAAAAGACGATAAGATTTTCTGAATAGTCTGCCTCAGTTCTCACAAGAAGGGAGAATATCCTTTCAATCATGTCCTCTTCTGGTTTAAGCAGTATCACAGGATTCATATCTCCACCCCTTCCTGCCTGTCTACATAAAATAACAGGCCCTTTATATGGTGTGAAGGATAAATCTCCCTGAGGATTTCTTTATAAAGGCTTAACTGTCTGATATGTTCCTTCCTCTCTTCTTCATCAGGACTGCCTGTTTTATAGTCAATTACTGTTATGAGCCCTGGATCAATGACAACCCTGTCCATCCTGTAAAGTGCTCCGTATTTATCAGAAAACTCCTTCTCATTTCTTATACTCCTCTCAGGTAATTTAGTGAAATAAGGATAGAGGTTTTCGATGGTCTTGATTACCTGAGCATGTATTGTTTCTGGGTTGAATTTTATGAAGGACCTTTCATTCAGTTTCTCAATGGTCTTATGGATATCCTGAGGGGTCACTTCATTATAGTATTCTATTGTGGCAAGGACCCCGTGGATGAATTCACCTCTTTCTTTTTCGTATACATGGATTTCTTTTATCTCCACAGGAAAGTCTTTCAAACCATGGTGATGTGATATCTTTAAGGATTCTGTAATCGCCTCATGGGATTTTTCCTTTGTCTCCTTTATTTCTTCGGGTGTAAGTTTTCTGCCCCTTTCCTTTTTATCAAGCCTGGCAAAAATATTATCAGGAAATGACTCTGAAGCTCTCCTCTTAGTGGTTTTTGTATCTCCTTCTCCATTTTTCTCATCAAGTATGACATAAAGCTCCTCCTTTGCCCTTGTGATTCCCACATAAAGGAGATTC
>JBDOIG010000218.1:0-1762 GCA_041082235.1 Thermodesulfovibrionales bacterium | reverse complement strand
GTATAATATGCCATGCGTATCATACTTATAGTCATGGATGGCCTTGGTATAGGTGAGGCTCCTGATGCATCTGAATATGGTGACTCAGGAAGTAATACCCTGGGACATATTGCTGAGGCAGCTGAGTTAAAGATCCCTGTTCTTGAGAGTCTTGGAATAGGAAATCTTGGAGATTTTAGGGGGATTAAAAAGGTTGCGATCTATCCATCAATAATTGCAAGGCTGGAGGAGGTCTCAAAGGGAAAGGATACCATTACTGGTCACTGGGAGATGATGGGTATTGTGCTTGAAAGACCCTTTCCAACCTATCCAGAGGGATTTCCGGACCAGATTATTCGGGAATTTGAAAGGCTCACAGGAAGAAAGGTCATTGGAAATAAACCTGCCTCTGGTACAGAGATTATTAAAGAACTCGGTGAAGAGCATATGAGAACAGGTGCCCTTATTGTTTATACCTCTGCTGATAGTGTATTTCAGATAGCTGCCCATGAAGAGATTGTGCCACCTGAAGAGCTCTATGAGATATGCAGGATTGCAAGAAGACTGCTCAGGAACAGGCATGAGGTTGCAAGGGTAATAGCAAGGCCCTTTACAGGCAGGCCTGGTAATTTTCAGAGGACTCCAAAAAGAAAGGACTTCACAGTGGAACCCCCTCAAGAGACACTTCTTGACCTGATGAGGGACAGGGGCCTTGAGACAGTTTCCATAGGCAAGGTCTGCGATATGTTTTCTGGAAAGGGATTTACAGATAAATATCCCATGACCTCAAACAGGGATGGCCTTGAACGTTTGATAGGAATCTATCCTCACATGTCCTCAGGACTTCTCTTCATAACCCTTACTGATTTTGACACCCTCTACGGACACAGAAATGACCCTTCAGGTTTTGCAGGGGCACTCATGGAATTTGACAGCTATCTCGGAAAGATAATATCCATGCTTGAGCCTGAAGATTATCTGATCCTTACAGCAGACCATGGATGTGATCCCATTACAGCGAGCACAGACCATTCAAGGGAATATGTGCCTGCTATTGTTTATAATAATTTTATTAAAGGAAAGGCGCTTGGCACATTGAAGGGCTTTTTTCACATTGGTGCCACAATAGCAGGGCTATTTGGTATAGAATGGACAAAGGGGAAAAGTTTACTGGAATTTGATAAGATATAAAGATGGGTAGATGGGAAAAAACTGATTTCGCAGATTTTAAGTGGATCATCAGATGCGGATATTGAATTTGAGGACCTATGTACTCTTCTTCATAAATTGGGCTTTGAGATGAGGGTAAGAGGAAGCCATCATATTTTTAGAAAAGAAGGAATAAAAGAAAAGATCAATCTTCAAAAGGATGGCAATAAAGCAAAACCTTATCAGGTGAAACAGGTAAGAAATTTGATTTTGAAATATAAATTAGGCGGAGGTAATAATGCATAAATACGAAATTATAATTTACTGGAGTAAGGAGGATAATGCCTTTATAGCTGAGGTACCAGAACTCCCTGGATGCATGGCTCATGGAAAGACCTATGAGGAGGCTTTACAGAATGTTCAGGATGCTATCACATTATGGATTGATACTGCAAAAGAATTTGGGGACCCGGTTCCTGAACCAAAAGGAGATAGGTTGATATTTGCATAAATCCCCGGGTTTAAAGAAAGGGCTTCGCAGGACAACCTCCCTTGTTAAGAAGGCCCTTTTTGATATTATTGGTGAAAAGATTAAGGGTTCTCATTTTCTTGACCTTTACGCAGGAGAGGGAGG
>JBDOIG010000302.1:0-1879 GCA_041082235.1 Thermodesulfovibrionales bacterium | reverse complement strand
GCAATCCATTCATTAAACCCCAGGGGCTCTGTATAGAGGAATTCTATATCTGGATATAAACCTCTTGCCTTTCCTATTATCTCAGGGATATCCCTGCTAACATGCAGGCCTTTTGAGAGGAAAAAGGGATGGATAACTATCCTCTTTGCTCCATCCTGAGCACAGCCTTTAATGGCCTCAAGAATGTCTGGCCTTCCAAACTGAAGATAGGCTATCCTCACGCATTCTTTCCTGCACTCAGGATGGAGCAGAAGATGGACCATGGCTCCTACCTCATGAAGATTATTTGCCTCTTCTAAGGGACTTCCGTGACCTATGAGTATTATGCCTTCCATACATCCTCCACAAGCCATTTAATTACTGGCATGATATTGTGAATATGCACATATGTAGCCAGGGTTCTCTTAAAGAGAAAACCTTCATCTTTTAAGTATTTGCCCTCCTTGCTGAAGACCCTGAATATTTTTTCTCCGTGCTCAATTTTTTCATCTTCTATTACTGAATAATGAAATTCATGACCCCGGCAATATACACCAGAACCCTCATGCTCAACGAGCCTGTATCCAAGCACAGGCCTCTCCCTGAACCTTGTGCTGAAGGGGAATATGCCTGTCATGGGATAAAAGGCATCATCCATGTAAATGCCTTTTGAAAGATATATAAGGCCACCACATTCAGCATAAATAGGTCTGCCCTCCATTGCCCATCTTCTTATTGAGCTAATCATTGATTGATTCCCTGAAAGCCTCTCTGCATAAAGCTCCGGATAGCCACCTCCAATATAAACAAGATCAACACCTTCTGGTATTTCCCTGTCACTTAAAGGACTGAATTCTACAATCTCAGCTCCGGAATTCTTTAATTCCTCAAGCACATCCCTGTAATAAAAACTGAAGGCAATATCACGGGCTATGCTGATCTTTGGGTTACCGAGGAAGTTAAGGTGTGTGCCAGGTCTTTTAATTTGCTGCTCAGCTGGTTTATATGTGAGCTTTAATAATCTTTCAATATCAACAAAGGCTCTTATATACTCAGTAAGTTCCTTTATAGCTTCTTCTGGAAGTGGAGATTCCTCTGCTGTGAAAAGGCCAAGATGCCTTGAGGGAATCTTGAATTTTTTATTCTTTGGAAGATGACCAAGGACATCTATGCCAAGGTCTTTAATGGATCCACAAAGTCTTCTATAGTGTTCCTCACTACCTGTCCTGTTAAATATCAGACCGATTATCTCAACTCCCCTGTCTTTTGCCTCTTCCACATATCCTCTAACAACTGGCCTCAGGCTCTCCTGCATCCCGTAGACATCTATTACAAGCAAGACAGGAAGGCCGAGATATGATGCCAGGTCTGCTGTTGATGGAGAGCCATCAAAAAGACCCATCACGCCCTCAACTATAACTGCATCCATTCCTTCACTGTATTTACTGAATAGCTCCTTTACATACTCCTCACCCATCATCCATAAATCGAGATTTACCGACTGTGTTCCTGTGATGAGGCTATGAAGCCCCGGGTCAATAAAATCAGGGCCTGCCTTAAAGGACTGTATCTTCAAACCCCTCTCCTTCAATGCACTGAGAATACCTAATGTAAGAGTGGTCTTCCCTGAACCACTATGAGTTCCAGCTATGAGAAATTTAGAGCACATCCCTTATCTCCCTGAAGAGCCTCTCATTTTCCTCTTCGCTTCTTACAGCTATCCTGAACCATCCCTTTTTAAGACCTCTAAGCTCCGAACAATCCCTGATAAGGATGCCCTTTCTCCTCATGGCCTCATAAAGGGAATCTCCTGCACTGCTACCTTTGCCAGCAAAACGGAATAGATAAAAATTAGCTGAAGATGGTATGAAATAAATCTGCGCTCTTTTAAAAAGTCCCT
>JBDOIG010000190.1:0-1969 GCA_041082235.1 Thermodesulfovibrionales bacterium | reverse complement strand
AAAAATTGTCACCTTTATGTGTAAAAACACACATAAGGGCATATAATAGAAGTATTGAAAAAACTTAAGGAATTTATGGGAAAAGGATAAGGAGGACTTTATGATACCAAAAATTGTCAGGCATAGTGCAATGATAACAGTCCTGTTTTTATTACTCATTCCTCAGATAGTCCTTTCAGCAGACCTTATAGGAGGCATCAAGATAGATTCAATGAATAAAGTTTTTGGTCAGGTGATAGTAGGTGACAGGCTATACATAAATGACAGCATAAGCAGGAGCATTTACATCTATGACAGGGCACTGAGGCAGGCAGGTCAGATAAGGCATGATGGCACGGTCACAGCCATAGGCATTGACAGAGAGGGGCAGCTATATATAGCAGACAGGGAGGGCCATTCAATAAGCATCTATCAAAATGGGGTACTCAGGGGTCAGATAGGAGGGGATATTCTTCAAACACCATCAGGCATAGCAATAGATGGACAGACAGGTGATATATATGTAACAGATATAGGGACAAATACAGTATTAAGAATTAACAGTGCAGGCAACCTTCTTGGCAGCATAATGGGGCTTAACCTTCCAAAGGCAATAGACATAGAGGGAGGCTTGCTCTATGTACTTGACAGTCCTGTGAAGGTAGACCCGAGCAACCCTGCCTACACCACAACAGGGGTAAGGATAAGCGTATATGACAGGGATGGCAATCTTCAGAGGAGCTTTGAGGACTGGCTTGGTGAAGGAGGCAGGCTATTAAAACCCCAGGGCATGGATGTCAATAACGGACATATATACATAGCTGATGGAAAGGGCATATACATCTATAGCATAGATGGCCAATACACAGGCCAGATAGATACAGACAAGACGATTCTGAGGGGAGTGGCATTTACAGCAGACGGGACAAAACTTTATACCACCTATTACAACAACACCTCAGACAAGGGTCTACTTGTATACAGTCTTGATGGGACAGTGCAGATGGCAGTGACTCCATCAGGACTAAACTTCACAACCCATGAAGGAACCAACCCATCAGCCCTTGAGCTCAGCATAACAAATACTGGTACAGGCACAATGAACTTTATAGCCTACATAACAGGCCAATGGCTTAAGCTTTCAAGCACCTCAGGAACAGTTTCAGGAGGAGGCACAGCAATAATCCATGTGCTTGCAGATACAACAGGACTTCAGCCTGGAAACTATAGCAGCCAGATAGAGATAAGAAATGATGCAGGTCAGTCAGTTACAATACCTGTAAACCTTCAGATAAAGCCAGCACCTGAGCTTATAGTAAGCCCCACATCTTTGAGCTTTACATACATTAATGGAGGTATAATCCCTCCAGAGCAGACAGTAGAGATAACAATAAAAAATGCCACAGACCAGGGCTGGGCAGTCACACAGAAACCGAGCTGGATAACAGCCACACCCCTTACAGGCTCAGGCAGTGCAATGACCATGATGCTTGTAGGGATAAACCCATCAGGGCTCACACCTGGCACCTATCAGGGAAATATAACAATAGATGCAGGAGGTATCAAGAGTTCACCATCCACCATCTCAGCAACACTGAGCATACTTCAGAGAGGTGGTAACATAAAAGTAAAGACCAACCATGACAGGGCAGAATACACCATCCATGGACCAATTACACTTGAGGGGAAGGGAAGGCAATGGAGCATAGAAAACATACAACCAGGGCAATACACCATAACATACAAACAAATAGAGGGCTACATAACACCACCTGAGCAGACAGAGACAGTTGAGGAGGGAGGCACAAGACAATTCAATGGCATATACATAAAAGACAAAAAAGACTCCATAATCCTTAGCATGGCAGGTCCATCAGGAGAGGGCCTGATAAAGATAATCAAAGGAGATGGCACAGAGATAGCGAGCTTCACAGCCCTTGACAACATAAAAGGAGGCATAAAGACAGCAATAGCAGACATAGACGGAGAT
>JBDOIG010000074.1:0-10014 GCA_041082235.1 Thermodesulfovibrionales bacterium | reverse complement strand
TTATGGTTTCATTTGCAGTATCAGGAGCATTAGGGAGGATGGGTAGCAGGATAATTGCCCTTGGCCTGCAGGAGGATGGGCTTGTTCTAAAAGGAGCGCTGGAGAGAAAAGGGCATGAGCATATAGGAAAGGACTTAGGTCTTTTGCTGGGTCTCAGAGAAACAGGTGTTATTCTTACAGATGAGCCTGATAAGGCTATTAAAGATGTAGATGTACTTATAGAGTTTTCTATACCTTCTGTAACCCTTGAACATCTGAGACTTGCAGTTAAACTTAAAAAGGCAATGGTGATAGGAACAACTGGTTTTTCAAAGGACGAGCTTGGAGAGCTCAGGGCGCTTGCGAGTCAGATCCCCTGTGTAATGGCACCTAATATGAGTGTTGGTGTAAATCTTCTGCTGAAGGTTCTTCAGGATATTGCAAGGGTTCTCGGAGATGAATATGACATTGAGATCATAGAGGCACATCATAGATTGAAAAAGGATGCGCCAAGTGGGACTGCCATGAAGATGGCACAGGTCATAGCTGATGTCCTCGGAAGGAATCTCGATGAAGTTGCTGTTTATGAAAGAAAGGGATTCATAGGTGAAAGGACCAAAAAGGAGATCGGCATCCAGACCATAAGGGCAGGTGATATTGTTGGCGAGCATACAGTAATCTTTGGCGGGATAGGTGAGAGGATTGAGGTAACCCATAAGGCATCAAGCAGGGATACCTTTGCAAAGGGGGCATTGAGGGCTGCTCGCTGGATAGTGGATAAATCACCTGGACTTTATGATATGCAGGATGTACTTGGACTTAAGTTTCGTGACAGGTAATGCGTGACCTGTAATGAATATTTTACTCCACCCATTACAGATCACGCATCACAAAATCATTTTACTATTTTGCTGGCTCTATGAGCCCGTAATTCCCATCAGTCCTTCTGTATATAACATTAAACTGACCTGTCCTTTCATTTTCAAAGACAAAGAAGTCTTTATCAAGAAGCTCCATCTGCATGGCAGCCTCTTCAGGACTCATGGGCTTAATATCAAATCTCTTGACCTTTATAATCCTTGGCTCCTTTTCGGATGAAGAACCTGGGCTTGATGCAGTTAAGGAGCCTTTATTTTCTCCCTTTCTGTGGGAATTTATCTTTTCCTTATATTTTTTAATCTGCTTTTCAAGTTTCTCCACCACCTCATCAATGGATGAATAGATCTCTCCTGTTACACCCTCTGCCTGGATCATATAACCATTTGCCTTAATGAGGACTTCAGCTTTATGCTGGTATTTCTGGATACTGAGTGTTACAATCGCCTCTGTGATGTTTGAGAGGTACCTCTCAAACTTTGTCATCTTCTTTTCAGCATAGTCTCTTAATGCCGGTGTAATTTCAAGATTTCTTCCAGTGACAATGATGTTCATAGCTCCTCCCTTTTTTCTAAGTTTTTTCTCTGATTCTGAGAAAGTATCTTTAATTCAGTCCTGTATTTAGATACAGTCCTTCTTGCAATATGTATGTTAGAATTTTTCAATATCTCAACTATCTGCTGGTCACTGAGGGGTCTTGAGGGATCTTCCTCGGAGATTATCTTTCTTATTAATTCCTTGACCCTTGTGGATGAGATCTCTCCAGAATCACTCTGAACTGAACTGCTGAAAAAGAATCTGAATGAAAATATCCCGTGCGGGCAGGCAAGATATTTGTTTGATGTAACCCTGCTTATTGTGCTTTCATGCATATTGAGTTCTTTTGCAACCTGTCTGAGGGTAAGGGGTTTAAGGTAATCAACACCTCTGTCAAAAAACTCCCTTTGAAATTTCAAAATGCTTTCTGTGACCCTGTATATTGTCCTGTTTCTCTGGTCAAGACTTTTTATGAGCCAGAGGGCGGAGCGAAGTTTGTCTTCAAGGAATTGTCTTTCTTCTTTAGAAAGAAGACTCTTATTGCTGAGGAGTTGTCTGTATTTTTCGTTTAATCTGAACCTTGGCACACCATCATCATTCAGGATTATCCTGTATTGTTCTTCATCTTTTATTATGAAGACATCCGGCTCCACATATATTGGTTCCTGGGATGAATAGTTCCTCCCGGGTTTTGGGTCAAATCCCTGTATTATCCTGATGGCCTGAGTCACCTCATCTATGGAGACATTATATTGTTTTGCTATATTCTGGTATCTCTTCTTTTCAAGGTCATCAAGATTATTAAGGATTATTTTTTCAACAAGGGTACCACCGAGCCCCAGATACCTTGTCTGAATCAGCAGACATTCCTTTATATCCCTTGCCCCAACGCCCGGAGGGTCAAGGGTCTGAATCAATTCAATTGCCCTGTTTATGATCTCCTCAGAAAATCCTGAGAGATTGCTCAGTTCTTCAGGGGTTGCCCTGAGATAGCCATTTTCATCTATGTTTCCGATAATAACCTCACCGGCTGTCTTGAGCTCCTCCGGTGCATGAGTAAGTCTTAGCTGCCAGTGGAGGTGTTCTGACAGGTCAGGCTTTTTACTCACAAACTTTTCAAAGGAAGGTGCTTCTACTATGCCAGGATTAAAATATCCAAGATCCCTTCCGTCACTTCCACGCTCCTCAAAATATTCATCCACTTTGAATTCCATGAGCTTTTCAAGGGGTTTTTCTATTTCTTCTAATCTCTCCACAGGCTCTTTTTCATCAGGAGAGGGCTCTTCAGGCATGTCAGTTAGTTCTTCAAGGAATGGGTTTTCCACAAGCTCCTGATTCAATGTCGCAACGAGCTCCAGTTTTTGCATCTGCAGGAGCCTGATAGCCTGCTGGAGCTGGGGTGTGAGTATAAGCTTTTGAGCCAGTTTTAAATCAAGTCTGCTTTCAATGGGCATCAGAGATTAAAATCCTCCCCTAAGTAGGTCTTTTTAACGGTCTCATTGTTAATAAGCTCTTGAGGAGATCCATGGGCAAGTATCCTGCCCTCACTGATTATATATGCCCTGTCAGTAATTGAAAGTGTATCCCTCACATTATGATCTGTAATAATAATACCAACATCCTTTTCTTTAATATAGTTTATCATTTTTTTTAACTCTGTTATAGTTATAGGGTCAATACCAGCAAAGGGCTCATCAAAAAGGACATAGGAAGGTGAAAGGCTGAGCATTCTTGCGATCTCTGTCCTTCTCCTTTCACCCCCTGAAAGTCTATAACCCTCTCTTTCAGAGAACTCACTTAATTTGAATTCCTCTATTATCTTGTCAGTTCTTTTTTTGATCTCATCCTTATTCATCCCTGTAAATTCAAGGACAGCCATGATGTTTTCTCTTACAGTAAGTTTTCTAAAGATGGATGGTTCCTGCGGAAGATAACCTATCCCCTTTTTTGCCCGCATATACATTGGATATCTTGTTACCTCCTCTCCATCAAGATAAACAGAACCTCCATCCTCTTTTATAAAACCGACAAGCATATAAAAGGTTGTGGTCTTTCCTGCCCCATTTGGACCGAGAAGCCCGACTATTTCACCTTTGTTTACATAAAGGCTTAAGTCCTGTACAGCAATCCTTGAGCCATATTTCTTAATCAGATTTTTCGCCTGAAACATTTTTGTCAGTGGATTCATTTTTTAAAAAGACCTTGCTATTAGAAATAACTGAGCGGTCTTCTGATATGTAATATACTATCTTATCACCTTTTATCATATTTTTGCCATCCATTGCAACTGGTTCGCCTGTAAAGGTAATGCTATCCTCCTCAGCAAGATATACAGCCCTGTCAGAAAGAATTGTCCTTGTGCCCTTTAAAACCTTTACATTCCCCTTTGCCTCTATGGTTTTTACCTTTGTGCCTGTCTCATCATAATTAACAAGCATGGTGTCTGAAAAAATTGTCACATCATCCTTTTTTGCAATGACAGAACCTTTGAAGAATGCCTGATTTTCCTTTTTGTTTATTGTGAGGGTCTCTGAGGTTATTAAGATCGGTTTCTGTGCACCGGGATTATCAGTAGCGTATGAAGGTAAAGAAATGGGTAGTATTAAAGATAGCATTATATAAAAAACAGTACCTCTCAGTCGTGAAAATCTCTGTATCTTCATCTTATTTCAAGCCTTACATTTTGAAGTATTTTTAAATTCCCTGTTTCAGGATCGGATACAATCCCCTTACCCCTTAATATCATATTACCTTTTTTTATTACAACTGACTCATCACTTTTTATTCTACCATTCTCCAGATCAATAGAGCTGATCCTTGCCTCTGAGCCATCAGGTAGTTTGATAATGACCCCACCATTTATCTCTGCCCTTTGAGTATTGAGTTCATATCTTCCATGGGGAGCACTTATATCCCCCTTTTCAGAAATAAATCTAAGCTCATAAAGGGTAGCAATATCACTGGTATCTATATAAGCCCTTGAGGCCTTAAGTCTCCAGCTCCTGCCTCCTGAACTTTCTGTATTGATAATTATGTCATTAAGTTCCTGCAGAGGGGATACCTCTCTTTTTTGAGGGGTATCTCTTTTTTCAAGAAAGACCAACCAGAGTATTGATGCAAGTATTAAAATTGAGATTATAACCAGCTGCCTCACAATTTTATTATACCAGTTTCATGGAACTTTGCCTATCTACTGAAGATTGACTATAGAAAGGTTCAAGACAGCTTCCAAAGATCTTTGAGATTTTTGGAGATCCCGCCTGCAAGACCGTAAATCCATTCCTCATCCGTAATGCGTGATGAGTAATCCGTGATCAGTTAAAAACTCATCACTCATCGTCGCTTTGTAAAGACCTTGAGGCAGACTGTCCCTTTTTTATGAGTGATTTTGCGATTAAGTTTATCTTCTGGCCTCAAGAAGGGCCTTTCTCATCACCTCAACAGGAGGTTTCACCCCTGTCCATAATTCAAAGGCAAATACACCCTGCCAGAGAAGCATTCCTAAGCCATCCAGTATCCTGCAGCCTTTTATTTCAGCTTCTTTAAGAATTTTTGTTTTTTTATATATAAGATCACAGACAACCTTGCCTCTTCCAATCATGTGAGGATCAACAGGTGAGGGGTCATCAGGTTTAAGACCGAGGGGTGTTGCATTGATTATTATGTCTGACTCTTTTAGACCTGAGAGGTCTTCCGATGTCTTTGCCTTGACATGTTCAGCAAGCACCTTAGCCTTTTTTATGTCTATATCATATATCAAAAGTTCCTTAGCCTTCTTGCTGAGGTAATAGGCCACTGCCCTTGAGGCACCTCCTGCACCAATAAGAAAGACCTTCTTATTTTCAATATCAATACAGTTTTCATTTAAAGATGCCATGAATCCTCTTCCATCTGTGTTATAGCCAATAAGGAGGCCCTCTTTATTTACTATTGTATTGACAGCGCCTATTTCCTTTGCCTCATCCTCCACCCTGTCAAGAAATCTTATCACTGCCTCTTTATGGGGGACCGTTACATTCACACCTGCAAGTCCAAGGGCCCTTATCCCCTCAACTGCCTCTTTAAGTCTTTGCGGTTCAACGGAGAAGGTGACATAACAATAATTAAGCCCTAAGGCCTCAAAGGCCCTGTTGTGCATAAAGGGTGAGAGGCTGTGTTCTACAGGATAACCTATAAGGCCTGTTACCTTTGTCTTGCCAGTAATCATACTCTTAGACATTATTAAACCTCCCAATATGTCAGGGGTTCGTGGGGGTGCTTGCTTTTCCCCCGTACTGGAGTGCCTTACAACCTGCCACTCAATCCCTCCAGTGCTTTAATTAATCCCTGAGGTGTTGATTCTATCTTCATGACATCCACTGATAGGGTCTTTGAGATATCATTTATGGTTATACCGTCAAGAAATTCTTCTCCACCATCTCTTGTCGTCACATCTGGTATGAATAGATAATCGCCTTTTCCAACCTTGTCAGCGAGGCCCTCTATTATATCCCTTCCCGTTATAAGGCCAGTTACTGTAACGGTCTCACCAAAAAACCTGTTTTTTATCATAAAGAGCTCTATGTTTAATCTATGTTCAGTCTTCAGCCCTTCCATAAATGGAATGAGATAGGGATAAAAAGATTCTCCTGTAAAGGTGATAATCCTTTTTTTGGGAAGGTGCAGTGGTCTTTTTAATTTTTTTGTATTCTCTATAAAGAGTGTCACAAGACCAACACCATTTTCAAGCTGAGGGAATCCTTCATATCTTTTCATATCAGGCAAGGGCATACCGGCCTTTATGTAAAGCTCATCTGATGCGTGGACGAGGTGTTTTCCGTGCCTCTTTTTAAATCTTCTGTCCATAAACTCAACTATCTCAATTGCCCTGATGGCATCCTGCTTTGTTACAGGTTTTAAAGGAACCTTATTATATTTTGTCAGTCCCACTGGGACAACCGCAATGGAGCTTACATGGGGATAAAACCTCGCAAGGTCCCTGATAGTTTTTTTAAGGTCTTCTCCATCATTATAACCAGGGCAGAGGACTATCTGGCAGTGCATCTTTATCTTTGCCCTGGCAAATTCCTTTATCTCCTTTATAATATCGGGTGCATCAGGATTCCCGAGCATGATATTTCTCTTTTTCCTGTCTGTGTGATGAACTGATATATAAAGCGGGCTTAAATACTGTTCTTTTATTCTCTTTCTGTCATCATCAGTCAGGTTTGTTAGCGTTACAAAGTTTCCATAAAGGAAAGACAATCTATAATCATCATCCTTAATATAAAGGCTCTTCCTTAAGCCCTTTGGAAGCTGATTGACGAAACAGAATATGCATTTATTCCTGCATCTTTTTATCGGGAAGGCGCTCACCTTTATACCCAGATCCCTGGCCTCATGCCTTTCTATATTAATCTTCAGGTTTCTGTTTGACCTTTTAAGTTTTATATTAAGAAGTGGTTCATTTCCATAATAAAGGAGGTCAATGGCATCCCTGATTCTTATACCATTTATGGAAAGGATGATATCTCCTCTTTTAAGTCCTGCCTTATCAGCAGGGCTTTTTTCTTCTATCTCTTCAATTACTACCTGATTGCTCATAGGCCTTTATTTCCCTGAAGATATAATGGATGCATGACAGGACTGAAAAAAATGCTGTAAGCATGTAAAGGGGCTGAAGAAGCCATTCAAGTCTGAATAGATTGAGATTTACGAGAACACCTGCAATGGTCATTACCTGAAAGGTGTTGGAAAGTTTGCCTGCTATGGATGGTTCTACCTTTGTTGAACCAGTCTGGATGTAAATGGATATCCAGCCAAGGATAACTATGAGATCCCTGCTGATGATTATTACCGTTAGCCATTTGGGAACAATCTCAAGAAATGTTAGGGATAAAAAGGCTGTAAGTAAGAGTAGCTTGTCAGCGAGGGGATCAAGAAATGCACCGAGTGTGGTTTTCTGATTTTTAAGCCTTGCCACAAGGCCATCAAGGGCATCTGTGATAGCAGCGAGTATAAAGATATAAAGGGTGTGTTCAAATTTTTTATAAACAACAGTCATGACAAATACAGGTACAAGAAAGATTCTGAGAAGGGTTATGACATTTGCAATTGTGATCATATTATGGAATCTCCAGAGGTGTATAACTTCTTTCTATAAGAAATTTTTTAAGAACTGAAAATATATAGCCTTCTTCAAGCCTTATCTTCAGGGCCCTGCATATCTCAAGGGCCTTCTTGAGTTTATTTATTCCTCTGGTGGTCTTCCCTTTCATGAAGTCAACCTGAGAAAGACCGAGGAGTCCATAGACAATACCCCTTCTGTCCTTTGTGGAGCGGAAATAGGACATGGCCCTTTGAAAGCTATCTTCTGCCTTATCAGGTTTTCTTTTTACAAGATATACCATGCCGAGACTCCAGAGGGTATAAGCTGAACTTACCCTGTCACCAATGGTTTGATATAGTTTTAATGCCCTTTGGAAATTACTTATTGCCTCTCTGTACTTACCTTTCATCCTGAGGGCATTGCCTATACCGCAATAGGAATAGGCAATACCAAATCTATCTCCACTTTTTTTAAATATCCTGTTTGCCTTGGTGTAATAGCTCAGTGATGCTTCATAAAGTCCTTTAACCCTTGAGGCTCCACCAAGGCTGTTCATGCAGTATGCCAGTGCCTCCTTATCCTTAAACCTCTTCATTGCTCTGTTGAGTGTCTTTATTGCCTTACTGAGGTCGCCTTTTATCCTGAGGGCAACTCCCTCAGCCCAGAGTGTAAAGGCAATTCCTTTCTGATCCTTAATTTTCCTGTATATTGTCCTTGCCTGTTTGAAATGCCTTATGCCTTCCTGCCAGTTCCCAAGTGCCCTCAGGGAAAGACCAATTCCGGTGAGGCTATCAGCCATTGAGGTCATGTCATTTAATTGACTTGATATATTATAGCCCCTTTTATAATATTTAATGGCCCTATAGAATTCTCCAAGCATCCTTAAGGTATCTCCCGTGGAAAGAAGGGTCAGGGCTATGCCTTTTTTATCTTTTTCCTTTGTGTACTCCTTTAATGCCCTTTTGTAAAGCTCAATTGCCTTTCTATAACGAGACCTGCCTCTCAGGTCTTCAGCCTTTTGGAATATTGTATCAGCCTTCAAAGGTATCCTTTAATTCCTTCATGAGGTTTTTGTAGTCCTTTGCATTAAAAAAACCTGAGCCCATCACAAGTATGTCAGCACCTGCCTCTGCAACCTTCCTTGCATTGTCTATCTTTATCCCGCCATCTACCTCAATCAGCACACTAAGTCCCTTATCCCTGATCATCTCCCTGAGGAGACTTATCTTTTCAAGGGCTTGAGGGATAAAGGTCTGGCCTCCAAATCCAGGATTTACTGACATAATGAGAACCATATCAACCTCTTCAAGGATATGATCAAGGCTCCAGATAGGAGTTGCAGGGTTAAGGGAGACCCCTGGCCTGGCACCACTTTCCTTTATCCAGTTTATAGTTCTATGCAGATGTTTGAGTGCCTCATAATGGACTGTGATGAGGTCAGCACCTGCGGATATAAAGTCCTTTATATACCTGTCTGGATCTTCTATCATCAGGTGGACATCTAAGGGCAATTTTGTTGCCTTTCTTATAAACTCTACCACAAAGGGACCTATGGTTATATTCGGCACAAAATGGCCATCCATAATGTCAATATGGAGCATATCCACTCCTGCTTCCTCAGTCTTCTTAATCTCCTCTTCAAGCCTCAGGAAATTAGCACTGAGCAAAGAAGGTGCTATCCTGACCATTCTTCCTCCCTGATTTTTTAAATAAAGGGCCATTTTCTATAATCTAAACCTTAAAATTTTAGAGACTGTAAATAAAATAAATTTGTGTTTAGCCGGACAGCGCCTTTGCGTTTAAGTCTTATATGATAAAAATTCAATAGCCTCTTTTACAAGCCCGAGATCAACCCTTGTATTGAAACAGGGACCAAAAGGTCTTTCATTAGGAATGCCTATTACTGGAAGCGGATAGGTATCAACTATACCACTTGAAAGATCTCTCTCACAGGCAACAGCCACGATTGCCTCGGGCATCACATCCTTCACAATCCTTCTTGCAAGGGTGCCTCCTGTTGCAATGAAGAGATTTATACCATATTTATCCCCTATTTCTATAAGGTCCTTTATCTCACATCTGCCGCAGCGTTTGCAGAGCATGATGTTATGGGTAAGTCTTATACCGCATTCATTGATCTGGAGACAGTGGGGCAGGAGCAAAAGGATCTTTTTTGCGGAAGGTCTTTCTGATCTTACAAGTTTATTATTCCATCTTATGATAAAGGACTGAAGGGCCTCTTTCTTTGATTTAAACAGAATCCCGAGGAACATAAAAAGAGGATATATTATCCTCAGGACAAAGCCTCTTAAGAGCCTACTACCTGCCAAGGATAATCCCCCTTTCTATTCTTCTCCCTCGCAGGAAGGAGAGACCATCCATTGCCTTTTTACCTTCTGGTTTGACTTCAAGGATATTAAGTAAACCCTCACCTGTCCCGATTATAAATCTTTTTTCTACCTCTTCTATTCTGCCAGGAACTCCTTTACCCTCTATTACGGATGCCTTCAATATTATAATCCTCTCTCCTTTTA
>JBDOIG010000308.1:0-53750 GCA_041082235.1 Thermodesulfovibrionales bacterium | reverse complement strand
TGATTTTCTGTGGAATACAGGCTCTACTTATGCGGGTCTCTACAGGATACATACAATATTAAGAGATAGCTCTGATGTCCTTGCTGAAAATATCACCCCATTTAACATACTACCTGATATAAAAATAGAGTCATCAGTAACTACTGACAAGATCAACTATGGCCCCAGAGAGGATGTATCTGTAAGCATTGGTGTAAAAAACGATGGAAAGAACTATATCATTCCTGAGCTCACAGTAAGGGTGAAGATTACAGATACCAACAATAATATTTTATTTACAGAAGACAGGAAATTAAAAAATCTTATACCAGGTGCATTGACTACTATAAACTCTATCTGGAATACAGGGCTTACAGCTCCCGGGAGTTATAGTGCCTCTACCGAGATTTATATAAACAATACACTCGTTTCCACCGAAGCAACATCCGTCAGCATCAATCCAGTTTTTATAATCACAGGGGATATAACAGCCAGTCCCTCTGCTGTCATCTTTGCAAATAATGTACAGATTGACTATGTGGTTAAGAACACAGGCAATGTCAGTATTAATGGTCTTCCATTAAAGGTTATTATTACAGACCCTGAGAGCCTGGATGTGATGAATACAGGACAGAATATAATAGACCTCCACATAGATGGCTCTCATGCAGGGCAGTTTAAATTCTCCACACAGGGTTATGGTCTGAAGTCTTACGTAGTTATATTACAGTACTCTTATCTGGGTAATACAAAAAATATTGCAAGCACATCTTTCACAGTGAAGGATGGCATACCACCAGTGGTTAATATCATTTCACCTGTTTCAGGTGGCTATTACAACTCGGAGTTTGATGTATCGGCTATCGCTACAGACGATGCCTCTGGTGTAGAAAGGGTTGAATATCATATTGATGATGGTACATGGAAACTCCTGCCTGTTTCAGACCTATCCCATGGCAGGTATTCAATAACATGGTCTCCTGTGAAGGCAGATGAGGGAGTCCGAACAATCAGCCTCAGGGCAATTGATAAGGCCGGTAATATAAGCCTGCCTGTCTCAACAACTATCACGATTGACCTTACACCACCTGAACCACCTGTAATTATATCTCCTCCTGATGGTTCTTCTGTCATGTCCAGTGTAGTGGATATAAATGGCAAAACAGAGCCAGGTTCCGTAGTTGAGATGGCCTTTGTGAATACATATACAACGAAGGCAGATCCAATTACCGGTAAGTTTGCGTTCCCTGAGGTTAAACTCATTCCTTGCACGAATACCTTTGCCTTTATAACAAAAGATATAGCTGGCAATGTGAGCAAGCAAACAATATATA
The DNA here is from genome assembly GCA_041082235.1 of Thermodesulfovibrionales bacterium. GTDB lineage: Bacteria > Nitrospirota > Thermodesulfovibrionia > Thermodesulfovibrionales > CALJEL01 > CALJEL01. The sequence continues at coordinate 52,437 of JBDOIG010000308.1, read as the reverse complement.
CCCTCTATCTGGATATAAGTAAATGGCTTTCTGGCACAATCCTTACCTCTCCAAATCCTGTCTATCAGGGCAAGGACGAGTCTATCGCATATATGATACAAAACAATGGCAGTGAAGACATTAGCAATCTCGGTGTGAAGGTTGTCATTACTGATCCGGATACTCAGGAGATAAAACAGACCTTTGAGACAACAGTTAACATCCCAACAAGCACAATAGCAGGAGGCAACTTTAACTTACCAACATTAAATCTCTCACCTAAGAGATATCTGGTTACTCTCTGGGTCTTTTCAGAGATGATCTGTGAGCCCACAGCATTAGTAAGCACGACCTTTGAGGTAAACCCAGCCATTGAGATAACAAAGACAATTCCTGATGTCACAAACCTACTTGTATGGGTGAATGATGAATGCGAAGAAGAATGTAAACAGCATACAGTAGATGGTAGGCAGGGGAATGATGATGAAGATGATAATAAGGGAAAATGTATAAGGATTCACCTTCTTGAGAAGATACTTAAAGAAGCAGTAACGAGCTACTTCATAGTTTATGACAAAAAGGATTTCGAGAGAGAACTCAGAAACCCCTATTACACAGACATGCTCATCTTAGGAGACCACCACCCGCTGGAAGACCACTACTCGGATGAACTAAGGGAACAGGTCTATTCAGGAAAAGGGCTTATATCAGTACTGTATCTCAAACAGGGAGAACATCATGAAGAGCATGGAGAAGACGAAGAAGAATACGATTCATTATTCGGTTTAAGGTATAAAGGACACCTCTCGGGTGATAAACATCAGGTCAAGATCCTCAATAGCCCAGTTTCGGAGGTAGGCACATTGATAGCAAAAGGTGAGGCATTGAGGATTGAGGTGGATAATACAGACAGGGTTGTGGCATGGATTGAAAGTTTTAAGCAAGGGCATCATATCAGTAAAAAAGAAAGCTGGCATCACAGGAGAGAAGAATACCCAGGCATAGTCCTTAATACCTATGGTCTTGGAAAGACAGTCTTCTATGCCTTTGATATTGGGGTAACGCTTAATGATGAAAACTATGACCAAGTGTCAAACCTGATTAAAAATTCCATAGCATATATCCACAGGCGACCTGACTCAACCACAGCCCTTCCGAACCAGCTTATCCCTGTAGAGATAAAGCTCAAGAGTCTTGGGAGTGCCTTTGATTTGAGAGTAACTGAGAGATATCCATCAGATATAATACTTTATGATCCATCCACTGGAAAATGGATAACAGAAAACCCATGGATAATAGACACACATCTTGAACCCAATGAGTCAAAGACAATACTTTATTATACATTGGCACCTGATAAAATGGGCACATACAATCTTCAGACAGAGATTGGTTATATTGAAAAGGGGATTTATAATCTCTATCAGAGGCTCAGTGTAGATATAGTTGTTGATATGGATGCATTGTCAATGGCGGATAATATTATCATGGCACTGAATACCCTTACAGTATCAGGTCACGAAAAGAAAATGGTGGACCATGCAATTGCTTCTGTCCAGAAAGTAAGGAATCGGATTATAACATTTGATAGAGATACCGAGCAGAATATCCATGATGTATTAAAGGCAGTGGATTCAATTCTTTATGTCAAAAGTATAGATATCTCATATATCAGACTGATGATTGACTCACTCCTTAAGATTTGGGAGGGCAGATATTACATCTCAAATTTTTCTCTCTTTTCAGGATATGTTACTTTAAGGCCATATTTATCTACAATTAGATTTCTCAAGGAGCTAAGTACCTCTTCTTCACATTGCGATATGCAGATTACGAATAGGGTGGTCAAGGGTAAAAATCCTAAAAAATCAAAAGGTGGTAAAAGCTGTACTCACAAGGAGAATTCATAAATTCTAAAGGTTTTTACAATTGTAAGGTTTTACATATTTTCTGCCACCTTCTCATGGCAAATATGTCAGTATTATTTTTAAATTAGCTGCTATCTGGATGTTTAAGTGTGTATGTTTAAGAATACTCTTGGATACTTTCAGGCCTGAAGACTTTGTTAGGTGATGACGATTCCAGCAATCAAGGGCAATAACTTTCAGCATCAAGCCTTTCTCCAAAAAACAAAATTATTTATGTGTTAAAATAATCTCCATGAAAAGATTGCCCTTATGGATTAAAAGCAATAAACTTAACCTCAATCATGAGACTCAAAGGAGATTAAAGAGATGGAAGATTCATACTGTCTGTGAGGAGGCTAAATGTCCTAACAGGCAGAAATGTTTTTCAAAACCCACCGCAACCTTTCTTATCCTGGGCCCAGAATGCACCCGCAGTTGTGGCTTCTGTTCAGTAAACAGGACAAAAGGCCCTCTTGGTGTTGATCCTGATGAACCAAGAAGGATAGCCCTTGCTGCAAAGGAGATGAGATTAAGGCATGTAGTGATTACATCTGTTACAAGGGATGACCTTCCTGATGGAGGTGCTTCTCAATTTGTGAAGGTCATAGATGAATTAAAAAAGCACTTACCTGAAGCAACCATTGAGGTACTTGTGCCTGATTTTAATGGAAATCTTGAGGCCTTGAGGTTAGTAGTAGAAGCAGCCCCTGTGGTTTTTAATCATAATGTTGAAACAGTTCCTTCTCTCTATAAAAAGGTGAGGCCAGGTGCATCATTTGAGAGGTCTATTATGATTTTAAAGAAGGCAAAAGAGATCAAGCCATCTATTTTGACTAAATCAGGGCTTATGCTTGGTTTTGGCGAAACTATGGATGAGGTAATAGAGGTCCTTGAAAAGTTGAGGAATGCTCATTGCGATATGTTGACAATAGGCCAGTATCTGAGGCCTGCAAAAGCTAACCTGCCTGTTGTAGAATATATCAGACCTGAGGTATTTAAGACCCTTGAGGATAGGGCAAGGGAAATAGGTTTTAAATATGTAGCCTCGGGTCCTCTTGTGAGAAGCTCTATGAATGCAGAGGATATATTAAATTTTGTAGGGAGTATTTATGAAAAAAGTTGAATGCAGGATATCAAGCCGAATTGACAGGCTACCACCCTATGTCTTTGCTGTTGTGAATAATCTGAAGATGCAGGCAAGAAAACAGGGTGAGGACATTATTGACCTGGGAATGGGCAATCCTGATATGCCCGCTCCAGCTCATGTTATTGAAAAACTCTGTGAGGCTGCCAGGAATCCAAAGAATCACAGGTATTCTGCCTCAAGGGGTATCACTCAGCTCAGGGTCGCAATATGCGAATGGTATAAAAGGCGATTTGATGTTGACCTTGACCCGGAGACAGAGGCAGTTGTAACAATTGGTTCAAAGGAGGGCCTGTCACATCTTGCTCTGGCCATTATAGAGCCAGGCAATGTTGCCCTTACACCTACACCGGCCTATCCAATACATCCTTACAGTGTAATCATAGCTGGAGGTGAGGTAAGGAGTGTTCCTATCGGGTATGGAATAGATTTCTTTTCAGAGATTGAAAAGGCCTACAAGACCTCCTGGCCAAGGCCAAAGCTGCTTATAATAAATTTTCCTCATAATCCAACCACCTCTGTTGTTGAGGGACTTTCTTTTTTCAAAAAGATAGTTGATTTTGCAAAAGAAAACAATATTATGGTCATACATGACTTTGCCTATGCTGACCTTGTCTTTGATGGTTATAAGGCGCCAAGCTTTCTTCAGGTTCCGGGTGCTAAGGATGTAGGTGTGGAGTTCTTCTCAATGACAAAGAGTTACTCCATGGCAGGCTGGAGGGTTGGATTCTGCGTAGGCAATAAAGATATAGTGGGTATTCTTACCAGGATAAAGAGTTATCTTGATTATGGGATGTTCCAGCCAATACAGATAGCTGCAATAGTTGCCCTGAGAGGTCCTCAGGATTGTGTGGAGCAATATAGAAAGATCTATGAATCAAGAAGGGATATACTGGTAAAAGGACTTCAGAAAATAGGCTGGTATGTTGAGCCACCAAAGGCAACCATGTTTGTATGGGCTGAGATACCTGATGAGTTTAAGAAGATGGGTTCACTTGAATTTGCAAAATTCCTTCTTAAGGAGGCAAAGGTAGCGGTCTCACCAGGGATAGGATTTGGAGAGGGTGGAGATCATTATGTAAGATTTGCCCTGGTGGAGAATGAGCACAGGATCAGGCAGGCTGTAAGAGGAATAAAAAGGGCATTATCACTGGGGAGCTGATATGGCAGGAATAGGGATAATAGGTTTTGGAACTGTTGGAACAGGCACGGTAAAAGTTTTGCTTGAGAATTCTGAATTAATTAAAAAAAGGACAGGCCTTGATCTGAAACTTATAAAGATTGCTGACCTGGACATAAAAAGGGACAGGGGTGTGAGACTTCCTGAAGGGATTCTCACGGATGATGTCTCTCAGGTTCTGGAAAACCCCTCCATTGATATTGTTGTTGAACTTATTGGAGGCTTAAGACCTGCAAAGGACTTCATCATCCGTGCAATCAGAAATAAAAAACATGTGGTTACCGCAAATAAGGCACTGCTTGCAGAGGATGGAGAAGATATATTCAGAGAGGCAATGGATAGGGGTGTGATGATCGGGTTTGAGGCATCTGTGGCAGGAGGTATCCCCATTATAAAGGTTGTAAAAGAAGGGCTTGTGGGGAATAAGTTCTTATCCATTTACGGAATAATAAATGGTACTTCCAACTACATACTTACAAAAATGACAGATGAGAGGATCTCTTTTCAGGATGCCCTTAAGGAGGCACAGAGGCTCGGCTATGCAGAGGCTGATCCAGGTCTTGATGTGGAGGGCATAGATGCTACACATAAGCTCACAATCCTTGCATCACTTGCCTTTGGTATCCCTCTTTCTTATAAAAGGATATACAGGGAAGGGATAACAAATATTACCCCTCTGGATATAGAGTTTGCCTCGGAGCTTGGTTACAGGATAAAACTCCTTGCCATTGCCAAGCTCTTAAATAGAGAGCTTGAGCTGAGGGTTCATCCCACCATGATACCTGAGGAATACCTTATATCAAAGGTAGATGGGGTGTTTAATGCCATTTATGTAGAGGGCGATGCTGTTGGTCCCACCCTTTATTATGGAAGGGGTGCAGGTGATATGCCAACGGGTAGCGCTGTTGTCAGTGATATAGTGGACATTGCCAAAAAAATAAAATCTCCTGAGTTGAATTTAATTGGGAGACCTTACAGTGATATCGCAATTAAGGATATGGGTGAGATAATGAGCATGTATTATTTCAGATTCACTGCAATTGATAGACCAGGGGTTCTTTCAAAGATATCGGGTATTCTTGGTGAGCATAATATAAGTATCGCCTCTGTTATACAGAAAGGCAGGCGTATGGGTGGTGCTGTGCCTCTGGTAATCCTTACCCATACTGCAAAGGAAAGGGATGTGAAGATGGCACTTACTGAGATTGACAGGCTTCCAGTGGTTGCTGGCAGGAGCTTTCTACTGAGGGTTGAAGGTAAAGAGGAAGATATTATAAAATAAACTTTTCGGAGGTACGAGGATGGAACCAGATAAAAAGATAAATATTAAAGGCCTTGTTTGCCCCTATACCTTTGTAAAGGCAAAACTTGCTATTGAGGATATGGAGATCGGCCAGGTTCTGGAGATACTCCTTGATTATGAGGAGGCATCAAGGAGTATCCCTAAGTCAATGGAAGACCATGGTCATAAGGTGCTCAAGGTGGAAAAGATTAATGACACTGACTGGATTATCCAGGTGAGAAAGGAGAAGGATTGATGGAGTTTACAGAGGAACAACTTCAGAGATATTCAAGGCACATCATACTTCCAGAGGTTGGTGGAAAGGGTCAGAAAAAACTCCTCAATGCAAGGGTATTTATTGTTGGTGCTGGCGGGCTTGGCTGTCCTGTTGGATACTATCTTACAGCAGCTGGTATTGGAACCATTGCGATCATTGACAATGACAATGTGGAGTTGAGTAATCTTCAGAGGCAGATAGCCCACAGTGTAAATACCCTTGGCATGCCAAAGGTTGAATCAGCAAAAAGGACCTTTGAGGCACTCAATCCTGATGTAAAGATCGTTGCAATAAAAGAAAAGATTACAAAGGATAATATACTTGACCTTATAAAGGACTATGATATTGTAGTTGATGGAAGTGATAATTTCCCTACCAGGTATCTTGTCAATGATGCCTGTGTGATGCTCGGAAAGCCTCTTATAAGTGGTGCGATTCTCAGGTTTGAGGGTCAGGTAACTACAATTATTCCCAAGGAAGGTCATTGCTATAGATGTCTTTTTGAAGAGCCTCCACCACCGGGACTTGTTCCATCCTGTCAGGAGGCTGGTGTCCTTGGGATTCTTCCAGGTGTAATAGGAGCACTGCAGGCTACTGAGGTTATAAAGTTAATTCTTGGTAAGGGTGATATTCTAAAGAATGAGCTACTCATTTATAATGCCCTTAAGACCAGTTTCAGAAAGGTCAGGGTCAAAAGAAACCCTGACTGCCCTGTATGCGGTCACTTTCCAAGGATTAAAGAGCTCATAGATTATACTGAAGGATATTGTGCCATCAGATAGACTCTTTATCAGTCCCCGGGCATTTAACGAGATGATAAGGCATTCAAAGGAGGTCTATCCAGAAGAGGCCTGCGGTATTCTCTCTGGTAATGATGACAGGGTCAGCTACATATTTAAGATGACCAATGTGGAGCATTCTCCTGTCAGTTATCTTATGGATTCAAGAGAGCAGTTTAATGTAATGAAGGAGATGAGGAGGATGGGTCTTAGGATGCTCGGTATATATCATTCTCATACAGCAAGTGATGCCTATCCCTCAGCAAAAGACAGGGAACTTGCCTTTTATGATGATGTTGTCTATGTAATAGTAAGTCTTGCAAGAGAAGTCCCTGTTGTAAGGGCCTTCAATATAAAAGAGCAGAAGGAAATAAAAGAGATTGAATTAATAGTCGGGTAGCTACAGGACAGATCAATTTATTAAAATAAAAAAACATGGAGGTAAACAATGGGTTATGTTCAGGGTTTAAAATGCAGGGAATGTGGAAGGGAATATCCCATTGAACCTATTTATGTCTGCGAGTTCTGTTTCGGTCCTCTTGAGGTTGTTTATGACTATAAAAGGATTGCAAAAGTCCTTAATAAAAAGAAGATACAGCAGAGGGGTAAGAATCTCTGGAGATATAAAGAGCTGCTTCCAGTGGAAGGAGACCCTGTGGCAGGCATAAATGCTGGATTCACTCCCCTGATAAAGGCTGCAAGACTGGGAGAGGTTCTTGGAATAAAGGAGTTGTATATAAAAGATGATACAGTTGCCCATCCAACCCTTTCCTTCAAGGACAGGGTAGTTTCTGTTGCCCTGACAAAGGCAAGGGAATTCGGTTTTGATACAGTTGCCTGTGCATCAACTGGAAACCTTGCCCATTCAGTATCTGCCCAGGGTGCAATGGCTGGTTTCAGAAGGTTTGTATTTATACCGGCAAGTCTTGAGCCAAGCAAGATTATAGCCTCTCTGGTCTATGAGCCCAATGTGGTAGCGGTTGATGGAAATTATGATGATGTAAACAGACTCTGCAGTGAGATTGCTAATAAATACAGATGGGCCTTTGTGAACATAAATATCAGGCCCTTTTATGCGGAAGGCTCAAAGACCCATGGTTTTGAGATAGTTGAACAACTGGGCTGGAAGACGCCCGACAATGTTATTATCCCCTGTGCAAGTGGCTCCTTGCTTACAAAGATATGGAAGAGCTTTAAGGAATTTAAAGAGATAGGTATAATAAAAGAGATAGAGGCAAAGGTCTTTGGTGCTCAGGCGACTGGATGCAGTCCCATTGTTACTGCCCTGAAACAGGGTGTGGATATTATAAGACCTGTAAAGCCAAATACCATAGCAAAGTCCCTTGCAATAGGAAATCCAGCAGATGGATTCTATGCATTGCAGGCAATCCGTGAAAGCGGCGGATACGGTGCCGATGTAAGTGATGAAGAGATTGTTGAAGGTATGAGGCTTCTAGCAAGAACAGAGGGGATATTTGCCGAGACTGCTGGTGGAGTCACAGTGGCTGCCACAAAGAAACTTGTAAAGGAAGGACATATAAAACCCGATGAGATAACTGTAATATGCATCACAGGGAATGGCCTTAAGACGCAGGAGGCATTGAATGGAAAAGTACCTTCACCTCATTATATAAAGCCTTCCCTTGCCTCTTTTGAAGAGGTAATGAAAGATAAAGGACTACTCTAAGGAGGTAACACCTATGGCAGTAAAGGTAAAGATCCCTACACCACTTCAGAGACTCACAAATGGTAAGGATGAGGTTGAAGGAAAGGCAGGTACAATAATAGAACTGATAACTGACCTTGACCATAAGTATCCAGGGCTTATGGAAAGGATATCAGAGGGTGGCAAGATCAGAAGATTTGTAAATATCTATGTTAATGAGGAGGATATAAGATTCCTCCAGGCGGAGAATACCATTGTAAAGGATGGAGATGAGGTCTCTATAGTTCCTGCCATTGCAGGTGGTTCTTTAAAGTAATAAAAGGAGGTTAATGTGAAAAAGAGGGTTAAACTAACATTTCCACAACATCTTATTAAAGAACCTGTTCTTTTCAGGATGGCAAAGACATACGATGTAATGCCAAACATCAGGAGGGCAAGGGTTACTGAAACAGTTGGAGAGATGGTCCTTGAGCTTGAAGGCACAGAAGAAAACCTTGAAAAGGGTATACAATCCCTTAGAGACCAAGGGGTGGAGGTAGAACTTATTGAAGGAGAATTTCTGGAGTAATCATGCAATTAAGTACTGAGTTTGGACAATGGAAAGGTATTATTAATCATTATAGGACTTTTTTACCTGTAACAGATTCTACACCCATTATAACCCTGAATGAGGGGAATACCCCATTATTAAAGAGCAATAATTTAATAAAAAGGCTTGGAATAAACTTAGAGCTTTACTTTAAGTTTGATGGTGTAAACCCTACAGGTTCCTTTAAAGACAGGGGTATGACACTTGCCATATCTAAGGCCCTTGAGGATGGCTCAAGGGCCGTGATATGTGCTTCCACTGGAAATACCTCTGCATCAGCAGCAGCCTATGCAGCAAGGGCAGGGATTAAGGCAATTGTAATTATTCCTGCTGGAAAGATCGCCCTTGGAAAACTCTCTCAGGCGCTTATTCATAATGCCCTTGTGCTTCAGATAGACGGGAATTTTGATAAGGCACTAAGTCTTGTCAGGGCACTTGTAGAAAAGTTTCCCATCACCCTTGTAAATTCCATCAATCCCTTCAGGCTTGAGGGACAGAAGACAGCGGCCTTTGAGGTCTGTGACCAGCTTGGTTTTGCACCAGATTATCATGCCCTTCCAGTTGGTAATGCAGGTAACATCACTGCCTACTGGAGGGGATATAAAACCTATAAAGAAAAGGGTATTATAAACTCTCTTCCAAGGATGCTTGGTTTTCAGGCAGCAGGTGCTGCCCCTCTTGTTATTGGAAGACCTGTTGAGAATCCTGACACAATAGCTACTGCAATAAGGATTGGCAAGCCAGCAAGCTGGCAGGGTGCCATACAGGCAAGAGATGAATCAGATGGAAGAATAGAGGCTGTTACTGATGAAGAGATACTGAATGCCTATAGACTGATTGCCTCAGCTGAGGGGATTTTCTGCGAGCCAGCCTCTGCAGCCTCAGTTGCCGGGGTAATAAAACTTTACAAGGAAGGATATCTTAAAAAAGGTTCATCTGTTGTATGCACCCTTACAGGACATGGTTTAAAAGATCCGGATACAGTCTTTAAGGCAATGAAAGAGCCCTTAAGGGTGAAGGCTGAACTTCCAGAACTTGAAAGGATAATTGAGGCTCAACTGTGAAATATATTGTTATTGTAACTGATGGAATGGCAGACAGGCCACTGAAGGAACTTGGCGGAAAGACTCCACTCATGATGGCCTTCAAGCCGAATATGGATATGCTTGCCTCACAGGGAGTTGTTGGTACAGTAAGGACTATACCAGAGGGTCTTTATCCAGGCTCTGATGTTGCAAATCTCGGTATCATGGGTTACGACCCTCGCAAATACTATACTGGAAGGGCACCACTTGAGGCAGCAAGCATAGGAGTAAATCTATCAGAGGATGATGTAGCCTATAGGTGTAATCTTGTGACACTTCAGTTTAATAAAGACAGGACAAAGGCAATAATGGAGGACTACAGTGCAGGTCACATAACTACTGAAGAGGCAAGGGAGCTTATAAAGGCCCTCAGTGAGTCCCTCTCTAATGAGTCCATATCCTTTTATCCCGGGGTAAGTTACAGACATTTGATGATATGGAAAAAAGGTATAGCTGATTGCGAGTGTACACCTCCCCATGATATTACTGGTAAGGAGATCACTGATTATCTACCTTCTGGAAAGGCTGATGAGACATTGAGGTCTCTCATGCTCAGGTCAGTATCTCTGCTTGAGGCACATCCTGTTAATAAGGCAAGGCTTCAGAAGGGCCTGAGGCCTGCAAACAGTATCTGGCTATGGGGTCAGGGCAGAAGACCTGATATGCCCACCTTTATGGATAAATATGGCATAAGGGGAACACTGGTCTCTGCAGTGGACCTTACAAAAGGCATTGGAATCTATGCCGGCCTAAGGATCATAAATGTGCCAGGTGCAACAGGATATATAGATACAAACTACACAGGAAAGGCTGAATACGGGATCAACAGTCTCAAGGACAATGACTTTGTTTATATTCATATAGAGGCACCTGATGAGGCCTCCCATGAGGGAAGCATTGAAAAGAAGATAAAGGCAATAGAAGATATAGATGCCCTTGTCATTGGAACTGTCCTCAGGATGCTCAAATCCTTTAATGAATACAGGATACTTATACTTCCTGACCATGCCACACCCATATCTGTAAGGACTCATACTGATGAACCTGTTCCTTTTATAATTTATGACAGTAGAAAGAAGACGGGTAATAAGATAAGATTTGATGAGTCCATTGCTGAGCTAAAGGAGATTGTCAGGATTGATGAGTCTTTTAGACTGATGGATTATTTCATAAAAGAGATTATATAATCACAATCAGGAGTATATGACTTCTTTCTCTCTTTTTCTCTTATTCCTGCTTTATATAAAATAGCCTTCAATAAAAGTTAGATAAAATTTTTAATACTTCATAGTGAGTTCAAAGGAGATAGGGTAAAGTCTTTATTTTAATGATAGAGGGATTAAATTCACATGAGAAAGATAAAGGGCATAGTGTTTGAACCTGTTTAGGGCGAACCTGAACTCGCTGATAGAAATATATAAGGAATAGCAGTGCATGTCTCAAAGCCTTTATAATGCGACAAAATTTTATTTATCATGTAGCAAGGAGTTTATCACCAAAGGGTGAAGGAGGTTATGTTTGGTAATGTTGATTAAAAATCTTACACTAAGGTGTCGCGATAAAGGCTTTTCGGCATGCACCCCCGTCCCTATGCAGATTGGGGACGAAGAATTTTCTTGACAAGAGAATTTTTTTTATTTAAAATTTATTTCAAAGGGGGTTAGAAAAGAAAGGTTTTTACATAAACAGTCAGGGAAAATAAGAGGGGGCGTTATGCCATAAGTTTAAAATAAAAAAATTTAGGAGGGTACCATGAGTTACAGGGAATTTGAGGGTTCCGGTCATCTCACCGCAAAGGGTTTAATCTTTCCCGGAGAAGAAAACAGCAGATGGGCTACTTTATTATCTGACACCATCGCAGGGCTAAACAAGAAACTTTATGAGCTTGAGAGATACTGTGTTGGCCAGCACTACCATGAAGGACTCTTCAGAGAAATCTCAGAAACCATTGAGAGCGTAATACCCTTTTTTAAGGCCTTTGAGGATGGTGTTAGAGACAGAAAGATTATAAAATGTGCCCAGATTATCTTCAGGGACAAGACCCCCATATTTTCAAAATCCTATTATTTTAACAGGGCAAGGACATGGCCTCAAGGTTATCAGGGTGACTACATAACAATGGAAAACTGCTACAAAAATATGCCCCTCTCCATTGGTATAGGTTTTTATTTTGATGTCTATATCCTGAATTCACCCCTTGGAAGGGCTGTAAGAAACAGGATAAAGATGCTGGAGGAGCTGCTCAGGGAAGAGCTTAAAAATAGAAAGGGTGCATCCATGTTGAATATAGCCTGTGGTTCCTGCAGGGAACTCATGGGTCTGGCTGTGGATATAATGGATTATAATGCTGATGTAACCTGTATTGACAATGATGAAGATGCCTTACGATTTTCCATGAAAAGACTCTCCACCTTAGGTCTTGATGATTATGTGAAGTTCTTCAAATACAATGCTGTACGGATGTTTGATGTGGACTCCAGCATGAGTGAATTTAAGGGGCAGGATATTATTTACAGCGTGGGATTTTTTGATTATCTTCCATCAGACTTTCTGGTGAGGATGTTCAGGTCCCTTTATAATATCCTGAAACCTGGAGGAGTGATGATTGTAGCATTCAAGGATGCTGACAGATATGACCACAGACCTTATCACTGGATTGTGGACTGGGATGGCTTTCTACAGAGAAATCCAAAAGATTTTTACAGGATATTTCAAGCAGCAGGCATCTCTCCTTCAGCAATTACTGAAAAAAGGGAGCCTACCGGGATCGTAGTCTTTTATATGATCCACAAAGATAAGTAAAGCCCATGGGCATATTTTCAGGTAGGGTTGCTATCATTACCGGTGGCAGCAGGGGTATTGGTCGTGCAATAGTTAAGGAACTTTGCCGCAAGGGCGCACAATGCATATTTACCTATCTTTCCAATGTATCATCTGCACAGGCACTTTCTGATGAGATAAAGGCTGAAGGTGGTCTTGCAATCCCTGTAATGGCTGATGTCAGGGATTATGAGAAGGCCAGGCTCCTTGTGGAACAGGCAAAGGAGATCGGAAGATATGATATCCTTATCAATAATGCTGGAATTACACGCGATAGGGCCTTTATGTTCATGAGCCCTGAGGAATGGCGGGATGTGATAGAGATAAATCTGACAGGTGTATTTAATATTACACGTGCATCTATAATCTCTTTTTTAAAACAACAGAGCGGAAATATAGTCAATCTTTCCTCAGTAAGCGGGATACATCCCATGCCGGGACAGGTCAATTATGCCTCTTCAAAGGCCGGGATTATAGGATTTACAAAGGCCCTGGCAAGGGAAGTTGGTCCTTATAATATAAGGGTAAATGCTGTTGCCCCTGGATTTATTGATACCGAGATGACAGAAAAGATACAAGCCAGGATGCGAGAAAAACTCATTGAAATGATTCCTTTCAGGAGATTTGGCACCTCTGAAGAGGTTGCAAGGATAGTCTTATTTCTTGTAAGTGATGAGTCACAATACATAACCGGTCAGACGATACAGATTGATGGAGGTCTCGGGCTTCTTGGATAAATTAAGAGATGTGGTAATAACAGGTGCAGGTGTTATCTCACCTCTTGGTGCAGGCAGGAAGATATTCTGGGATGCTCTAAAGGATGGGAGAGAGGGTTTTTCTGAAATAACCCTCTTTGATTCATCAAAATTTAATGTCCATATAGCAGGAGAGATTAAGGATTTCAATCCATTGAATTATCTTGAAAAGAGGAAGATAAGAGACCTTGACAGAAGCACACTCCTTGTCTGTTCTGCTGCAAGGCTTGCTATTGAAGATGCAGGGATCACTATTACTGATGATAATACAAATGATACCGGTGTAAGCATAGGATCAACTTTTGGCAGCCTGCACAGCATATCCCAGTTTGATATGACAGGTCTGAGGGAGGGCCCGAGATTTGTTAACCCCTCTCATTTCCCCAACACTGTTATTAATTCTCCTGCTAGCAGAGTCTCCATCTTATTAAAGATTAAAGGATTTAATACAACAATCTCCACGGGTTTCTGTGCAGGTCTTGATTCAATCATCTATGCCTCTGATTTTATTAAGCTCAACAGGGCCGAGATAGTTCTTGCAGGAGGTGTGGAGGAGCTCTGTGAGGAGACCTTTTTATGTTTTCATACACTTGAATATCTTTCTGGTTATGACGGTTCAGAGCCCCTCTCCTGTCCATATGATAAACGGAGAGATGGTTTTATATTTTCAGAGGGAGCTGCGGTACTTGTGCTTGAATCAAGAGACCATGCCCTGAAAAGAGGAGCCAATATACTGGCAAGGATTGCTGGATATGGAAATGCCTTTGAGCCAGAAGGAGATATAGGGTTTGATAAAATGAGCAGAGGACTTGAGCTTGCAATAAGAGAGGCCCTGAGGGATGCCTCCCTTGAGCCACAGGATATTGATTATATCTGTGGCACTGCTAATTCCACACCTGGTCTTGACAGGTTGGAGACAGAGGCAATAAAGAATGTCTTTAAAGACTATGCCTATAAGATTCCAATAAGTTCTGTAAAATCAATGCTTGGTGAGACCTTTTCAGCCTCTGGTTCCTTTAATCTTCTTGCGGCAGTTGGTGCTATTGCAGAGGATTTTATCCCGCCAACCATAAATTATCAGGTAAAAGACCCACTCTGTGACCTTGATTATGTTCCCCACAAGGCGAGGGCCTTAAAGGTCAATAGAGTCCTTGTCCTTTCTTCAGACCCTTATGGTCAGAATTCTGCTGTCATAATTGAAAGAGTCTAACCTTGAAATCCTCTCATTTTAAGGTTTATCACAATCTCTATTGGTAGATCAGTAAGCCTAATTCTTAAATCTTCTCCTATGTTAAAATAATCCATGCTTATAAGAATAAAGGCAGGTGTTCCTGTTTATGGTGGTTATACCCTTACAAGACAGGAAGGGGAGGGTGTTATCTTTGTTAAGGGTGCCCTTCCTGATGAAATCGTTGATATAAAAATAGAGGAAAAGAAAAAGGATTATTCCATTGCAAGGGTTTTGGAGGTAGTTGAGTCCTCACAGTGGAGGATAAAACCACTCTGTGATGTTTATGGTCTTTGCGGTGGCTGCCAGCTCCAGCACGCTGATTATGATTACCAGCTTAATATTAAGGCAGAGGTGCTGAAGGACATCCTTAAGAGGATATCCAGGCTTGAGTTTGAAATAATACCGATGAGAGCCTTAAGACCCTACAATTATAGATACAGGGCACAGTTTAAGATTGACAGGACAGGCATCGGCTTTTATAAAGAGGCAAGCAGGGAACTTATACCCCTTCAGTCCTGTCCACTTATGATTGACCGGATTAATTCATTATTTCCTGTTTTACAGGGACTTTCTCATTTCAGGTCTTTAAAAGAGATTCATGTATCAAGCAATGCAAGAGAGGCCCTTGTTTATCTGAAGGGAATTAATTATAATGAGGATATTATAAAACTCCTTTCGCCGGAGATTTCAGGTATCACATTTGAAAATAAAGTTTTTGGGTCTGAGTATATAAATCTCAGTCTTGATGGTCTTTCCTATACTGTGTCTTCAAGGAGTTTTTTCCAGACAAACTGGGAGCTTAATGAGATCCTGATTAAGAGAATTTCTGAATTAATATATGACAGCAATATCAAGCTCCTGGATCTTTATGCAGGTGCAGGGAACTTTTCTATCCCTCTTTCAAAAAAGGTTAAAGAGATAACGGCTGTTGAGGAAAATTCCTTTGCCTTTAATGACCTTAAGAGAAATATTGAATTAAATGAAATTAAAAATTGTAAGGCCATAAACTCCCCCATAGAAAAATTTAGACCATCAGGGCGTAATGATATCATTATCATTGATCCGCCACGGCCAGGCATGACAGACAGGGCCCTTAAGAGGGTAATTGAGGCAGAACCTGAATGGATTTTTTATGTATCATGCAATCCAGCAACCCTTGCAAGAGATATAAAGAAACTATCTGATAGATATGAGGTTCAGGGCATAGAGATATTTGACTTCTTCCCGAATACCTATCACATTGAGACCCTGGCAATTATTAAAAAAAGAGGTTAAACTTGCAGGAGATAGCCCTCTGCCAGAATGAAGTAACCAGGATAGCCCATAAGGAGCTCTTTAAGCTTCCTGATAATTCTTATATTGTATCATCTGATATAATAAAAGAAATCCTTAATATCCCAGCCTCAGACACAACAAAGATTCATCTATGTCTAAACTGGTCAGGCCTGTTTAATGTAATCTTATGGAGTGAAAATCCCTCCAGTTCTCTGATTAAAAGTATTCTTATTAGGGCAGGACTTGAGGAGAAAGAATTAAAAGATGTGGCTGACAGAGATCCCCTTACCTTTTTTCACTGGCTTTATTATAGTAAGAGATTCAAGATACTGAGAAAACTCTGCGTAATGGCAAAAAACATGGTTCAGGATAAGGTCAGGTCAGCCTTTTTTGAATGTCATCTTGTAGCAGAGGAGATACCCAGGATAGTGGCAAGCACATTATGAAGCCTCAAATGTTAGGACTTCCTGTAAGGAGGCCAAAACAAATAACAGCACTTAAGGTTACCGTTAGCAACAGGCTTTGAATATGGGGTATGCCACGCCTTTATAAAGCGACCAAATTTATTATGTAACGAAAGGTCTATCACCAAATAGCGAAGGAGGTTATATTTGACGATATTAATTAAAAGGCCTATATTAAAGTGTCGCGATAAAGGCCTTTCATCATATCCCCCTATTCCTTGTGGCAGATTGCAGCCATCAATACTCAAAAAAGATTCTATCACACATCTTGTCAGAAAAGAATTTCCATCTGCCTTTCTTGTTGGTGGGTATATAAGAGATCTCATTCTTGGCAGGAGCTCAAACGACAGGGATTATGTTGTTACAGGAAAACCTGATTATGAAAAAATTAAAAGACTGTCAAAGAGTCTTGGAGGAAGTTTTTTTATTTTGAAAAATATGGCAAGATTTGTTCTTAAAGATCATGAAGTAGATATTACCTTTACAGATGAGTCATTAGAGAGGGACCTCAGCAGGAGAGATTTTATAATTAACAGTCTTGCCTGGTCTCCTGAAGAGGGAATTATAGATCTGTACGGAGGATTAAGGGATATCAAAAGGAGGGTTATTAGAGTTATTTCCAGGGATAATATTCGTTCTGACCCCATCAGGATTATCAGGGCTTACAGGCTGGCTGCTCAGATTAATGGCTCTATTGATTCCTCTACAAGAAAAGTCCTCTCAGAACTGAGATTTATGCTCAGGGTTCCTGCAAAGGAAAGGCTCACAGCAGAATTAATAAAGCTTCTGAATCTGGAACAGCCTAATAAATACTTAAGGATGGCCATTAAAGATAAAATTTTGCAGTTAATTCTGGGTGTTAGCGAAACAGATATTATAAACAACTTTAAATTTTATAAAAGACTTAATAATTTTTATAAAAAAAAGCAAGATTATATGCCTCACCTTATTTCTTCCCAGGGGCTTTCTGACCTTGGATTTTTAAGGCTTGTATGCCTGAGCTATAAAAAAAAGGCCTGGCTTATAAAACTCAGCAAAAAAAATCAGAGGCTTCTTGAGGCCCTTCATAAGGTTATGAGTGTGTATAAGCCTGGAATCCTTCAAAACAAAGAGAGACTATTTGAGCTCCTTTATGATATAAGGGACTTTCCAGAGGGTCCTGGATTTTTGCTCTCAAGCAGGAGATTGCTCAGGGAGGCTCAAAGATTTAAAGAGGTGATGAAAACACCCCTTATAAGAGGTCTTGATATTGTAAAAAACAGTGATATAAAATCCAGACACATAGGGTCTATTTTAAAAAAACTATGGGCACTTCAATTTTCTGGTAAGATAAGGACAAGAGAGGATGGACTGAGGGAGCTTGAAAGATTTAAAAAAAGATTGAAATGAAAGAACCTTCGTTAAAAAAGATATTCCTTGTTTTTTTAAAGATAGGTGCCTTTGCATTTGGTGGTGTCTATTCAATGCTTGCCTTTTTTGAAAGAGAACTTGTCCGTAAAAATAAGTGGCTTAATGAAGAGGAATTCAGCGAGGCAGTTGCTATAGGTCAGCTTACGCCAGGGGCACCAATTATAAATACAGGGATATTTATTGGATATCGCCTCAGGAAATTCAAAGGAGCAGTGGTAACCATTATAGGACAGGTTCTTCCATCTTTAGTTATAGTAATCGCCCTTGGATATGTTTATATTAAATATCGTGAGATAGAGGTCGTAAGGGCTTTTCTCAAAGGCATAGGTGCAGCTGTTATTGGACTTCTCCTGAGTGTAATCTATAAACTCGGTAAAAAGATCCTGAATAGCTCCTCATCTGTTGCCATTGGACTTGCCATATTTATCTTAGCAATCTTAAAAATAAATCCAATTGCCCTGTTAGTCCTCAGTGGACTGACTGGTTTGATTCTCTACGGAAGGAGACATGTTTAAATTCTTTTTTATACTGTTTTATATAAATCTCTTTACCATTGGAGGTGGCTATGTAATGATACCCCTCCTTGAAAAAGAGCTTGTTGAGAAACTCCACTGGCTCAGTCATCAGGAATTCATAGAGGCGATTGCAGTGGGTCAGATGACACCAGGGCCTCTTACAATTATGAATGCCTTTATTGGCTATAAGCTCTTCGGAATTGCAGGCGCTGTTGGTGCCACAATAAGTTCCTATCTACCATCCCTTATTGTGGTCACCTTAATAAGCTATTATTATCAGGGTTTCAGAAAATCTCCTTTTGTGGATGCAGCCTTTAAGGGCATAAAACCTGCTGTTATAGGTTTACTCATGGCAACAGCCATATCCCTTGGAAGGGCCTCTTTTATAGACCTTTATAGCATTATGATTGCTATGATCTCCTTCATCCTTATTTCATTCACAAAGATTGATCCAACCTTTATAATCCTTGGTGCAGGCATAGCAGGGTTTATTATCTACTGAGTTTGCCTTCTCAACCCTCTACATGTTAAAATTTAAAGCAAAAAAGGAGTTTTAGAGGATGGATAAAAAGATAGAGTATGGTTTAACCTTTGATGATGTTTTATTACTACCTGCCCGTTCTGATGTCTTACCAAAGGATGTAGACCTTACAACTTACCTGAGCAGACACATTAAGCTCAATATCCCTCTTGTGAGTGCTGCTATGGACACAGTAACAGAGGCAAATCTGGCAATTGCCATTGCAAGGGAAGGTGGGATCGGGATAATCCACAGGGCAATGTCTGTGGAGAGACAGGTAAAGGAAGTGGATAAGGTCAAGAAATCAGAAAGTGGCATGATAATTGACCCTGTTACAGTGGATCCTGATGCAACACTTGCTGAGGTGGAAAAACTCATGTCCACATACAAGATATCGGGTATTCCTGTTACAAAGAATGGAAAACTTATAGGTATTATAACCAACAGGGATATGAGATTTGAGACAAATATGAATAAAAGGGTCCGTGATGTCATGACAAAGGATAGGCTGATAACAGCACCTGTTGGTACAACCCTTGATGAGGCAAAGGAGATACTCCATAAATACAAGATTGAAAAGCTCCCAATAGTTGATAAGGACTTTAACCTTAAAGGGCTTATAACAATAAAGGATATTGAAAAGAGAAAGAAATATCCGAATGCCTGCAAGGACAGGCTTGGCAGGCTTATGGTGGGTGCATCTGTGGGAGTTGGAGAAGAGGCTATTCATAGGGCAGAGCTTCTTGCAAAGGCAGGCGCTGATGTAATAGTGATTGATACAGCCCATGGTCATTCAAGGGCAGTTATAGAGACCCTCAAAAAATTAAAAAGGAAACTAGATATAGACATCGTTGCAGGAAATGTGGCCACTGAAGAAGGTGCCCTTGACCTTATAAAGGCAGGTGCTGATGCCGTAAAGATTGGGATAGGACCAGGATCCATATGTACAACAAGGGTTGTTGCAGGTGCAGGCGTACCTCAGATAACCGCAATTATGAACTGTTATAAGATTGCCAGAAGATACAGGATACCTATTATTGCAGATGGAGGGATAAAATACTCAGGTGATATAACAAAGGCACTTGCTGCTGGAGCAACGAGCGTTATGATAGGTAGCCTCTTTGCCGGTACTGATGAGTCCCCTGGTGAGATAGTGCTTTATGAGGGAAGAAGTTATAAGGAATACAGGGGCATGGGTTCACTGGGTGCAATGATGCAAGGAACAAAGGACAGATATGGTCAGCAGGATGTGGAACCAAAAAAACTCGTTCCAGAAGGTGTTGAAGGAAGGGTCCCTTATAAAGGTCCTCTGGCAAATACAGTGCATCAATTAATAGGCGGGCTAAAATCAGGGATGGGATATTGCGGTGCAAGGAACCTTGAGGAGTTAAGGAAAAAGGCCAGGTTTGTACAGATAACACAGGCAGGACTGAGGGAAAGTCATGTCCATGATGTTATCCTTGTAAAAGAGGCTCCCAATTACAGGCGTGAATGGTAGAGATACAGTCACAGAGGATTCTTGTCCTTGATTTTGGGTCCCAATACACCCAGCTCATAGCAAGGCGTATAAGGGAGGGTAAGGTATATTCAGAGATATTTCCCTTTAATGTCTCCATTGAAAAGATAAAGGCCTTCCATCCAGACGGCATCATACTTTCAGGTGGACCAAGCAGTGTTTATGATCCAGGGGCTCCTCTGCCTGATAGAAAAATCTTTGAGCTTGGAATACCTATTCTCGGGATTTGTTATGGGATGCAGGCCATGGCCCATATGCTTGGTGGGAAGGTAGCAAGGGCACAGAGGCGTGAATATGGCAGGGCAGAGCTTATCATAGATGATAATAAGGGCCTCTTTAAAGATATACCTCCCAGGTCAAGGGTATGGATGAGTCATGCTGACAGGATAGAGGAGATACCTCCAGGATTTCATGTTATAGGGCATACTGAGAATTCTCCAGTAGCTGCCATGGCTGATGACTTAAGAAGGTTATATGCCCTGCAATTCCATCCAGAAGTGGTTCACACAGAACCAGGGGTGAAGATCCTTCAGAACTTTGCTTATGAGATATGTCACTGCAGGCCTTCATGGGAGATGAGGTCCTTTATTGAATGGGCTATAAAGGGCATCAAAGAGGCGGTGAATGGAAAGAAGGTTATATGTGCCCTGAGTGGCGGAGTTGATTCATCTGTAACTGCAGTTCTTGTCCACAGGGCTATAGGTGATAATCTTACCTGTATATTCGTTGATAATGGTCTTTTAAGAAAGGCAGAGGCAGAGAAGGTCAAGAAGACATTTGAAGAAAACTTCCATATCCATCTTAAATATGTGGATGCCTCAAAAAGATTTCTTAAGAAGCTCAAGGGTATTACTGATCCTGAAAAAAAGAGAAAGATAATAGGAAATGAATTTATAAAGGTCTTCGAGGAGGAAGCAAAAGAGATCAGAGATGTGGAGTTTCTAGCGCAGGGGACACTTTATCCTGATGTTATTGAGAGTGTCTCTTTTAAGGGACCTTCAGCTGTGATAAAAAGTCACCATAATGTTGGAGGCCTTCCGGAGGTTATGAGACTCAAGCTCATTGAACCTCTTAGAGAATTATTTAAGGATGAGGTAAGGCTTCTCGGTCAGGAGCTCGGTCTTCCAGAGGAGATATGCTGGAGGCATCCCTTCCCCGGTCCAGGGCTTGCTATAAGATGCATTGGTGAGGTTACAGAGGATAAATTGAATATACTTAGAGAGGCTGATTCTATTGTCCTTGAGGAAATAAAGAAGGCAGGGCTCTACAGAGAGCTCTGGCAGGCCTTTGCTGTGCTTTTACCTGTCAAGAGCGTTGGGGTTATGGGTGATGAGAGGACCTATGAGAATGTCATTGCAGTGAGGGCTGTAACAAGCCTTGATGGGATGACAGCAGACTGGGCAAGACTTCCCTATGACCTTCTTGAAAGGATTTCATTGAGGATCATAAATGAGGTGAGTGGTGTGAACAGGGTTGTCTATGATATAAGTTCCAAGCCTCCAAGCACCATTGAATGGGAATAGTTCAAAAATGCCGATAGAATATATACAACGAAGCTTAAATAAAACCTACTGTTACAGGATAAATAAAAATAAAGGCCTTGAGGCATACTGCCCTTTTGTCTATGGACAACTTACGGGAATAGGAGTATGATTGCCCATAAATTCTTATCAGTCAGGTAAAATGGATATAAAAAGATACCTAGAAGAAAAAAAGGGGCTTGTAGATTCCTACCTTAAGAGATATTTTAGTTCAAAGATAATGCCTGAAATTCTTCACTCAGCAATGACATACAGTCTATTTGCTGGAGGAAAGAGGATCAGACCTGTCTTTTCCCTCATGTCCTATGAATCCCTGGGAGAAGATCCTTTAAGGATACTTCCTCAGGCAAGCAGTCTTGAATTGATTCATACCTATTCCCTTATCCATGATGACCTTCCAGCAATGGATAATGATGACATGAGAAGGGGAAAGCCTACGAATCACAGGGTCTATGGAGAGGCAATGGCAATACTCGCTGGAGATGGACTCCTTACAGAGGCATTTAATATGCTCACAACAAATGAAGGAGGTCTTTCAGATAAGGCACTCCTCAGGGCTGTAAGGGACATAGCCCAGAAGGCAGGCCTTTATGGAATGGTTGCAGGCCAGGCACAGGATATACTTTCTGAGCATTCTAAGCCTGATAAGGATACACTTGAATTTATTCACAGCCATAAGACTGCTGCCCTTATAACAGCCTCTGTAAGGCTTGGTCCCATACTTGCTGAAAGTGATGACAATGTCCTATCATTATTTACAGGGTATGGGAGTAATATTGGCATGGTCTTTCAGATAGTAGATGACATCCTTGACCTGACAGGTGACCCCTCTAAGACCGGGAAGCCCACCGGTTCTGATGAGAGGAAAAAGAAATTGACCTATCCAAGACTCTATGGAGTTGAGAGGTCAAGAAAGAGGGCAAAGGAACTTGTGGAAGAGGCAGTTGAATTAATATCAGGTCTTGGAAAAGGGGCTGAACCTCTTAAGGAGATTGCCCTTTATTTATTAAAGAGGAGTTCATGATGCTTGAATCTATAAGAGGACCAGAAGATATAAAAGGACTGAGCATTGAGGAACTAAAGAATTTAGCCTCTGAGATAAGACAGGTTATAATTGAGACCGTCTCAAGGAACGGAGGTCATCTTGCCTCAAACCTCGGTGTTGTGGAAATCGCTATAGCCCTTCACCATGTCTTTAACTCTCCTCATGACAGGATAATTTGGGATGTGGGCCACCAGTCCTATCCTCATAAACTTCTCACAGGTAGATACAGTGTATTTCATACATTAAGAAAGTCAGGAGGTATCTCTGGATTTCCAAGAATAGAGGAAAGCCCTCATGATGCCTTTGGAACAGGCCATAGTTCCACATCCATATCAGCAGCCCTTGGAATGGCAGAGGCAAGGGATATTAAAGGAGAGCAAAAGAGGGTGATAGCGGTCATTGGAGATGGGGCTCTTACTGCAGGCATGGCCTTTGAGGCACTGAATCACGCAGGCCAGAGGAAAAAAGACCTTATTGTAATACTTAATGACAATGAGATGTCCATATCAAAGAATGTGGGAGCCCTTGCAGAATATCTGAACAGGATATTAACAGGAAATCTTTATAGAAAATTCAAGGATGAGACAAAACAGATACTTAAAAATATCCCCAGGAAATTCAGTGAACCTGTGGCAAGACTTGCAGAAAAGGCAGAGGAGACACTGAAAGGAATATTCCTGCCACCTGGCCTCCTCTTTGAGGAGCTTGGCTTTGAATATCTCGGACCCATTGATGGTCATAATATAGAACTTCTGATATCAACCCTCAAAAAATTAAAGGATATAAAAGGACCCGTGCTTCTGCATGTAATAACCAAGAAGGGCAAAGGATATAAGTACTCAGAGGAGGATCCCTGTGTCTTCCATGGCGTAGGGCCTTTCAGCCTTGAGACTGGTAGTCCTGTAAAGTCAACCCAGCAGACCTACAGTGAGCTTTTTGGTCAATACCTTACAGAACTCGCCTCAAAAGATAAAAGGATTATAGCGATTACAGCTGCCATGAAGGACGGGACAGGTCTTAACTGTTTTTCTGAAAGGTTTCCTGAGAGACTTTATGATGTGGGTATCGCTGAACAGCACGCTGTAACCTTTGCTGCAGGTCTTGCAAGAGAAGGTCTGAGACCCTATGTGGCAATATATTCCACTTTTCTTCAAAGGGCCTTTGACCAGATTATACACGATGTCTGTATTCAGAGGCTTCCTGTGACATTCTGTATTGACAGGGCTGGCATAGTTGGTGAAGATGGAGCCACTCATCAGGGGCAATTTGACCTTTCCTATTTAAGGCTCATACCAAATATGATTATAATGTCTCCCAGAGACGGTATTGAATTGAAGGCAATGCTTGCCCTTTCCATGAAGATTGATGGTCCCTCAGCCATAAGGTATCCCAGGGGGAAGGCTATTATCATAGAAGGCCAGAGGAATCCCTTTGACGTTGGACAGGCAGAGGTACTCATGAGTGGAGATGATCTGATGATACTCGCTATTGGTAATATGGTGGCTCCAGCAATAGAGGCTGCAGAGGAATTAAGAAAGATGGATATTGATGTAACAGTAGTGAATGCAAGATTTGTAAAACCCCTTGATGAGTCCCTTATCTATTCCCTCGCAAGACGGATAAAGAGGATAATTACTGTTGAAGATAACGCCCTGATTGGAGGTTTTGGAAGTGCTGTAATGGAATTTTTCCAGAGGGTGGGGCTACAGGATATCCATATAAGGTCTCTCGGAATACCTGATCAGTTTGTGGAACACGGTACCCAGCAGGAGCTGAGACAGCGACACGGGCTTGATAAGACAGGGATAATAAATTCAGCACTTTTATTAATGGAAAGGACTACTGTTACACTGTGAGCATAAAGAGTGGCGACATAAGAAGATGCCGTGTGTAACTTTATGGACATCCATTCCACTTCGTGGAAGCGGGGAGAGAATTCATTTTTTGAATTGGGCAATGGATAGTCCTGCTTATCTATGAGAAATGTTTGAAACCTTATTTTAAAGATGAAAAAAGAGAGGCTTGACCGGGTGCTTGTTGAGAGGGGTCTTGTGAGCACCCGTGAGAGGGCAAGATCCCTCGTAATGGAGGGTAAGGTCTTTATTGATGGTCATCCCTGCACAAAACCAGGGACATTAATAAATCCTGATAGAGATATACAGCTTAAGGACGCAGGGCTTCCTTATGTAAGCAGGGGAGGGCTTAAACTTGAAGCAGCCCTTTTACATTTCAAGATTGATGTAACACATAAGATTGCTATGGATGTGGGCTGTTCTACAGGTGGTTTTACTGATTGCCTTCTCAAGCACGGTGCCAGAAAGGTCTACTGTATAGATGTTGGGTATGGACAGCTTGCCTGGAGCTTAAGAAATGATCCAAGGATTATACTTTTTGAAAAGACAAATATCAGATACCTTCAACGGGATGCCATACCTGAGGCTATTGATATAGCTACAGTAGATGTCTCCTTTATATCACTTACTAAAGTCCTTCCAAGAGTGATAGAATTTCTGAAACCTGAGGGAGAGGCATTGTGCCTTGTAAAACCGCAATTTGAGGTCGGTAGAAAGGATGTGGGAAAGGGCGGGATAGTAAGGGATGAGGCAAAGAGACTTATGGCAGTTGAGATGGTTGCCAATGAAGCAAAGGGAATGGGTTTTTCTGTTATAGGCAGTTTCAGGTCACCCCTTGAAGGACAGAAGGGAAATGTGGAATACTTTTTATATCTGAAAAAGGAGTGATGGAAGAACAGCGGGCTATAGGTCTGGACCTCTCAGTGACATCAGCTGATGTCATTGAGATACTTATTGAAGACGCCTCAGACAGCAATATATTCAATGAAATCCTTCATGCAAATAAGCAGAGACCTGAAATACTTAAACTCCTCTACGAACATCATAATACTCCTGAGGAAATAAAGGCAGAAGTAGCCAGCCTCCTTAACCTTCCTGTTTTACAAAAGGCATCACAGATAACACCGGCAAGGCCTGTTATTACAGAGGAAAAAGAGGAAAGAAAAAAAGAGAGCCTTTTAATGAAGATTCAGAGACTCCCTGTCCCTAAAAGAAGGCTTCTTGCCATGAGAGGTGGGCGGGAGATAAGGTCAATCCTTATTAAGGATACAAATAAGGATGTGGTATTGAGTGTAATAGAGAATCCAAAGATAACTGAATCAGAGATAGAGATGATAGCAAGACAGAGGTCTATCCCCGAAGAGGTCCTGAGACAAATAGCAAATAACAGGGACTGGATGAAAAACTATTCTATAGTTCAGGCACTTGTAACAAATCCCAAGACACCACCCGGTATAGCGGTTGGTTTTGTGACAAATCTTAAAACAAGGGACCTTGAGCTTCTGGAAAAGAACAGAAATGTATCAGAGGCTGTAAGGGCTGCTGCGAAGAGGTTGCTTCAGATAAGAAAGCCAAGATGAATTTTTTTATTGATTCAGGGGACAGATTAGTTTATAATACTTTGCTAATAAAACTATAATATCTGGATTAAAAATCCAGGAAAGGAGAGGTAAAGTTGACAGAGACAGAAGAAAGGACATTAACAAGAGAATTTCTAATGCCCGGGCTTCCCATGCCCACAAAATTTTCCCTTGTTGGAGCTGCCTCTGAGGGAAAAACAGAACTTACTGCCTTTGACAGGTCCTTACTCCTTTCAGGAGTAGGTAATGTAAATCTACTGAAGGTAAGCAGCATCCTTCCCCCGGGAGCGGTATATCATGACACAGTTAATATACAGCCAGGGATTCTTCTTCCTATAGCTTATGGTTCCCTTATATCTTCTGAAGAAGGTAGGCTCATATCAGCATCTGTAGCTGTTGGTATTTCAAAAAAGGATAGCTATGGAGTGATAATGGAGTTTTCAGGTTATTGCTCCAGGGAGGTGGCGGAGGAAAAGGTTGTTGATATGCTCAGAGAGGCCTTTGAGGTAAGGGGACTTCCTTTAAATCAAATCTATGTAAAGGCTGTTGAGCATATAGTAAAAAAGATAGGCTGTGTCTTTGCAGCAGTTCCTCTATGGTATTAAGGTGAAAGATGCCAGAGACAGAATTGTGGTTGGCAGAAAAACAGACCCCTGACCTGTCCCTCGGAATAAAGATAAAGGAGACGCTTTACAGAAAGACCTCACCATATCAGGAAATCCTTATGGTGGACTCCTATCAGTTTGGAAGGGTGTTATTTCTTGAGGGAACCTTTCAAACAACTGAAAGGGATGAATTCTTTTATCATGAGATGATAACGCATGTACCACTTTTGAGTCATCCAGAACCTGAGAGCGTTCTTGTTATAGGAGGTGGAGATGGTGGTACCCTGAGGGAGATCCTTAAACACAGGATTACAAGAGAGGCGATCCTTGTAGAGATAGATAGAGATGTTGTTGAGGTTTCTAAAAAATTCCTTCCCTTTTACAGCTCCTTTGAAGGAGACCCCAGATTCAGCGTTGAGATAGCTGATGGTATAAAGTATGTACAGCAACAGGAAAACAGATTTGATATTATAATAGTTGATTCAACTGATCCTGTTGGACCTGCAGAAGGTCTCTTTTCAGAATCCTTTTATAAAGACTGCTACAGGGCATTAAAAAAGGATGGGATTCTTGTAACCCAGTCTGAATCGCCCTTTCTTCATACTTCCCTCATAAAAAAGGTAAAGACATCTATGGAAAAAGTCTTTCCTATCTGCAGGATTTATACCTCGCCTGTCCCAACCTATCCATCAGGATACTGGAGTTTTACAGCAGGGTCTAAAAAGTATGATCCTTCCATTCCCCAGAGGGCTTCAGAATTTGAAACAAAATATTATACCCCTGACATTCACAGGGCATCCTTTGTGCTGCCAAAGTTTTTAAAAGATGCCGGTATTTGAAAAGACCAGATCCTTTATGGCAAGTTCTGAAGGAGGTCCTTTTACAATAGTTGGGATACCACTGGACCTCAGTACATCCTATAGACCCGGAACGAGGTTTGCTCCTGTTGCTATAAGAGAAGCCTCCTACGGTCTGGAAGAATATGATCTTCTGGCAGGGGGTGATCTCCATAATATAAGATTCTCTGATAGAGGAGACCTTCTCATCTCAGGCTCAATTGAAAAGGCAGTTGATGAAATAAGGGAGGCTATAAAATACCTTCTTGATTCAGATAGCCTGCCCTTTATTATTGGAGGAGAACATCTTATTACCTATCCAGTTGTAGATATCCTTTCACATAAGTTTAAAGAACTTTATGTTGTGACTCTTGATGCCCATGCTGACATGAGAGATGAATACAACGGTTTAAGATTATCCCATGCCACAGTAATGAGAAGGATAAGCGAGATAATCCCTCATGAGAGGATCTTCCAGTTTGGTATCAGGTCGGGCTCAAGGGAGGAGGCAGAATATTACAGGTCTTCGGGAATATATTATTCTCCTCACCTTCCTTCCGAAGAGTTTTTTAAAGTTCTTAAAGGTAAGGATGTATATATCTCCATTGATATAGATGTGCTTGATCCCGCCTATTCACCTGGTACAGGTACCCCTGAACCCTGTGGATGGAGACCTGGGGATGTCCTTTCATTTATAAGGAATTTGAGAGGGATAAGGCTTGCAGGTCTTGATATAGTAGAGGTCTCACCGCCTTTTGATCCATCAGGCATAACTTCCATCATGGCAGCAAGAATAATTAGGGAGTGCCTCCTTTACTTGACATAGATTCTCAGGAGTTGCTATATTAATTTTAGCACTCTCGCACTGAGAGTGCTAACGAGGTAGATTGATATGCTTGACGAGAGGGCCAAGAAGATATTAATAGCTGTGGTAGAGAGTTATATTCAGAGGCTTGATCCTGTTGGATCAAGACATATTGCAAAGAAGTATGGTTTTGACCTTTCCTCAGCAACCATAAGGAATGTCATGGCTGATCTCGAGGAACTTGGTTATCTTTTTCAACCTCATACCTCAGCAGGAAGGATACCAACTGACAGGGGATTTAGATTCTATGTAAACAATATCCTCAGCAATGAACCGAAGATAAATACTCTTCTTATAAGAGAACTGACAAGGAGACTTGAGGATATTAGAGATAATATTGAACTGATGCTTGAAAGAACTACAAAATCACTCGCTACCTTAACTCATTATGTGAGTGTGGCCTCACACCCCTTTGAAGGAAACACAATAATAAAGAAGATAGAGATTAAAAAATTAAGTTCCTCACAGATCCTTTTCAATTTTGAGACAGCAGAGGGAATTACTAAAAGAAGAATCCTTGATATAAGCACTCCGCTTTCACAATCCGAGCTGAATGAGGCAGCAAGGTATATAAATTTAAGGTTTTTTGGTTATTCAATAAATGAGATAAGGGAATTAATCTTTAAAGAGATGACAAGGGAGAAGGTTATGTGTGATGCCCTCATCTCAAAATCTATCAGGCTCTGCAGGGAGGCACTCCTTACAGAGGATATGCTTTTTATCCATGGTTTTTCTCAGGTCTTTGAACTTCCTGATTTCTTTAATATTTCAAAAATTAGAGAACTTGTAAGGGCGATTGAGGATAAACACCTCATCCTGAATCTCCTTGATGAACTTATTTACAAAAGCAACGGGATGAAGGTTATAATAGGCAATGAGAACCAGATAAAGGAGATGCAGGATTTCAGCATTGTGGCATCAACTTATTATGAAAAGGATAGACCAGCGGGGGCTATATGTTTGATAGGTCCCAAAAGGATGGATTATGCAAAGGCTATCTCAATGGTAAGGTCTGTATCTGATTTTATTACAGATGTCCTTTCAGGGAGGTGCAGACATGGATAATGAAAAGGAGCTAAAAGAGGGTCTTCGGGAAGATGTTTCCGAGACCCCTCAAGGTATAGTTCATGAGGAAAAACAAGAGATTCCAAAAGAAGAAAGACAAGAGCTTACATTCAATGAAGAGGCATTCATAAATGGCCTCAAAAAGGAGATTGAGGACTTAAAGGATAGATATATGAGGCTGTATGCAGAATTTGAGAATTACAAAAAGATGGTAACCCGTGAAAAGGAAGATATCATAAAGTACTCTAATGAGGCATTAATAAATTCTCTTATCCCTTCTCTGGACAATCTTGAGATGGCCATAAAACATGCAGAGAATGCCTATTCAGGACTTGTTGAGGGTGTGAAACTCACCCTGAAAGAGATCCTGAAGGCCCTTGAGAGGGCAGGGCTTTCACAGATAGAATCATACATGAAACCCTTTGATCCCCTGTATCATGAGGCAATGTCAATGGTGGAGAGGGATGATGTAGATGAAATGACTGTAGTAGAGGAGTTGAGAAAGGGATATATGTATAAGGATAAGGTTTTGAGACCCTCTTTAGTAGCGGTATCAAAAAAACCTGAAAAGAAAGAGATTACAGGATAAATTTAAAAAAAGGAGGTAGAAAATATGGGAAAGGCAATTGGAATTGACCTTGGAACAACAAACTCTGTTGTTGCAGTTGTTATAGGTGGTGAACCTGTTGTGATACCAAATCAGGAGGGTTCAAGGACAACCCCCTCTGTTGTAGCCTTTACAGAGAAAGGCGATAGACTTGTTGGTCAGATTGCCAAAAGACAGGCGATAACCAATCCTACAAATACTATCTTTTCAATAAAGAGATTAATGGGAAGGAAATATGATTCTGCTGAAGTTAAAGAGGCTATGAAGAGGCTTCCTTACAAGATCGTGCAGGCTCCAAATGGTGATGCTCATGTGGAGATTATGGGAAAGGTTTATTCACCTCCTGAGATATCAGCCATGATACTTCAGAAGCTTAAACAGGCTGCAGAGGATTATCTCGGAGAGCCTGTTACAGAGGCGGTTATTACAGTCCCGGCATATTTTGATGACAGCCAGAGGCAGGCAACCAAGGATGCTGGAAGGATTGCTGGTTTGAATGTCTTGAGGATAATAAATGAACCAACAGCAGCAGCCCTTGCCTACGGTCTTGACAAAAAGAAAGAAGAAAAGATAGCGGTCTATGACCTTGGTGGTGGAACCTTTGATATTTCTATACTGGAAATAGGAGAGGGTGTTATAGAGGTCAGGGCTACCAATGGTGATACCTATCTTGGTGGCGATGACTTTGACCTCAGGATTATGGACTGGATGATAGAGGAATTCAAAAGGGATCAGGGGATTGACCTCAGACAGGATAAGATGGCACTGCAGAGGCTGAAGGAGGCTGCTGAAAAGGCAAAGATAGAACTCTCTCAGGCAATGGAGACAGAGATAAATCTTCCATTTATAACTGCAGATGCCACAGGCCCAAAGCACCTGGTGATGAAACTCACAAGGGCAAAGTTAGAACAGCTCGTTGGGGATCTTATAGAGAAGACCCTGGGTCCATGCAAGCTTGCCCTGTCTGATGCAAATCTATCCCAGAAGGATATTGATGAGGTGATTCTTGTGGGTGGTCAGACAAGGACACCAAAGGTTCAGGAGACTGTAAAAGCTTATTTTGGCAAAGACCCGAATAAGACAGTTAATCCTGATGAGGTTGTTGCAGTAGGAGCAGCTATACAGGCGGCAGTACTTAAGGGTGAAGTAAAGGAGGTCCTGCTCCTTGATGTTACACCTCTTTCGCTTGGTATTGAGACACTGGGAGGTGTTTTCACAAAGATTATAGAAAGGAATACAACAATACCAACCAAGAAGTCACAGATATTCACCACTGCCACTGATAATCAGCCCGCTGTTACCATAAAGGTGTATCAAGGTGAGAGACCCATGGCAGCAGATAATAAGCTCCTCGGGGTCTTTGAGCTTGTGGGGATACCACCTGCACCGAGGGGGGTGCCTCAGATAGAGGTCACCTTTGATATAGATGCAAATGGAATCCTTCATGTCTCGGCAAAAGATCTTGGTACAGGCAAGGAGCAGTCCATAAGGATAACCGCCTCAAGTGGATTAACAGAAGAAGAGATCAAGAGGATGATGAGAGAGGCTGAGGCTCACGCAGAGGAAGACAGGAGAAAGAAGCAGATTGCAGAGGTAAGGAACGAGGCAGACAACCTTATTTATTCAGTTGAAAAATCCCTGAGAGAATACGGTGATAAGGTAACAGAAGCAGAAAAGAAGACCATTGAGGAGGCGCTTGACAGGTGCAGGAAGGTAAAGGAGTCTTCTAATGATGTAAATGAGATTAAAAAAGCAATAGAGGAGCTTACAAGGGCTTCCTACAAGATTGCTGAGCATATATATAAGGCAGCAGCATCAGGAGCAGGAGCTGGCGCTGCTGCCTCCGGTTCAGAAGAGGGTAAGAAAAAAGAAGAGGATGTGGTGGAGGCAGAGTTTGAGGATGTTGATAAAAAGGACAAAAAGTGAAATTCAGACGGGTACTGTTGTTGTAGATCGGGGTTAAAAATAATTGATGAGAGAGATGAAGGATTACTATGAAATCCTCGGTGTATCAAGGGATGCCAGTCCTGAGGAGATAAAGAAGGCCTTTAGAAAACTTGCCCTTAAATATCATCCTGACAGGAATCCTGGTAACAAAGAGGCAGAGGAAAAATTCAAGGAGATAAATGAAGCCTATGCCTGCTTGAGTGATCCTGTAAAAAGACAGCAGTATGACCAGTTCGGGACATCAACATATACTGAAGGGCCTGGATTTGGGCCCTTCACCGGTACCTTTGGTGATATCTTTGAAGATATCTTTGAAGATTTCTTTGGTGCCTTCAGTGGCAGAAGGACTCATAGACCCCGGAGAGGCGAAGACCTTCGTTACAACCTCACGATAAATCTCCATGAGGCAGCCTTTGGTGCTGAAAAGATTATAGAGATACCAAAGACAGAGCCCTGTGCTGACTGTGCCGGGACAGGTTCAGCGGGTAGAAAACCTTCCTCCTGTCTAAATTGCAGGGGTACAGGTCAGGTAAGATACCAGCAGGGATTCTTTACCATATCAAAGACCTGCGGGAAATGTCATGGAAAGGGTTATGTAATCGGAGATCCCTGCAAAAGATGCAAGGGCAGCGGTCTCATCACAAAGACAAAGGCATTATCAATAAAGATACCTGCTGGAGTTGAGACAGGCTCAAAGCTGAGATTAAGGGGTGAGGGTGAACTGGGTCAGAATGGTGGTCCTCCTGGAGACCTTTATGTGTATATAACTGTGGAGGAACATCCCCTTTTCAAAAGGGATGGTAATAATATAATATGTGAGATACCTATAACATTTCCTCAGGCAGTGCTTGGTGCAGACATAGAGGTCCCCACCCTTGAGGGCCCTGCTAAATTAAGAATCCCGCCAGGGACATCATCAGGCGCAGAGTTTGTTCTCAAAGGGAAGGGAATTCAGAGGCTTCATAGCCATACGAGGGGTAATCAAATTGTAAGGGTTTACAT
Source organism: Thermodesulfovibrionales bacterium (assembly GCA_041082235.1). GTDB lineage: Bacteria > Nitrospirota > Thermodesulfovibrionia > Thermodesulfovibrionales > CALJEL01 > CALJEL01. The sequence continues at coordinate 19,097 of JBDOIG010000308.1, read as the reverse complement.
AGAGGTACCAAAAAAGATTACACCAAGGCAAAAAGAGCTTATTGAGGAACTTGCAAGGCTGAATAATGAGGAACCTCAAAAGACATTTATGGATAAGATAAAGAATCTTTTTTCTGATTGAGCATCATTGCATAATATCTGAAAAGTTCCAATCCCTTTTTATGCTCCTCGGTTAAATCAAATGACAGGGTCTCCCAGTAAGACAATACCTCCTGAGGCCCTATAATCTTTGATATCTCTGGTAGATGAGAGATCCGAGCAGGGGCTTTTAAAAACTCTCTTTTTATATTATCAAGTTCTTCCTTAAGCTTTTTAATCAAGAGACCTCTGTTATTAATGGCATCTTTTCTTATTATCCATAGTGCATACACAAAGGGAAGACCTGTATATCTTTTCCACAGTTCTCCAAGGTCATAAATATAAAACTTTTTATTGAGATAGAGATTTTTCATTGCCTCATCACCGATAAGTAAATAGGCAGGATATTCGCTCAGGCCTTCATCTAAAGAAAGATTACTCCTCTCTGTCTTTATATCAAGCCTGAGGAATATATTTGCTATTATCTCTAACTGTATTATTGAGGTATCAGACTGATCTGTTACCAGGAGTGTCCTATTGGCGAGCTCCTTTAAAGGACTTTTACTGAAGAGGATTATGCTCTTTACAGGTCCTTTTGAGCTTATAGAATGGTTCTCTATAATCTCATAAAGGTCCTGGTTTAACAGGTATTCAATAGAAGAGGAGGGACTTATATCTATTTCACCAGCCCTTAATTTTTTATTCAATCTTGATGGTATATCTTCTATAAATTCAAAGACCGGCTCTTTGAGCTTTTCAAGAAAATAAAAAAAGGGAAAGAGATTAAGATAGGGAATCTTTCCAATCCTCAGCTTTTCCAAATCTATCCCTTTATCACACCAATAGGATGGAGTCTTGCAATCTTTTTTGAGATACCAGCCCTGTTCACAACATCCACCACATTTGATACATCCTTGTAGGCTTCTGACATCTCCTCAGCAAGGGTCTCCCTTCCAGCAGACCTAACAATAATGCCTTTATCCTCCATCTCCCTTGATATTGACCTTCCCTTAGCCTTTTTAATAGCCTGATGCCTTGAAAGAAGCCTTCCAGCTCCGTGGCATGTAGAGCCAAAGGTCTCCTTCATTGCCTTTTCTGTGCCAAGAAGAAGATAGGAATATCTGCCCATATCTCCAGGTATTATTACAGGCTGACCAAGACTTTTATATATATCTGGAAGCTCAGGATGCCCTGGTGGAAAGGCCCTTGTAGCACCCTTTCTATGGACAACAAGTTTCAGCCTCTTACCATTAACAACATGCTCCTCTATCTTTGCAATGTTATGTGCAACATCATAAATCAAAGTGAGCCCGAGCTCACTTGGAGATATGTTGAAGACCTTTATAAAACATTCCTTTGTCCAGTGCATCAGACACTGCCTGTTTGCCCAGGCATAATTGGCAGCAGACCTCATTGCTGCAAGATAATCCTGCGCCTCAGGGCTGTTCACAGGGGCACAGGCAAGCTCCTTATCAGTAAGCTCTATACCATATTTCTTAGCGGCCCTTTCCATTATCTCAAGAAAGTCTGTGCATACCTGATGGCCAAATCCCCTTGAACCAGTATGAATCATCACTGTTATCTGATCTTTAAAAAGACTCAGCTCTGTGGCTGCCTTTTCATCGTATATCTCATCCACATACTGCACCTCAAGAAAGTGATTTCCTGAGCCAAGTGTCCCCTGCTGTGCCCTTCCTCTTTCATAGGCCTTGTCACTTATTATTGATGGGTCTGCTCCTTCAATACAACCGCCTGATTCAATCCTCTCAAGATCAGAGCTATCACCATAGCCATTCTCAACCGCCCATCTCGCCCCTTTTTTGAGGAGCTCTTTTTCAGATGAAGAATCAAGCTTTATCTTTCCCCTGGAGCCCACACCAGTTGGTATTTCATTATAGAGGGCATTGACAAGTTCCTTTATCTTTGGAAGGAGCTCTTCCTTTGTGAGATTGCTTCTTAAAAGCCTTACCCCGCAGTTTATATCATAACCCACACCGCCTGGAGAGATGACCCCCTCTTTTATATCAAAGGCTGCCACACCTCCGATCGCAAATCCATAACCTGTATGGATATCTGGCATTGCAAGGGATGAGCCAACTATACCTGGAAGGGTCGCAACATTGGCAACCTGGTCAATGGACTCTTTTTCAAGCTCTTTTTCAAGTTCCTCGTCAACAAAGATTATCCCATTTGTCCTCATACCTGGTTTATAATCCCTGGGGACTTCAAGCCTGTTTTCATCTATCCTTCTTAAACCCTCTATTGCCATGGTCTCACCTCCTCAGATATCAAAGATTATGTTCACCTTCCACCTGTCATTGTCCTTATAAAACCTGAGTTTATGATAAGTTGCAGCCTTTACAAGAAGCCTTCTTTCATGCCTTTCAGGATCAAAGTCCTCACCTTTAATTATAGCTTTGAGCCAGAGATCCCTGTTTTCTTCATTTATAATGTTAATATTAATATTACTTTCTATATCAATGCTCCTTCCAATAAATCCATAGGCATCAAAATGAAATATAAGCTCATTTAAAAAATTGACCAGAAGCCCGGCTATATTATGAGCCCTGATCTCGATGTTCAGGGTTTTTTCAAGGTTTATACTATCCGTGTCAGTAATTAGACTGTATAAGCCCTTTGCAGCATTTATAAAGACCTCTTCAAGCTTACCACCATCAGCCCTGATTCCAACATCTCCGGCTACATCAATAATCTCAAAGCCCATGTTTTATTTTATCATATTAAATAAAGCTAAATTTTTCTTTCCTCTTCTCTAAAAAAACTATTCAGGGAAGGATGGCACGCCAAAAAAGCCTTTAGAGCTATACCTTAAATACTATAGTGCAGAAAAACAGAGTAAAAGAGGAGTCTTATCAATGAAACTTCCATGCCAACTGTTTTGAGGTATATCCGCCTTTTATCCTTGATGCTGATACTTATTGTTGAATAATAAACCTGAAGCAGTCGAAGACTTAAATGTTATAATGTTTAAAGTTCATCAACTACAGCATGAGCCTGGTTCTGAGGCACCTGTTATGGTAAATCCATAACCTTCTGAATAATCAATGGTTGCCTGTGCAAGTATATTCTGTGCCCACATATCAAGATAGAGTTTAAGACCATCAAATTCCATAGCGCTGTCAGTTGCATAAGGTTCTTTGGCTATGTCCATAGCCAGAGATGGCCTTCAACCACCTGAGAGAAAAATTCTAATCCCTGCATCCTCTGCCTTTGATTCTCTCAGTATCTTTTTAAATCTCTCAATTGCCTGTTCTGATACCTTCAAACCATACCTCCATATGTAATAAATTTAAATATTATAACAAAAATCGCAGATTAAAATCTTACATATAGTATTCACCTCAAATCGCCGATAGAATGTACCAAATCCGCTTTAAATAAATGGGCAGAATGCTGAAAGGACTTTACCTGCGACACCTTAATGTAAGGTTATTAATCAGCTTGCTATATATATCTAACTTCACCATCTGGTGAAAAACCTCTTGTTACATAATAAATAAAAATCGTCGCTTTGTAAAGGCTTTGAGGCAGACTGCCCATTTTCTATCGGCAAATCACCGTATTCAAAAAGAAGCAATATCAGAAAATCATGGATTCTGGCAGCTCCTCTGCCAGAGGTCCCTTTAGATCAAGATTCCCTGTTCATGAAACAGCTCACCTTTTGATTAAGGAAGTCATCTCAGCGGGTTACGGGAAGGAACCTCTTTCTTGCTTAAATATATATACATTTATTAAAATTAAACAAAGATGAGGTTAAAAAACCTTTCACTAAGCACAAAATTCACACTTGCTATAGCCCTTATACTGATTGTTTTTTGCATTATCTTCTCTGTAATCCTCTATTATCATCTCAAAGAAAGGGTTCTTGAGGATGCCAGCGAAAAGACAAGGATAATCCTTGCCCAGATTGATGCAGTTGGTGATTATGTTAAGGAAGAGCTAAGACCTGCCATGTTTAATATCCTTCATGGCAGCAGAAGGGATGACTTTATAGTTGAGGCAATGTCAACTACTCATGTAAGATTCAGTGTGATGAAAAGATTTAACAATGAGCTTGGAGATTACATCTACAAAAGGGTTTCAATAAACCCGTTAAATCCAAAGAATACGGCTGATGAACTTCATAGAAGACTTATAGAATTTTTCAATAAAAATAGGGAAAAAACTACATGGAATGGCATCATAAATGACAGTGGTCAGGAGTATCTTATCAGGGCAAAGCCAGTTGTTGTTGAAAAGAGTTGTCTTGTATGTCATGGGAAACTAAAGGATGCCCCTAAATCCCTTGTAAAGAAATACAATAGGACAAAAGATTTTTACTGGAATGAGGGAGATGTAATGGGGGTGGAATCAGTAGCTGTGCCACTTGCAACCACCCTTGGTGAGATAAAGGGTATCGCCATCTCAACTTTTGTATTCGGGATAATATCACTTTTTTTCCTGTTCCTATCCCTTCAGGGCGCATTCTGGAGTCTTGTGAGCAGACCCCTTGGAAGACTGACAGGTATATTTAAAAATATAGTAGATGGTACAGAACCGCTGAATCAGAATATACCTGTTCAATCAAAGGATGAGATAGGAGAGCTGATAACTTCATTTAATCAGATGTCACGGTATCTTTATGAGGCACAGGAGGCTATGAGAAAGCATGCAGAGACCTTAAAAACAATCTTTGAGGGCATATCAGATCCACTTGCCTTAATTGCACCTGACTGTACTGTTGAACTTACCAATAGCGCCTATAGAGAATGGATGACAAAGGGCATCAGGGCTGTTTTCAAGGAAAAATGCGAGCCTGAAAATTGTGACCCTGACACAATATGTCCTGTCTGTTTCTTGAAGAGGCTAAAAGAAGAAAAAAGACCTTTATCTGAATACTGGGAAGATGAAACAGGAAGACATTATTACATTCATCTCTATCCTATATTTAATGATAAAGGAGAGGTTATAAAGGCAGTTCATTATGTTAAGGATATAACAGAAAGGAAACAGATGGAAGAGCAGATGAGGATAACAGAGAAACTTGCTGCAATAGGACAGCTCTCCGCTGGGCTTGCCCATGAGATCAACAATCCCCTTGGAGGTATACGGCTCTGTTTTAATAATCTGATTTCAACAGATATGGATGAAGAGACTCGTCAGAAACATATAGAGGTTATTAATACAGGCCTGCAGAAGATACAGGATATAATAAGACAGCTTCTTGATTTTTCAAAGCAGACAGAGCTTGTTATGACATATTCATCCGTGAATGAACTCATAGAAAATGTCTTGAGACTTATGGAATACATTATCACAAAAAGGGGCATAATGGTTATAAAGGAATTTACAAAGGATGTTCCAGAAGTCAGGGTTGACAGGAATAAGATGGAACAGGTATTTCTTAATATAATATTAAATGCAGTCCAGGCAATGGATGGCCAGAAGGGGACACTTGTCATAAAGACATCTTCTGAGAATGGAAAGTGCCTGGTCTCCTTTAGTGATACTGGTCCCGGGATACCTGATGAGATATTGCCAAAGATATTTGATCCATTTTTTACCACAAAGCCTGTGGGTGAAGGAACTGGTCTTGGCCTTTCTGTAAGCAAGTCCATTGTGGAGCAACATAATGGAGCAATACATGTAAAAACCTCAGAAAGAGGTACTACCTTTATAGTAGAATTACCTGAGTCACAATGAAGGAAAAGATTTTACTCATAGAAGATGATCCTGCTATGAGGCTCGGAATGAGCCATTTCCTCAGTTCCACGGGTTTTGTTGTAAAGGAATGTGATAATGGAGACAGGGCTATTGAGATTCTTAAAGAACATGATTTTGATATAGTGATAACGGACCTTAAACTCCCTGGCAAGGATGGTTTATTAATATTAAAAGAGGTAAAGTCAAGATATCCTGATACAGGTGTAATAATAATAACCGCCTTTGCTGAGGTAAAGACAGCTGTTCAGGCAATAAAGGACGGCGCCTTTGATTACATTGCGAAGCCCTTTTCAAATGAAGAACTCCTTCTTGTGATAGAGAGATTTCTGAACTTCAGAAGACTTGAAAAAGAGGTGATACGGCTCAGAGAATCTATTAAAGAGACGACCTACGAGAGACTTATCGGAGTAAGCCCTGCTATGAAGGAGATATTTGACAGGATAGAGGCAATAGCCTGTACTGATGTGCCTGTTCTTATTCAGGGTGAGAGTGGTACAGGGAAAGAACTTGTAGCAAATGCTATTCATAACAGAAGCCATAGAAAAGGTGGCCCTTATATAAAGATCAATTGTGCTGCTATCCCTGAGACTCTTTTTGAATCAGAGCTATTCGGTCATGAAAGAGGAGCCTTTACAGGTGCCACAGATACAAAGAAAGGAAGGTTTGAGCTGGCCAGCGGTGGTACTATCTTCTTTGATGAGATTGGTGATATGCCTCTTCAGCTTCAGGCAAAGCTTTTAAGGGTGCTTGAGGATAGCACGATTACCCGTCTTGGAGGAAGGGAACCTATCAGGATAGATGTAAGATGTATCTATGCGACTGGTAAGAATCTTAAGGAACTCATCAAAGAGGGCAAGTTCAGAGAGGACCTCTATTACAGGATCAATGTGGTTCCCATTTATATACCTCCATTAAGGGAACGAAAAGAGGATATCCCTCATCTGATAGAACATTTTATTGAATATTTTCAGAAGAAATATTCAAAATCAGGTCTTAAGGTCTCTCCAGCAGCCTATGAGGCGCTTCTTTCATATCAATATCCAGGCAATGTAAGGGAGCTCAAACATGCTATTGAAAGGGCAGTGCTGCTTTCTATGAATGGACTTATAGATATAAAGAATCTGCCTGAGGAATTTATCCCTGATTCAAAAATTGAAGATAAGTGCCTTTCAACTAAACTTTCCCTCCAGCAATGCCTGAGTTCCTTTGAAAAAAAACTCATCATGAATACGTTACGAGAGACAGGGGGAAGACGTATTGAGGCTGCAAAAAGGCTTGGGATCAGTAGAAAGGTCTTGTGGAAGAAGCTTAAGGAATACGGGATAGACAGTCTTTAATGTTCCCATCCGGTAACGGCCTCTAATTTTTTTGTTCCGATTCTGCTACACAGATAACCCCCCACTAAAATTAATTCTTTATTTTTCCAAGACTTATGAAATGGCATTGAAGTTGCTATCTTTCTTAAAGATTTTTATGCAGTTGTGTTGAAAGCGAAAGTTAACCATTAGTCTCAAGAGAATTACTGAACAGGCCTATATTCAAAAAGGAGGTGATGTCATGACATAAGGCAGAATTGAAACTCAAGCAGTCCTTTTTTAAGTTAAAAATTTATAAGGAGGTTAAGTATGGAGGAAAAGAAGCAGGGTATAAGTGAAGACTGGCTATCCTTTATCCTCGGGTTGATTGTCTTCCTTCTGTCGCTCGGTATATTTGCAGGGGTTGATATCCTTGGCTGGGCAGCAAATACCAAGCAGTGGAAGACTATCTCAAAATCAATTGCTCCCATAGCCAAAAAATATCAGACCTTACAGGGTGACATAACAAAGATAGAGGGCAATAAGGTCACGATCAAGAAGGCCGATGGGAAAGAAGAGACTATTACTGTTGAAGATACCACAGGGCTTACTGTTGGTGGAAAGTATGAGAAAAAGGGGATGTCTGGTTTAACATCCATTATACTCACCTATCTATTTTTGCTCGTGCTGATGACTATCGGAGCAGCGGCGTTGAGGGCGAATATAGGAAAATTTATCGTGTCATTCACCATTGTGTTCTGGATAAGTTATATCTGTTTCCTCCTGGGCCATTATGCCTATATTGCAGCGCTTCAGCCTGAAAAGGCAGGAATCCCCTGGTCATTGAGGCTTTCAGGTGAGGCTGGTCTGATTATAGCACTTCTTGCTGGGCTCTTTATCGGTAATTTCATGCCTGGATTTGCGAACTTCCTTAAAGAGGCGGTGAGACCTGAGCTATATATTAAGACAGCTATCGTGATCCTCGGTGCAGCCTTAGGGGTAAAGGCAGCGGGCGCTCTTGGGCTTGCAACTGCAGTTATGTTCAGAGGTCTATGCGCCATCATAGAGGCATATCTGATCTACTGGGCGCTTGTATACTTTATTGCCAGAAAATACTTCAAGTTCAGCAGGGAGTGGGCTGCTCCTCTTGCATCAGGTATATCCATCTGCGGTGTTTCAGCGGCAATAGCTACTGGAGGAGCTATCAGGGCAAGACCTATAGTACCTATAATGGTATCTTCCCTTGTGGTTATCTTTGCTGTTGTTGAGCTGATTATCCTTCCATTCCTTGCCCAGACAGCTTTATGGAAGGAACCCATGGTTGCTGGTGCATGGATGGGCCTTGCTGTTAAGACAGATGGAGCAGCAGTAGCAAGTGGTGGAATCACAGATTCCCTTATAAGGGCAAAGGCATTTACAGCAGCGGGGATACAGTATGAAGAGGGCTGGATGACAATGGCAGCTACCACCACAAAGATATTTATAGATATCTTTATCGGGGTATGGGCATTTGTCCTTGCAATTATCTGGTGTGCCAAGATAGAATGCAAGCCCGGAGAAAAGGTCAGGGCAGCAGAGATATGGCACAGGTTCCCGAAATTTGTCCTCGGATACGGCCTGACATTCCTTATCATGCTTGCAGTAGCACTGCCTGCATCAAGGGCACTTGACCCAGTTGAGAAGGAGATAAAAGGCATAAAGAAAGAGATTACAATGTTAGAAAAACAATTAGCTGAGATTAAAGTACCAGCACAGCAATCTGCGATAAATGAACAGATAAATGCAAAGAAAAACAGGATAAAAGACCTTGAATCACAGATTAAAGAACCTAAGAAGACCAAGGAAATGGCAAACACATCTACAGCTGAAAGCAATATCTTCAGGGTATTGTTCTTTGTGCTTACCTTCTTCACAATAGGTGTTGTATCCAATTTCAAAAAACTATGGGAAGAAGGTATAGGGAAACTGGCAGCAGTTTATCTGCTCTGTCTCTTCGGGTTCATTATCTGGATAGGGTTATTTATCTCATGGATATTCTTCCATGGTGTAAAACCACCTGTGATTGGAGGGTAGTGTGGTAAGAGTTTGAACATAAGTTTTTACCTTATAACAGAAATAAGGAGGTGCATATGCCTGAAGAAACAAAACTGGCAGAAGAATTAAAAAAGATGGAATATGAGGAATTTCTGCCAGTTGAAAAAAAACTGGTTGCATGGAGCATAGTGCTTGGTGTGATACTTCTGGGCATCCTTGTGTGGGTCAGTTACACATATTTCCCTGGAGAACACTAAGGAAGATTTACAGGGAGGGCTAAGCCCTCCCTCTCCTTAATTACTTCATTGCCTTAACAAGCCTCTCATACTTTTCAGCACCCACACACTGTCTCGCAGCAGGACACCAGAGGATACAATTAGGCTTCATATCCCTTGATATCGTTTTTCCGCATCCCTTGCACTCAATCTCCACCTCATCTGACCATATCTCATTTTCCTTAAGGCAGAATGGACAGATAAGGGACTCAGGATAGGGATTCCTTATCTCTCTGCTTCCTGGACAACTTTCTTTCATAATTTATTATAACCTTAATCAATAGGAGTTGACATGATTTGAATCATATAGTACTTACCTATTATCTATTTCTGTGCTAAAATACCTTCCATGTTTGAGGCAATAATCCTTGGAATAATACAGGGAATTACTGAATTCCTTCCCATCAGCAGCACAGCCCATCTTATACTTGTACCGAGATTTTTAGGCTGGAAGGGAGCTGTAGATAGCCTTACCTTTGATATCGCCCTTCATGCAGGGACACTCCTTGCTGTTCTGGTATTCTTCAGCAAAGACTGGCTTAGAATCATTCTTCATGACAGGAGGTTGCTGGTATTTATTATTATTGCCACCATACCTGCTGGACTGGCTGGAGTGCTTTTTGAAGAAATGGTAGAGGATTATCTCAGAAGTCCCTATATGATTGCAATGAGCCTTTCATTAATCGGGATATTCATGCTTCTATCAGACAGGTTATCAGGTAAAAAGGGACTTGATAACCTTAGGCTCAGGGAATGTTTATTTATAGGCCTCTTTCAGGCCATTGCCCTCATACCAGGGGTCTCCAGGTCAGGTATTACTATGGGAGCAGGTTTTTTAATGGGTTTGAGGAGAGAGGACTCAGCAAGGTTCTCATTTCTGCTTTCAACGCCTGTTATTGCAGGGGCTTCATTGCTGGGTATAAAACGACTTATCCATGAACCCGCGATAGATTACAGTGTATTTCTTTCAGGTATGATTGCATCATTTATCGCTGGACTCATTGCCATAGGTTTCTTGATTAAGTATCTCCAGAGGCACAGGATAGACCTCTTTGTCTATTATCGCTTCGGGCTAAGTATCTTAATCCTTTTGTTTTTATGAACAAAGTAGCAATTTTAATCTTTGGTATATTTCTATCTCCAAAATTTTAGTAACCCCGAATTGCCATTAGAAATATCTCCTGAGTAGCGGGGTATGCTCAAAGCCTTTATAAAGCTCAAAGGGGCAGAACTCAAAGGGGCTTTTCGCCCCTTTGAAACCCCAGAAATAAATTTTTAAAGTTTAAATTTAAATTAATATAAAGGGGAACTTGAGGGGCGTTGCCCCTCAAAGCTCTGTAACTAAAGGTTTATCACCAAACTGGTGAAGTAATTGAGGGACAAAGTCCCTCAAACTCCCTATTAGATAATTTTAATTCTATTTTTGGGGTTTTAAAAGGGCGAAGCCCCTTTTATGTTTGGCAATGTTGATTAAAAAAGTTTACATTAAGGTGTCGCAATAAAGTCTTTTCAGCATACCCCGCTATTTCTGTCGGCAGTCACGGGTGACTTAACCAGTAGCCTTAATCTTCTAAATAGGCTAAAATATAATCTAAGATGGAATTCAGGAGGCTGAAAAATGAACTGAAGGGTATATTCTCCATTCTTCTGGGAATATTCTGCCTTGTCTCACTAATTACCTATTCACCTCAGGATCCCTCTATTTTTACATATTCAGAAAAGCCTGTTCATAACTATGGAGGTATAATAGGCGCAAACCTTTCTGATATACTTTTTTCACTCTTTGGATTTCCATCATTTACGATTCCTTCCTTACTTATAATCTGGGGACTGAGAAGACTCCTTCATAGAAAAGGTCATATAATCTATCTTGCAGGAAGTTTATTATTTATATTCTCTCTATCAATCCTTTCTGGCCTTATTGAGATGAGCATTTCATTAAATTCTGATAAGTCACTCGGAGGAATGACTGGTGTTATAATGTCAGGTGCTTTGCAGACAATGCTTTCTACATTTGGTGCTTATATCTTCTCGTTTCTTCTTTTTATATCTTCTGTTATTATGATGACTCCTGTAGCAGTCTTTTCTATTGGAATAAAGACATCAAGGTATAAGGAAACAGAGCCTGATGAGATAGAGGAAGAAGAGCCTGATACAATTCAAGAAGAGGACTTTTCACCAGCCATAGTCACCAGTGAGGGTATTAAAGAAGAGGTGCAGTATACCCCTGAAAGAAAGGTGGGTGAGTATGAGTTTCCACCGCTTGATCTCCTTGTTATACATGATCAGTCAAATCAGAAGCCCTCTAAAGAAGAGATACTCAGCCTTTCCCAGAATATAGAGAAGAAACTTGCTGACTTTGATGTGGAGGGAAAGGTCACTCAGGTACATCCGGGTCCTGTTGTAACCATGTTTGAATTTGAACCAGCACCCGGGATAAAGATAAATAAGATAATCTCTCTTGCTGATGACCTTTCTCTTGCGCTCAAGGCCCAGAGTGTAAGAATCTATACCGTCCCCGGAAAATCTACTATTGGCATCGAGGTACCCAACAGGCAAAGAGAGACAGTATCCCTCAGAGAAATAATAGGTTCTGAAGTCTTTCAGAGATCAAATTCAAAGCTCACCCTTGCACTTGGAAAGGATATTACAGGGAATCCCTTTGTAATAGACCTTGCAAAGACACCCCATCTTCTTGTGGCAGGTGCTACCGGTTCCGGGAAGAGTGTTTCTTTAAACAGCATGATTATAAGCATACTTTACAAGGCCACGCCAAGAGAGGTTAAACTCTTAATGATAGACCCGAAATTTCTTGAATTATCCCCCTACAATGATATACCCCATCTATTGAGCCCTGTGATTACAACACCCAGGGATGCAAGGGATGCACTGAAAAAGATTGTCCTTGAGATGGAAAGGAGATACCGGATAATTGCCGAAAGGGGTGTGAGGAATATTGAAGGCTTCAATTCGCAGGTCCCTGATGAGGAGAGGCTTCCTTACATAGTTGTGATTATAGATGAGCTTGCTGACCTTATGCTAACAGGTGCTCAGGAGGTAGAGGATGCCATAACAAGGCTTGCCCATATGGCAAGGGCATCAGGTATTCACCTCATAATAGCAACTCAGAGACCATCTGTAGATGTGATAACAGGCGTTATAAAGGCAAATTTCCCTGCGAGGATTGCCTTTCAGGTAACATCAAGGATTGACTCAAGGACAATCCTTGATGCACAAGGAGCTGAACAGCTCCTTGGCCAGGGTGACATGTTGTTCATGATGCCAGGAGTGAAGCTTAAGAGGATACATGGTTCCTATGTCTCAGAGGATGAGATAAGGGCTATCGTTGATTTCATAAAACCACAGGCAGAACCTGATTATACTATAATGGATTCTATTGAACTTCCTTCCGATTCTCAGGAACAGGCAGGTGAGGAGGGTACTGATTCAGATGAATTGTATGAAAAGGTTATAGAGCTTGGTGAGACACTTGGAGAGATATCCATATCTCTTATACAGAGGAGGTTCAAGATAGGTTTCAATCGGGCTGCCAGGCTCATGGAGCTTCTTGAGAGGGATGGCCTTGTGGGTCCACCAAAAGGTGCAGGGAAACCAAGGGACTTTATAAGGAGGAAAAGGTGACTTATATTCAAAGGTTAGTTTTTTTCTGGGCTTCCTTAATTCTCTGTATTATTCCACCACATCTCTTTGCAATAGATGAACCTCTAACACTTGTGGACAGGATAGAGAATGCCTATAAAAATATTTCTGACCTGAAGGGCAGGTTTAAACAGGTTAGCTATCTTAAAGATCTCGAGAAAAGAGAGAGTTATGAGGGAGAGTTCTTTATAAAAATACCATCCATGTTTAAGTGGTCTTATAAAGGAAAGTCTCCTCAGGATGTCATAATATCAGGAGATATGCTTATCATATACCAGAAAAATGAAAAACAGGTCTTAAAAGGAAAATTTTTTCCTGCAAAATATGGTCAGGCACCTATCGCCCTCCTGGGAGGATTTGGAAATATAAAAAGAGATTTTGAGATAAAAGAAGAAAAGGATAGGCTTATCCTGAAACCCAAAGCCCAGATGGGCAATGTAAAGTCTATTGAGATCTATTCAGGAGATGGAGAATTTCCCATCAAGAGATTAAAGATAACAGACAGTGCTATGAATTTTATAGAGATAAACCTTGAAGATGTGGTGATAAATTCAGGGCTTCAGGATAAAGTCTTTGAGTTTGTGCCTCCTCAGGGTGTAAGGGTTATAGAGGGTCTGTAATCTATGCTCATTCTTGGGATTGATACATCCTGTGATGATACATCTGCCTCTGTGATAAGTGTGGAGAGAGATATAACTATCCTCTCTGATATTGTATCCAGCCAGGCTGAGATTCATAAAAAATACGGGGGTATAGTACCCGAGCTTGCATCAAGAAGGCATATAGAGATGATTGGTCCTGTGGTTCAGGAGTCCCTTGAGAGGTCAGGCACAGGTCTTGGAGATATTGACCTCATATCCGTTTGTTATGGCCCGGGATTGATAGGCTCCCTTCTTGTTGGCTGTTCCTTTGCAAAAGGATTATCCCTTGTTAAGGGCTTACCCTTAACTGCCATAAATCACATTGAGGGACATATCTTTTCATCTATGCCATTTGAGGATGTAGAATTTCCATTTTTAGGGCTTATAGTTTCCGGAGGCCATACATCTTTGATAAGGGTTGATGCTCCCTTAAGATACAAAGAAATCGGGAAAACCCGTGATGATGCCGCAGGAGAGGCCTTTGATAAGGTTGCAAAACTCCTGGGGCTTGGCTATCCGGGTGGCCCTGTGATAGATAAACTTGCCCAGGATGGAAGACCTGATGCCATTGCCTTCCCAAGACCATATCTACCTGAGGACATGGACTTCAGTTTCAGTGGTCTTAAGACCGCAGTGCTCAATTTCGTAAAGTCTATTCCTCCTGAAAGACTCAATAAGCTCCTTCCTGACTTATGTGCATCCTTTCAGGCCTCTGTAATGGATGTGCTTGAGAAAAAAGTTGAGTGGGCCCTGAAAAAGGAAAGTCTGAGCAGGGTTGTTATATCAGGTGGTGTTGCTGCAAACAGCGAGCTCAGGAAAAGGTTCAGGGCTCTTTCTGAAAGACTAGGCATTACTGTTCATATACCTCCTCCGAGATACTGCACAGATAATGCTGTTATGATAGCCGTGGCAGGTTATTATCACTTCAGGGCAGGAAGGTTCTCTGACCTTTATCTCAACCCAAGGGCCTATTTGCCTATAGGGGAAGAAAACCTTGAAGACAGTAGAGAAGGTTTTTAAGACCATAAAAAGATTTGAGATGATTAGACCTGAGGACAGGGTAATTATCGGGCTTTCTGGAGGCCCTGATTCTGTCTGCCTTACCCATATCCTGCACAAACTTAAAGAAAGGCTTAATATTGAGCTTATCCCTGTTTATATCAATCATGGTCTAAGACCTGAAGAGGTCCCCGGAGAAATAGATTTCTGCAGAAAGTTCGTTAAAGAACTTGGATATGACCTCATAGTAAGGGAAATAGATGTGGCTGGCTATGTAAAATTATCTGGAGAAAATAAGCAGGAGGTTGCAAGAAGATTGAGATACCAGGCATTAAATGAAGTCCTTCTGGAGAAAAAGGCACAAACTATAGCTGTTGGTCATAATGCCGATGACCAGGCAGAGACCATAATAATGAGGCTCATAAGAGGTACAGGGCCTCAGGGACTTCAGGGTATACCACCTGTGAGAGGAAATATCATAAGGCCATTGATAGAGATAGAAAGAAAGGAGATAGAAGACTATCTTTTCAGGAACGGTCTTCACTATGTAGTGGATTCTTCAAATCTTCAGGCAGAATACCTGAGAAACTGGGTGAGATTAAAGGTCATCCCAATCCTTAAAGAGAAAAACCCGTCAATTATCATAACCCTTGGAAGATTGGCAGAGATATTTTCAGAGGAAGAGAGGATCTATGAAATAGAGGTTACAAAGGCACTCATGAGATCCATATCAAGAAAGACCGATTCAATGATTGAACTCTTTCTGAAACCTCTTGAGGCAATTGATAAAAGGATATTGAGAAGATTGTTGAGAAGGGCGGTGGATGAGGTATTTGGCCTGAGGGGTCTGAGTTTTATGCACATTGAGGAGATGATTGAAATAATAAAAAAAGAGAGTACAGGGGACAGGGTGTATATTAAGGGTAATATAAGGGCAATAAAGGGATATTCTTTATTTACCATCACCTCAGAGCCACCATTAAGATTAAAGGAGTATGTCCTTTCAATACCAGGGACTATAGATATTAAAGAGAAGGGTTATAAACTTATAGCAGTCTGCATGGAATCAAGACCGGATGATTTGGGTGATGGAAGAAGGAAGATTGTTATTGATAGAGACAAAATAGGCTCTGATAATCTCTTGGTAAGATCGTGGAAATCCGGAGACTATTTCTACCCCTTTGGATTTGGCAAGAGGAAGAAACTTCAAGATTTTTTTACTGATTTAAAAATCCCGAGAGATGAGAGATATGCCATACCTGTAGTAGAGGAGGGTGGTAATATAGTCTGGGTAGCGGGTTTAAGGATGGATGACAGATATAAGGTTCAAGGAGATACAAAGAGATTTCTTATCCTGAAGATTGAAGATGAGTGATATAAAGAGAAAGATTACTGTATCAGCCTTTTTGATGTCCTTTGCTACATTCATTAGCAGGATATCTGGCTATATAAAGGACATGGTGCTTGCAAGTTTCTTTGGTGCCAGTCTTGTGGCTGATACCTTTTTTGTTGCCTTCAGGATACCGAATCTTCTGAGGGAGCTCTTCGCAGAGGGCTCCATGTCCTCTGCCTTTATACCTGTCCTTACAGAACAAAGGACATTGAAGGGAGAAGAAGAGGCAAAGAGGATTGTAAGAATCGTATTCACATTTATAATTATAGTCGTTGGTACCATCAGCCTCTGCGGTGTAGTCTTTGCCCCTCTGATTGTGAAGTTAATAGCTCCTGGTTTTATTCCCCTTCCTGAAAAATTTCATCTCACTGTGTTGCTCACAAGGATAATGTTTCCTTTTCTTCTATTCATCAGCCTTGCAAGCCTTGTGATGGGTGCATTGAATGTAAAAAAGGTTTTTTTTATCCCTGCATTTGCACCTGTTATGTTAAACCTGTCCATTATATTATGCCTTTTGCTCTTTGGTAGACACATTTCAACTCCAATTGTTTCAGTAGCAATTGGGGTCACGATTGGAGGTCTTTTCCAGTTTTTATTTCAGGTGCCATCATTTTTTAAGCAGGGTTATGACCTCAGGCCTGACCGAGAATTTAAACATGAGGCATTAAAAAAGATTGCCCTTTTACTTGTACCAGCTACAATGGCAATGGCTGTAAGCCAGATAAATATATTTGCAAGCACCATACTTGCCTCTTTTTTAAAGGAGGGCAGTATTACCTATCTCTATTATTCCATGAGGCTTATACAGTTTCCCATAGGTATCTTCGGTGTTGCAATGGGTATGGCGGTGCTGCCTTTCTTCTCCGAGCATGCCTCAAGGGGTGAATATGAGTTACTTAAAAAAGACTTTTCCTTTGCCATAAGACTCTTATTCTATATAACCATTCCTGCTATGGTAGGGCTTATTGTACTGAGGATAGAGATAATAGAGGTCTTATTTGAGAGAGGAAGATTCAGTCATAATGATACACTCCAGACAGCCTATGCACTATTTTTTTACAGTCTCGGGATATGGTCAATAGTTGGTGTAAGAATCATGACCGCTTTTTTTTATTCTGCCCAGGATACAAAGACACCTGTAAAGATCGCTGCTACAGGTATGGTTATCAATATAATTGCAAGCATTATCCTTATGAAGTTTCTTGAACATGGAGGACTCGCCCTTGCAAACACTATTGCATCATGGACAAATCTTATACTCCTTTATTACTTCCTGAGAAAAAAATTTGGAAGCCCCGGGACATCAGCTATTGCCCTATCCGCAGCAAGGACACTCCTCAGTTCTCTGTTGATGGCATTTTTTGTGAGATTTATTTATTCTATCAGCTATGGGGGCAGTGATTCAAAGATCATATCGCTGTTAATGGCTATTGTAACAGGACCTGTTTTTTATATTACAATTACATATATTCTTAAAAGCGAGGAGTTTTTATTTTTAAGAGATATGCTTAAAAAGAGGAGGGAGAGATGAAGATTAATATAATGTCAGTAGGCCCTCTTCAGGCAAACTGCTTTATAGTCTGGGATGAAGAAACATCAGAGGCGTTAGTAATTGACCCAGGTGATGAGCCTGACAGGATCATAAATTTTATAAAAGAAAACAAACTCAATGTTAAATACATCCTTTGCACCCATGCACATTTTGACCATGTAGGAGCATTACCAGAATTAAAGCAGGAAACAGGTGCACAGGTGGCAATTCACGAGGCTGAAAAAGAGATATATGAAGGTGCAAGGGATATGGCATTATTTTTTGGATATGATATAAATAAACTTCCTGAGCCTGATATCCTTCTTAATGACAATGATTGCATAAGGATTGGTAATATGGAATTCAGGGTGCTCCATACACCCGGGCATAGTCCTGGTGGATTGTGCCTGTACGGTAATGGAGTTGTCTTTACAGGTGACACAGTCTTTGCAGGTTCTGTGGGAAGGACGGATTTTTATGGCGGAAGCATGGATGACCTTAAAAATTCCTTTAAAAAAATTTTATCCCTACCTGCTCATACAAAGATACTTCCGGGTCATGGTCCTGAAAGCACTGTGGAGAATGAGATTAAGGAGAATCCTTTTTCAGAGGAATTTCTGTCTTAGCCTTTATATGTTTCTTGATGGACAGATATCATAAAGTATGCACTCTTTATGATTAGGCCTTTTTGCCTGACAGACCTTTCTTCCATGAAATATAAGCAGATGGGAAAGATTTGACCATTCCTCCCTCGGGGTGAGCTCCATAAGGTCTTTTTCTATCTTCTGAGTGTCTTCATTCTTTGTCAAGCCGAGTCTCTGAGAAAGTCTTTTTACATGGGTATCTACGGCAATGCCTTCATTTATTCCAAAGGCATTTGATAAAAGAATATTTGCTGTCTTTCTTGCAACTCCTGGTAGTGTCATGAGTTCATCCATTGTCCCTGGCACCTCACCATTGAATTTATCCATGATTATTTTTGCTGCCTCTTTTATATATTTTGCTTTATTTTTATAAAAATTAATAGAACTAATATCTTTTTGAAGTGTAGCAAGCGATACCTCCGCATAATCCTTTATGGACCTGTATTTTTTAAAAAGATCCTCTGTGACCTTATTTACATGATTATCAGTTGTCTGTGCAGAAAGGATTGTAGCAACGAGAAGTTCAAAAGGGGTGGAGAAATTCAGAGCTGTCTTTGGTTCAGGATAAAGTCTTTTAAGCCTTTTTAATATCTCTTTAATTTTATCCTCTGGCTTCATAGAGACCCTCCTTTCTTTTAAGATTATTATACACCGACCTGTTTAGTATTGTAACTTATCCCAAATTTGCTATTAGAAACATTTCCTGATTATCGGGGTATGCCTCAAGGCCTTTATAAAGCTCAAAGGGGCAGAGCTCAAAGGGGCTTTTCGCCCCTTTGAAACCCCAGAAATAAATTTTTAAAGTTTAAATTTAAATTAATAT
>JBDOIG010000286.1:0-18429 GCA_041082235.1 Thermodesulfovibrionales bacterium | reverse complement strand
CTTCTCTTTGCCTTCTGTTTTCTTACCTTTTCCAGTTTATCCTGCCTTGATGACCTCAGACCATAAAGCTCTTCAATCCTCCATACAAGCTCCCTTCTTGCAAGGAATCTGTTTATGGACTGGCTTCTGGTCTCCATGCATTTTACTTCTATACCTGTCGGGATATGTTTTAGATAGACACAGGTGGCTGTCTTGTTGACCTTCTGACCACCTCTTCCTGAGGAATGGACAAATTTCTCAATAATATCCTCTTCCCTTATATTAAGGGCAGCCATCCGCTCCTTCAGCCAGCGGTTCTTTTCTTCACTGACAGCAAATTCAGGCATTCTTAATTGACAGGGATGAAAATATTGCATATAATTATAGCATATATAGGAGGTGCAAAATATGCGTGCAACTTTAAACATACCTGATGAGCTCATAAAGGAAGTATTGAGGCTATCTGGTGAAAAGACCAAGACAAAGGCAATAATTGTTGCTATAAAAGAGTACATTAAAGAACAAAAAATTAAAAAACTCCTTTCTCTAAAAGGTAAGGTTCACATTGACTATGACTGGCAGAAAGAAGAAGAAAGGGAAATAAAGACCCAGATTAAAAGGGAGAAAATACTTGGCCGATAAGATACTGGCTGATACCTCTGTGTGGATTGAATTCTTTAGAGGTAGTTCTTCTACAGGAGAGCATCTTGCCTCACTGTTGCAAAAGAAATCAGTATTTACCTGCGGTATTGTCCTGTTTGAACTTTTACAGGGTTTGCGAACGGAAAAGGAAAAAATTTTTATCATTGAAACCCTACAGGGGCTTCCGTACATTGAGATGACACCCTCCTTATGGACGAGGGCATCAGAACTCTCAATAGGCCTCAGACAAAAAGGCTTGATAATACCCTATTCTGATATATTTATCTCTTCTATAGCCATTGAACACAAACTTTCAATCTTTACCCTTGATAAACATTTTAAGTTAATCCCTGGAGTCGGCCTTTATAAAAGCAAATAAATGAAAATCAAATTGCCTTTGGCTTGACTTTAAAAATAATTCTTTACATTATATATTAGATGGGATCAGACATACCCATAACGAAGAAGCCTGATAAAAAAGGTACCAAGGCGTTGGTTTTCTATTTTATTCTTGTTTTATTATTCTATTCCGGCTGTGCAACCATTGCTGGTGTTGGTGAAGGCGGAGAGGAGTTTGTGCCACCCGGGTTCGGGCCTCCCTATGATAGATATATACAGGGAGAGCCAAGGATAGATATGAAAATAGAAGGTGGCATTTATTACTGGAAGATCGCTAATACATGGCATATAAGATTTGCAAGGCCCTACAGTGCTCCAAGACCTTTTCCTGATGGAACAATCTTTTCAGGTCATATAAGGGTTGAAGATGGAATCATAATTGATGTAAGGAGATTTAATGTATCTCCATTGAATGAAATTAGAAGGCTCGGTGATGCTATATCATTTAGATTTGAGATAAAAGACGAGGTTGAAGGTTTTGATTTCATTATCCAGCCTGTCCTTTCTCAATACTGTGTGACTTCAGAATTCAGGGTTCAGGGCATCCATGCACCAGAGCTTATAAGGCTTGGTGAGTTCATGCACAGGCCTGATGGAGTTCCTTTTAAAATATGTGTAAGGAGCTTTGAATGAAAAAATCTATCATTATGCTGGCATTGATTATTCTTACTGTATCTCCTGTAATCTCCGAGGAAGAGAGATACCTTGTAAATGTTAAACAGCTCACCTATGAAGGAGACAATGGAGAGGCCTATTTCAGCCCTGATGGCAAGAAATTGATTTATCAGTCAGACAGGGGATACAGGTGTGACAAGATATGGATAATGAACATTGATGGTACAGAAAAAAAGATGGTAAGCCCTTCAAGGGGTGCACATACCTGCGCCTTTTTCTTTCCTGATGGGAAAAGGATATTGTTCTCATCAACAGCTCATCTTGAAGGTGAATGTCCTGAACAGGAATTACCGAAAGGTAAAAGGTATATCTGGCCTCTCTATCCCTATGATATATATGTTGCGAACATAGATGGCTCAGGTCTTAAGAGATTGACTGAAAATCCTGAATATGACGCAGAGGCAATTGTCTCACCTGATGGTAAAGAGATAGTATTTACATCAAAAAGGAATGGAGACTTGGACATATACATCATGAATGCTGATGGAACAAATGTAAGAAGGCTTACTGATAGATTTGGTTATGATGGCGGTGCATGGTTTTCTCCTGATGGGAAAAAGATTGTCTGGAGGGCCTGGTATCCTGAGACAGAGGAAGAGCTTAATCTATGGAAGGAGTGCATGAAGGGTAATTATATAGTGCCCCTTCCTCTTGACCTCTGGGTCATGGATAGAGATGGCTCAAATAAGAAAAGAATCCTTCACAATGGAGCAACAAACTGGGCTCCATCATGGCATCCTGATGGTAAGAGGATAATATTTTCAAGCAATATGGATGACTGGCGTGAGGAACTTAAACAATATGGACCGAATTTTGAGCTTTATATAATAAATATGGATGGTACAGGCCTCAAGAGGATAACCTATAATAATGTCTTTGATAGTTTTCCCATGTTCAGCCCTGATGGTAAAAAGATTGTCTTTGCCTCAAACAGGAATCCTGATAAACCAAGACAGACTGACATCTTTATTGCAGACTGGATAGAATGATAAGAAGGCTCATCTTTTTGATTTTATCGATCCATTTTTTTCCGCTTATGGTCTATGGAGATAGATTCCCTCATCATGAGCTCCATGTAAAGATTATCCCTGAAAAAAGCTATGTGATAGGCATTGATACCATCAAGCTTCCAGAGCCAGAAAGAGGGATTTCATTCCTTATCAACAAAAATCTAGATATAAAGGAAATAGTTCCGCAGGCATCAGTCAAGATTACAGAGACAGCTGAGGCAAAGAAGGTTGATATAGTCTTTAGCTCACCTCAGAATGGCATTACTATCAAATATGAAGGAATAATTCATGAGCCTGTAAAGACCTTTGGAGAACAGGCAAGGGGATACAGTTACACAGGAGGTATAATCTCAGAGGAAGGTGTATTTCTTCATGGTGGCTCCTTCTGGTATCCAGAGATTGAGGGAAACCTTCTCACCTTTAAACTCTCCATTGAACTCCCTGAAGGATGGTATGGAATAAGTCAGGGAGAGGAGACGAAGGGAGAGGCCATTTCGTGGCGCTCTTTTGAGCCTCAGGAGGAGATATATCTCATTGCAAATAGATTTATAAGATATGAAGAGGAGCTTGATGGGATAAAGGCAATGGTGCTTTTAAGAACCCCTGAAGAAGGCCTTGCAAAGAAGTATATAAGTGCCACATTTAAATATATAAAGCTTTATGAAGACCTCATAGGTCCCTATCCCTATAAAAAATTTGCCCTTGTGGAGAATTTCTTTGAATCAGGCTTTGGTATGCCCTCATTCACACTCCTTGGCCCAAAGGTCTTAAGGCTTCCCTTTATAATAGACACTTCCTATCCACATGAGATACTACATAACTGGTGGGGAAACAGTGTGTGGCCAAGACAGGGCAGAGGAAACTGGACAGAAGGACTCACTGCCTATCTATCAGACCATCTTTTTAAAGAACTCAAAGGAGAAGACAGGGAATACAGGTTTACAACCCTTCAAAAATACAGGGACTATGTGCTTCATGAACGGGATTTTCCTATTGAAGAATTCAGGAGCAGGCATTCAGGAGCCACAGAGGCAGTTGGTTATGGTAAATCCCTGTTTTTCTTTCACATGTTAAGAAGGAAACTTGGAGATAGGGTCTTTATAGAAGGCCTCAGGGATTTTTACAGGGAAAATAAGTTTAAATATGCAGACCTTGATAACCTGAGAAGGAGTTTTGAGAAGGTTTCAGGGATGAATTTAAAAGACTTCTTTGACCAGTGGATAAAGAAAAAAGGCGCACCTGTGATTGAGATAAAAGAGATTAAAACAAAAGGAAAAGAACTCAGGCTTACCATTGAGCAGACACAGGAAGGTGAGCCATACAGTCTTGAGATACCTGTAAGGATATTCCTCAAGGGAGGCTCTATCCATGAAGTCCTTTTAAAAATCACTGATAAAAGACAGACCTTTATTGAAAGGCCTGATGGGATACCTGTAAGGATTGATATTGACCCTGAGCTTCATGTATTCAGGAGGCTTTCAAGGGCCGAGATACCTCCTGCTATAACTGCTCTTCTTGGCTCAAAGGAGGTTGTTATTATAAAACCCTTCTTGAAAGAGCAGGAACTTTCTGATGCCTTTGAAGAGGTGGTAAGGACAATCCAGAATTCAGGGCCTGAAAGGCTCAGGGTGATTGAAGACAGGGATATTGAGGAATTACCTGAAGGTTCTGCTGTTGTCCTTGGATGGGAGAATAGATTTTTTAATAAGGTCTTCTCTAACCAAGAGTATATTAGTGCAAAAGATGGGAAATATGAACTTTCAGGAAGAAATATAGACCCTGAGAGAGATGCCCTTGTCTTTGTCAGGGAAAATCCTGCAGACAGGGAAAGACCTCTGTTATTTATAGGTTCAAAAAATCCCATGACATTAAAGGCATTGATAAGAAAACTTCCCCATTATCACAAATACAGTTATCTTGTTTTTGAGGGTGATGAGGCTGTGAATACATTAAAAGGAAGATGGCAGATAAAGGAGAATCCCCTGAGTATTATCCTTGATAGAGATGAGGAACCTGTAGCTCCGACCATGGGTAAAACACTTAACCCTGCATTCTCAAAGGAATCCATCAAAAAGACCTTGGAATTCCTCACCTCTTCTGACCTCAAAGGAAGAAGGGCTGGCACTGATGAAGCGATAAAGGCAGCAGAATTTATTAAAGAGTCCTTCAGAAAGGCAGGGCTTATGCCTGGCAGTGATGATTATCTACAGATATGGAATGATGGTAAAAGGACCTTTGCAAACGTTGTAGGAAAAATTAAGGGTAATTCAGAAGGATGCATAATCCTCGGTGCCCATTATGACCATCTTGGAACAGATGAGAGGGGCAATATCTATCCAGGTGCTGATGACAATGCAAGCGGAATAGCCATACTTCTGGAGCTTGCAAGGGTGATGGCAAAGAAAAATCTTAATAAAGACCTGATATTCCTTGCCTTTACAGGTGAGGAGCTCGGAAGGCTGGGGTCAAGATATTATGTAGAGCATGCTGAATTAAATAAATGCATAGCCATGATTAATCTTGATACAGTGGGAAGGCTTGAGAGAAAAAGACTTCTCATCATAGGTGCCAATTCAGCAAAGGAGTGGCCCATGGTGCTTAGAGAGGCGTCTTTAATATCAGGTCTTGGATTTGAGCCTGTAAAGGAGGAACTTGATTCCAGCGACCAGAAAAGCTTTGAAGAGGCAGGCATTCCAGCAATACAGTTATTTTCAGGACCCCATGAGGATTATCACAGGATAACTGATACCATGGATAAGCTTGATATTGAGGGTATGATAAAGATAGGAGACTTTACAAAAGAATTGATACAGAGACTGGAGAGACTTCAGGGTCTGAGTTTTACAGGAGATATGAAAAAGAGTTTTGCTCCATCTCAAAAACAGGAAAGAAAGGTCAGCATAGGCACAATCCCTGATTTTACTTATAAAGGAACAGGCTACAGGATAGGAGGGGTCATAAAGGGTTCTCCTGCTGAGGAGGCAGGACTCAGAGAAGGTGATATCATTATAGAGATTGACTCAAAACCTGTAAAAGGTCTGAAGGAGTTTTCTGATTACCTTAAAACGCTTAAGTCAGGTCAAAGGATTATCCTGAAGATAAATAGGGAAGGAAACTTCATGACCTTTGAGCTTGAGGTAAAGGAAAGGCAATGAGCTTCAAACAGGCCTTGTGGAAGAAGATATTAACCTTTATCCTTCCGGGCCTGATTGTTTTACCTGCAATCTCTCTGGCTGGTTCAAGGATTACAATTAAACCAGAGAAACTTTACCCTGGAGATTTATTTCTTATAAAGACAGACTATCCTGCCCATAGCCTCATCAGGGCTGAACTGAATAGAAGGGAATTTCATTTCTCATCCTGTGGTGAGAGATGCAGTTATGCCATTGGAGCAATATATATGGAGACCAGAGCTGGAACTTATAAACTAAAAATCTATCTTAAAAATGGGAAAAAAATGATTAAGACCTTATGGATAAGGAAAAAAGAATTCCCTGTGCTCAAACTTGAGCTTCCAGAGGATAAGGTAACATTGGGTCCTGAAGATGAAGCAAGGGCTAACAGGGAGGATGAGCTTCTCAGGGCTATCTGGCAGCTGAGAACAGAGAGGCTCTGGAATGGAAGATTTCTCAGGCCACTTGGCAATGAGGTATCAACGGGTTTTGGTGTAAAAAGATTAATAAATGGCCATAAGTTCAGTATCCATAAAGGTATTGATATAAAGGCAAAGGAAGGAGAACCTGTTAAGGCTGTAAATAATGGAAGGGTTGTCCTTACAGAGGAATTATTCTTTGGAGGGAAGACTGTTGTAATTGATCACGGTGAAGGGCTCTTCTCTGTTTACATGCATCTTTCAGAATATAGAGTAAAAGAAGGTGATCTTGTTTCAGCAGGTGAGGTGATTGGCCTTGCTGGTTCTACTGGAAGGGCAAGTGGACCACATCTGCATTTCGGATTCAAGGTGGAAGATATAAGCGTTAATCCTGAGTCTCTTTTTGAATTAAAGGAACTGCCATAAGTTATGATTGAAGCTCTGAAAGCTCAATCTCCTCTGGATACCCATATACTTTTAAACCACTCTCCTTGGCAAACTCAAGGGCTGCATTCTCTACCATTGGAGAAATGATAATCTTTCTCTTAACAGGTCTGCCCTCTTTTTTCTCATAAACCTGAATCTTTCTAAGAAAGGTTACAACATCACCTTTACTTATAGAGGATTTTATCTCAGCAACTGTAACAGAACCATTCCTTATAATAAGGTCAAGCTCCACCTGGTCCGGCCTTCCAAAGACGATACCTTCTTCATCCATCGTCTTATAACGCTCAACCTTTACAGGAAAATCTTCCTCAAGGATACCTTTTATTGCATCCCTGAATGAAGACTCTGCTCTTAAGCCCCATCTCGAGCCAAGGGCTCCAATACCTGTGTCATATTTTCGATGAAGTAATTTTATCTCTTCAAGGATAGAATTTATTACCTTCTGGTTTTCCTCCCACCTCTTTTCATTCTCCTCCCATCTCCTCTGGTTCTCCTCCCACTTAGCATTCCATTCCTTCTCAAGCCTCTCAAGATGCCTCTGGTTCTCCTCCCACCTCTTCTCATTCTCCTCCCATCTCCTCTGGTTCTCCTCCCACCTCTTTTCGTATTTTTCCCTCTCTTTTCTTAATTCTTCAAGAAGTCTTTCAAATCTATCCTCTGTCTTCTTCTTGTCAGCAAACCTTTCAGCAGAAATCTTAAGTATAAATTCCCTTATCTCAGGATCTTTTTTAATAAAACGGGGTACTTCTGTGATGATTATCCTTTTTAGCTCTGCCTTTGTAAGAGGTCTTGCTGCAGTCCTTTTCATAAAATAATAATCACACAAATAAATCTAAAAAGTCAAACCCTTCTCATAAATCCTGAACCTTTTATAAAGCACACCCCCTGCCATCTCAACAAGTCTCTGGACCTGGATATTGTCTTCAAGGATCCATGAAAACTCCACCTTCTTAAATCCCCTCTTTTTTACCTCTTTGAATCCCTCTCTGAACAACAGTGCATCAACCCCTCTCTGCCTGAATCCAGGTCTTATGCCAAGAAGAAGCAACCTCAATCCCTTCACCTTTCTCATGGCAAAGATAGCCTTTAAAAGCGATAATGGATTTAACTTTCCTTTCATCACCCTTAAAACTACATTATAATCAGGAATGAGT
Organism: Thermodesulfovibrionales bacterium; assembly: GCA_041082235.1. Lineage (GTDB taxonomy): Bacteria > Nitrospirota > Thermodesulfovibrionia > Thermodesulfovibrionales > CALJEL01 > CALJEL01. The sequence continues at coordinate 10,531 of JBDOIG010000286.1, read as the reverse complement.
CCGAGAAAACCAACTGGTTCATCCTTATAGTGAGCAATAAGCATGAGCTCAGGTACAATTATGCTCTTTAATTGATGTGCCATAAATCTTATCTCATCATCCTCAAAGGGTATAAACCCCCAGTTATCCCGCCATGCCTCATTATAAATGAGCTTGAACATAAGGAGGTCATCCTCAAGCCTGTCCATATTAACCTTTCTAACCCTGATTCCCCTTTTATCTGCTATATCAGCAATCCTGTTAACCTTCTCATCAAGTTCAGTGGGAATATCAGCTATATAGGCATATAGGTCCTTTGACTTTCTCAGCCCGCAGGACTCCATCAGCTCATTATAATAAGGAGGGTTATACGGTGTAAGGAGCATGGGAGGATATTGAAAACCTTCAAGTAAAAATCCACACTCTTCATTTGTTGAGAGGTTCATCGGTCCCCGCATAACCTGAAGTCCTGCATCTTTAAGGTCAGCGGCTACCCTATCAAGTAAAGCCTCTGCTACAGCCCTGTCATTTATTGATTCAAATAATCCAAAAAATCCAGCCCTCTCATTGTGAATGGAGATATGTCTGCGATTTATAATGGTAGCTATCCTTCCAACCACCTTTCCATCCCTCATGGCAATATATAGCCTTACATCCTCAAGTCTGAAAAAAGGGTTTTCTTCTGAGAGATAGACCTTCTGGTCCTTTATAAGAAGGGGTGAAAAAAAGGGATCTGCCTTATAGATCTCAAAAGGCAACAGGATAAAGGCATTGAGAAGTTTTTCTCCCTCAGCCCTTAAGACCTCTATCATCTTATGAGACCGAGGGCCCTGCCTACTTTTTTAAATGCCTCAAGGACAGCCTCCAGATGCTCGTCTATATGGGTTGCCATATAAGAGGTCCTTATAAGGGCCTTTCCAGGGGGCACAGCCGGGCTTACAGCAACATTTGCAAAAACACCCTCAGCCTCGAGCATCTTTACAAAGGTAAAGGCAGTTGCATCCTCACCAACAATAACAGGAACTATTGGTGTCTGGGTAGGCCCTATTTCAAAACCAAGATTCTTAAAACCTTCTATCATCTTTCTTGTATTCTTCCAGAGCCGCTCTCGCCTTTCAGGTTCATTTTCTATGATATCAATTGCTGCACTCACAGCAGCAATGGATGCTGGTGGCGGGCTTGCACTGAATATAAGGGAGCGGGCAAAGTGCTTTATATAATTTATTACTTCTTTTGAACCTGCCACAAATCCTCCAATGGATGCAAGACTCTTGCTATATGTGCCCATTATAAGGTCAACCTCCTGTTCAAGCCTGAAATGCTCTGCAGTTCCCCTTCCTGTAGCACCGAGCACACCTATACCATGGGCATCATCAACCATAAGTCTTGCACCATGCCTCTTTATAACCTCATAAACAGCTGGAAGGTCAACTATATCACCTTCCATGCTAAACACTCCATCAACAACCACAAGGCAAGCCCTTCCATTATTCTCTGTAAGAACCCTGTCAAGGTCCTGTGGATTGTTATGCCTGAATTTCTTCACCTCACCAAAAGAGAGCCTGCATCCATCAATGATGCTTGCATGATCCATCTTATCTATGACCACCACATCATCTTTCCCAACAAGTGCAGAGATGACTCCAAGATTTACCTGGAAACCTGTTGAAAATACAAGTGCAGCCTCCTTACGCATAAATCTTGCAAGTTTTTCTTCGAGCTGCACATGGATATCAAGGGTACCATTCAGAAATCTCGAACCAGCACATCCTGTCCCATATTTTTTAACAGCCTCAATTGCAGCCTCTTTTACCTTAGGATGGTTTGTAAGGCCGAGATAATTGTTGGAGCCAACCATGATCATCTTCCTACCGTTCATAATCACAACAGGATCCTGGGCTGACTCTATGACCCTGAAGAAAGGATATATCCCCCTGTCCATAAGGTCTCTGGCTACTGTAAACTTATAACACTTTTCAAAAAGGTCCTTTTTCGTTACAGCCATCTGTGAAGCCTGTACCAGTTTGCTGTCCATTTCATCCCTTCCTGAATCTTTACTTTAGGATTGAAGCCCAGCTCATTGCGGGCCTTTGATATATCGCAGATCCAATGAGTATACTTGAGTTCAACCAACTTATCATTGTTTATTATACTATTTTTTGCAACTTTTGATGCAAGCCTTCCAATCAAAGGCATTATCTTCTTGGGGATCTTTACCTTCAGAGGTTTTTTTTGAAGTGCCTCCGCAATCACAGAGGTAATATCATCACTGCTACAGATCTCCCCGTCAGCAAGAAAATATATCTTACCCTCGGCATCCTTTGACCTCGCAGCAAGTATAATTCCTCTGACAAGATCATCAACATAAATAACAGAATAATAAGACTTCCCGAAATAGGGAATTATGCCAGCATTTACCATCTTAAAAAATAAATAAAAATCCCTGTCCCTGGGTCCATACACAGCAGTGGGTCTTATAATTGTAAAAGGAAGTCTGCCTTTGAATTTGAGCAATGCCTCTTCAGCCATTAATTTACTTTTCCCATAGATTGAAACAGGTGAGGCTGGAGAATCTTCGCATTTTGGTTTTCCATCCTGTGATGGCCCTGCTGCAGCAAGGCTGCTCAGCAGTACAAATCTCCTGATCTCTGGATTATTTTTCAGAGCCACATCAATAATATTCTCTGTACCTTTTACATTTGCAGTAAAGAATTCTTCCCGTGATGAAGCCTTTGTGAGACCAGCAAGGTGGAATATATAATCAAAATCCCTTATCTGCTCAAGGGATGCCCTGTTACAACAGTCTCCTACAATGAATTTTACTTCAAGCCCATCAAGCCATTTTTTATTTGAAATATCTCTGACAAGACAATGAACTTCAAAGCCCCCTTTTACCAATGCCTCTGCGAGATGACTTCCTATGAAACCTGTACCCCCTGTGACCAGTGCCCTCATAATTAATATTGTCTTTTAAATCCCTTAAAATAGTCAAGCTATTTATTTGTTAATCTCTTTATGGTTTCTTTTAATTCTGTAAGATCTGAAGACTTTACAACATAAGCCTCTGCTGCCCATACACCAAAGTCATCCCTGTAATCATAAGCCGTTGACATTATAACAGGGATATTGGGGAACCTGTCTTTCATTGCCCTCAACACAGCAATACCATCCATATCTGGCATGAGGATATCCAGGGTGACAATATCCGGCTTTTCCTTCTCAAATATCTCAATAGCCTCCTTCCCTGAGGTTGCTGCAAAGACCACATATCCCTCATCCTCAAGCTCCTCTTTATAAAGCTTGAGGATACTCTCATCATCGTCAACAATAAGGACCTTCATGCAAGCCTCCTTTACCTGTACTTTGGGGAGCTTCGCCCCTCAAACTCCCCTTTTTATAGGCTTCAGGCCTTAGATTAATACCTTCAGCCTGAAGCCTAAAGCCTAACTTCTTCAGCCTAGCCTATGGAATAGGGGTTTTAAAAGGGCAGAAATCAAAAGAGCTCTGCCCCTTTAAAGTTTATGTTATTACTGGAATCTTTTTCAATGGAAGTAAGATTATAAAGCTCGAACCCTTACCAAGGTCAGTTTCAACCTCTATCCTTCCGCCATGTTCCTCAATAATCTTCTTCGTTATAGAAAGACCAAGACCTGTTCCACCAGCCTTGGTCGTAAAAAATGGATTAAATATGTTGGGCAGGTCTTTTCCATTAATCCCCGGCCCTGTATCTTTAATAATTATAACACCCTCTGAATCTTTTTTATCTGTAATAAATGTTATTACACCATCTCTATCTATTGCCTGTATGGCATTTGTAAATATATTAATAATTGCCTCCTTTAATCTTCCTGTATCAGCATATAGGCTCAAATGTTCTTTGTAGTCCTTTCTAACATTTATGTTTCTATTTTTTAACTCATCCCGATAGAGACTTATTACCTCGTCAAGTAAGGAATTTATGTCCGTTTCCTCAAGAACAAGACCCATCCCCCTCACAAAGCTCAATATATCTTTAAGGATATTTTCAAGCCTCCCTACCTCCTTTGTTATTATGATTGCGTATTCTTTTAATTTTCCATCAAGCCTTGCCTCAAGCCGCCTTGCAAAACCACCAACTGAAACAAGGGGGTTTCTTATCTCATGGGCAACCTTTGCTGCAACCTCTCCAAGTGCAGCCATCTTTTCAGATGCCTGAAGCCTCTCCCTGAGCCTCATTAATTCTGTTATGTCTCTCACTACATGAACCGTTCCAAGAAAATTCCCGGCTGAATCAAATACTGGAGATGTAGACGAAAAACTCGTTATTCCAAGATAGGGGTCCTCAAATTCCTCCATGTAAGCCTTCTTATCTGTCACTGTCTTATGATGGGGGCATTTTTCATAGGGCCTGTCCATACCATGAAAGACCTCATAACACTTTTTTCCTATCACAGCCTCCTTTGTCCATGTCCTTTCAATACCCTCATTTTTACACCGTTTATTCAGCCTTTCAAGAACTGCCCTGTTTATATTCTTTATTGTATAATCAGCAGAGGTAATATATACCATGTCAGATATGGATTCAAAGATGTTCTCAAGCTCTGCCTCTGCAAGCCTCACACGCTCAAAAAGCCTTGCATTTTCAATAGCTGCTGCCATTTGATTGGAAAATCCTGTAAGAAATCTTATATCATCCTCTATAATTGGTCTTCTATTGAAGAGATTATCAACCCAGAGAAGACCTATAACCCTGTCCCTGGATATAAGCGGCACCACTGCATAGGCCTCCGTGCCGAGCTGCTGCACAAGAACGGGATCAGAAAATGGCTCAGCCTTTACATCAGGTATATTGAATATCTTTTTTTCCTTCACAGACCTGGTAAGAACGGTGTCTGCTGTAAGGGGTATCTCAATATTGAGTGAAAGTCTATCAAGAAGCGAGTCCTTTCTCAATGGCCCTGACTCTATCTCCTTCATGAGGTCTTCAAGGGTCTTTCTTTCCATTGAGAGACTGGACCATACCCTCCAGGCCTCCTCAGGGCTTGATGGACCGACACCCATTGCTCCTTTCAATACTTGTTTTTCTTCATCCACAAGGAACAGGATTGCCCTGTTGAAGCCGAGTCCATCACTCATGGTAACTGCTGTAAGGATCATCCTCAGAAGTCTGTCAAGCTCAAGGGTACTGCGCATGGCAGAACTGATAAAGAAGAGCCTTGAGAGTTCCTGATTTCTCTTGGCAAGCTCTCTTTCATAACGCTTCTTTTCTGTGATATCCCTTGAGATACCACTTATGCCAATTGTATTTCCATAGGCATCCTTTATAGGTGAAAGCGTGAGACTCACCTCTATCACAGAACCATCCTTCCTTATTCTGTAGGTCTCTATATCCTTAAGGACCTCACCGCGCTTTATCCTTTCAGAATATTCCCTTTCAATCTCGTAAAGTCCCTGAGGAATAATGGGTAGATATTTACCTATGACCTCCTCCTCCTTAAATCCATAGATCCTCTCTGCACCTTTATTCCATGATGTTACGATGCCATTGAGGTCAGATGTTACAATGGCATCAGCAGTATTTTCTATAACACTCTCAAGATATTCCTTTGTCTGCATCACCTCCCTGTAAAGTCCCATGAGCTCTTCCTGGTATAGTACTCTTTCTGAGACGTCCTGAACAAAAACTATCACCTCTTTCACTATGCCATCTCTGTCTTTTATCGGATAGGCGCTGAGCTCACTGTAGAAAAGGACATCATTTATCTTTGACTTCTGGGACATAAAATTAATATCTCCTGTCTCAAAGGTCCCAACCGCAATGCAGTGAGGGCATACTGGCGCATTTTCATGAAAGACATCTCTTGCATCTCTGCCAGAGAGGCTTTCAGGATGCTGAATCCAGTGTTCCATGTATTTATTTATGGATACAATTTTGAATTCCCTATCAAGGGTTACTATCCCACCCCGAACACTATCAAATAATATCTCAATTCTCTTTTTTGACTCTTCTGTTTCCCTCTCTCTAAGGATAACCTGCTCAAAGGCCCTTGCCTTATCAATATCTATAATGAGAAAAGGGATAATTCCGTGAGCAAGCTGAATATCCCTCTCAGTAAAGCCCCTTGTCTGCTTCAGAATTATCTGTCCTCTGTAGTCTTTTCCTGAGAGGTCAAAGGTAAGATAGGGAGCCTCATGATCAAGAACACCTTCCTTTATTGAGGCAATCTCCTTATCCGAAAAGTATTCTTGAGGATAAAAATAAAATTCCTTTCCCCTTACTGTCTCAATCCAGATAAGAACAGGGACATTAAATATCTTCCATATCTCATAACATGATCTCCTTAAAAGTTCAACAATATCCACTTCTTTTGATATAGTCTTTCCAAATTCATAGAGACTCTTGAATCTTTCATATCCAGCCTGCAGTTCTGAATAGAGTTCAGTATTTCTTATAATCGCACTCAAGATATGAGAAAGGACCTCAGCACTGTAAAGATCATCTTTTATAAAAGAATCAATATCTTTTCTTCTTAAAACCAATAGCCCTCTTAATTCTTCATGAGAAAAAAGGGGCGATATAATAACTGATTCATGGATTTCATCATAAATAAACTGTAACTCTTCAGAGCTCTGTAGCTTATTGGACCAGACGATGCCAGAATCTTTTATAAATTCTATTTGATGATAATGGATCTCTTTTATACGAGATGCCTCTTGATCACTTGTAGAAAAAAGTTTAAATCTATATTCCTCAGGCTCAAAAAGGTAAATCTCTGTAAGGGTATCCAGTCCTTTTGATATCTTTGAAACAATCTGATTAAGAAGACTCTTCAGGTCAATATCACTTACAGGTCTTGATACCTCAAGAAAAAGCTCAGCTGTTTTAAGTTTGAGTCTTAGTTTATCAACTATCTCATAAAATCTCTCTGCAATTATCCCGAATTCATCCTTACTGAGCTCTATCCTGTATGATAGCTCCCCAGCTGATATCCTCTCGGTAGCATCCAGAAGTTTCCTAAAAGGTCTGTCTATAGACCTCCTGAGCATTAAAAGTAGAAAACCTGCAACAATAAGGCTTGCTATAAAAAGTGCAATTATGTTTAAAAAGATATTCTTTTGTATCTTCATACCTCTCTCTATAGCACCATCAATAAGTCTTACAGATTCTGTGTGCAATCTATCAAGTTCATCCTGAATGGACCTGTAAAAACTCATAATCTTCTGATAATTCTTTTTTACAGACTCATCTGTAAATTCCTTCTTAAGAAGCGCAAAGGTTTCATCTGAAAGCCCACGGAAATTATCATTAATCCTCTGGACAGTCTCACGAGATCTTCCAGAGCTTTCTATATCTCTGAGGATTATCCTTACATTCTCCTGCCTCTTTAAGATAACAACCTTAAGGTTCTCAGCTCCTGTATTCATATATCTTGAAATGGCTGATATATAGGCAGTAAAGGCATCCCTGAGTTCCTCATCCTGTCTGTGAAAGGCATTGAGATTATGGAGTATCACTATCTCTTCTTTTAAGGTGAAAGAAAGGGATATAAAACCTAAGCCTGTAATAAAGGCAAGGCTAAGGAAGGCGATAAGGAAAAGTAATAATCTTGTCCTTAGTTTCATATGATTATTGTAACGGCACTGCCTCTTTAATTAACATATTGAAAAGTTTAATATACTTCCCTGCAGAGTTTTTCCAGGAAAAATCATTTTTCATTGCATTTTTTATAAGACCGAGCCATCTCTTTTTTGTCTGGAAAACACACAGGGCCCTTTTCAATGCCTCTATCATAGCAGAGGCATTGTACTCTCTGAATAAAAAACCACTACCTTTTTCATTAAGATGGTCATAATCCTCAACAGTATCAATGAGTCCACCTGTAGCCCTTGCAACAGGTACAGATCCGTACCTCATTGCAATGAGCTGTCCGAGACCGCAGGGCTCATATCTTGAGGGCATAAGAAAGATATCAGAGCCAGCATAAACCATTCGTGCAAGCCCTTCATCATAGCCAAGCCTGACATAGAGATTTTTCCTGAACTCCTCCTGTCTCTTAACCATGGCATTTTCAAATATCATGTCTCCCTGACCGATCATAATAAGGCCAAAGCCTGCCTTCACTATGTCGGGAATTGACCTTTCTATGAGTTCAATTCCCTTCTGAGATGCAAACCTTCCAACAAATCCAATAAGTGGCTGAGATTCTTTTAGCTCCAGGCCCAGTTTTCTTATCAAGGCCTTCCTGCATTGACCTTTTCCATCAAGATTTTTAATACTGTATCTTTTCGGAATATCCATGTCGGTTTCTGGATTCCATATAAAATAGTCTATTCCATTAAGTATTCCATAAAGCCTTGAGGCCCTTTTTTTAAGAAGACCCTGAAGTCCAAAACCATATTCTTCTGTAAGTATCTCCCTGGCATAATTCTCACTAACAGTGGTGATTGCATCAGCAGAGATAATGCCTCCTTTGAGGAAATTTATCCTTCCATAAAACTCAATCCCCTCAGGATTAAAATGCTCAAGGCCTATGCCAGTATAAGGAAGCTCAGAGGGATGAAAAAGTCCCTGATAGCCGAGATTATGGATAGTAAGAACAGTTTTTGTATTCTTAAAAAATAAATCATCTTTATAGAAATTCTTGAGATAAAAGGCAACAAGTGCTGTCTGCCAGTCATGAATGTGAATTATATCAGGCTTGGCCTTCAGGGCCTTTAAAAGCTCCACAACAACCCTTGAGAAAAAACTGAATCTTAAGCTATTGTCAGGATAATCTCCAGCGGAAGTGCCATAAAGCCCCTCTCTCATAAAGAGCCTGTCACATTTGACAAAATAGGCAGGATAATTTTTATCACTGGACTCAAGGACAGATGCCTCCAAATTTTCAGATAAAACTTTTATTGAAATCCTTATACCTGTATTAATAAACCTTCCAGAACCTGCCACCTGAGAATAAAAAGGCAAAACCAGCCATGCATCCAGTCCTGCCTTTTTGAATTCCTTTATAAGTGAACCAGTGACATCAGCAAGACCGCCTGTCTTTGCATAAGGCACAGCCTCTGGTGTCACAATAAATATCCTCTTTACCCCTTCACCCATTCACCTTTGCCTCTCTCATAAATTTTGCAGCCTCCTCAGGTGGAACGGAATTGATAAAAAAACCTGAACCCCACTCAAAACCTGCTATCTTTGTGAGCTTTGGTGTGATCTCTATATGCCACCGATAAAATTCATTCTCCTCCTCATTAAAGGGAGATGTATGAATTATAAAATTGTAAGGTGGAACATCAAGCACTGCATCAAGCTGTTTGAGTGTCCTCTGAAGTATCTCTGCAAGGCCTGTAAAATCATTGTTCCTGGGCTGGAAGGAAGATTGATGCTCCTTTGGCAGTATCCAGGTCTCAAAGGGTGCTCTTGGAGCAAAGGGAGCTATGGCTATATAGCCATCATTCTGATAAATAACCCGCCTTCCATCCTCAAGCTCTTGGGCTATAATATCGCAAAATATGCACCTTTCCTTCAGGTCATAGTACTTCTTTGCTGACTCAAACTCCTCCTTCACAAGAGCTGGCACAATTGGCAGGGCTATAAGCTGGGTATGAGAATGCTCAAGGGTTGCACCTGCTGCCTCTCCTTCATTTTTAAAGATAAGGACATACTTAAAACGCCTATCTTTCTTAAGATCCTGAAGTCTCAGATAATAAGCCCAAAGCACATCATTTACCCTCTTCAGAGGCATTGTGGAAAGTGATTCTGTATGAACTGGAGTTTCAATTATAACCTCATGGGCTCCTATGCCATTCATCCTGTCATACATCCCTTCAGCAGTCTTTGCAAGGTCACCATGAATCTGAAGCGCCGGGAATTTATTGGGCACCACCCTTAGTGTCCATCCTGTGGAGCCTGTACCCTGTGGTCTGAAGGCCATTATTTCATTGGGTGTGGTGTATTCATTACCAGGGCAGAAAGGACAGAATCCTCCAGCCTTTCTCTTTATGGATGGTGAGCTGAAATCAGCGGGTCTCTTCCCCCTTTCCACTGAGATTATCACCCATCTTCCAACTATAGGATCTTTTCTTAACTCTGGCATCTTTCCTCCCTGAAATAATTATCAGCTTTCAGCGATTTTCATTCATTAAATTTTAACATAAGTTAATTATGTAATGAGTGGCTTCAGTATAAACCATAACATGAGATAAAAATAAGCTAAAGAGAGTCTGAAGATCTGGACAATGGTAATGGTAATTTTCAGTTGACTGAGACCCTGTCATATGATAGCCTGTAGTAAAGGCTTACCACAAGCCACATTAAGATCAAGGAGGAAGAGATGAATAGAAATATTTTTATCTCTCTAATTATGGTCTCTTTATTTATGTCTTCAGGCATCGTTCTTGCTGGAGGGGCAGATTTCAAAGAAGGCCTCTGGGAAATAACCATGCAGATTGCGATGACAGGGATGCCCATGCAGATGCCCCCACAAAAGTTCAACCAGTGCATCACAAAGGACAACAATATACCGGTGAAAAAGGAGCAAGATAAAAATTGTAAAGTTGAATCTAAAAAAATCTCTGG
>JBDOIG010000284.1:0-3233 GCA_041082235.1 Thermodesulfovibrionales bacterium | reverse complement strand
CTATTCTCAAAACCTTGATAGTTATATCATCAAATATCCTCTTTTCTTCTGTTCTTTCCAGCATACTCAAGGAAGGAGTTCTAAAGGCATGTATAAAATCTACCTCACCAAATATCCTTAATGGGGATAAATATTGTGAGACATTTTCACTTCTGTATTTGCATTCATAACCCATTTCCTTCATAATCAGATCTACTTTTTCCATATCGTCTCTGTGGACAAGGAAATCAATGTCAACCGTTGCTCTTACAACACCCCACGCACCAAGTGCCAGCCCTCCCATCAGTGCATAACGGATATTATGCCTTTCAAATGCCTTTAAGATCTGACTCATGACAGTCTTAAAGTCCATCCATCACCTCAATCACCGCCCAGCCAAAGGGAAGAAGGCCATTGTTGTTTGCTGGTTTTGGTCTGTCTGATGCAAGCCAGATAGTTGTTGAATGGTCAAGATATTCATACCGCATCTTACCTTCTCTGTCTTTACCTTTCATTATCCTGATATACCTATTGCCCTCAATCGTTACTGCCTCTGCACCTGAATGCCTGCCTAAGGAGATAACAAAAGCAGTTGTTCCTATTCTACCCTTAAACTGGCCGTTAATTGTATTAATCAGTGGTACAGGTATATCAATATTCTTGAGAGTTTTTATCTCCCCTTCAAGCAAAGGGACATAAAACTTATGAAGTGAAGATTTTAATCTTTCAATATTAATAGGCTCTTTGATTCCCGAGCCATTTTCAGGCTGCCAGATATTAAGAATTCCTTCAAAGACAGAGCCGGGCTGGATCGTCTCAAATATCTGATAGACACCCCCTCTTTCAGCAAGCGTAGGCCTTTCAGCTTTTTTCTTCTTTTTATTGACTGCATAGACTATCTTTGTTTTTACTTCGCCAGCAGGCAGGAGGTCTGAGACCTTGACCATCCTGAAGGGATCAGAGGACATCCTTTCTCTACCTTCAGCCCTGTTAAGTAGTTTTGTTTCCAACTTATCTGATGTGTCTCTCCATTTTGTTATCCCTTTTTCTTTTGCTAATGCGTTTAGATATGCAGTCCTCATTGAACCTTTTAATGAAGACCCTGGAATATACGGCTGGTTTGTCTGTGGATTATAAGCAGTCCTGTTTATTTCAAACTGGTTTATTACTTGCTTTTTATCGAAGGTTGGTAATTGAAGGATTTTTTTATAATGCTCTATAAGACCTGAGGCAATATCAACCTCTCTGCCTGTAATCTTCATGCTATTATTCTTAATAAACTTCATGATTGCAAGAATATTTTCATCTGAACATACCTTTGTAAATTCTGCCCTCTGTTTTTCACTTAAACCTGTTACAAAATCAAAAGGGTCAAAGGCTATAAGCTTCCTTTTCTTTTCATCTATCACGAAACTTACCGGTTCATAGACATCATCACAACCGATATGAATCGGAGATAAGATATGAAGCCTTATCTTTAAACTTTGAACCTTGAACTTTGAATCCTGAATCTCCATTTATACCTCCACCTTTATCGGGATGTATAAAGAATATCCCTGTGTAACTGCCTTTGGTTCTGCCTTGGATATACCGAAGATTGCTTTACCTATATAAGGTTTTTTGAAGACATCGGGATTTTTCACAATAAAGACTGCCCCTTCATCAGCCGTTATCACAGGGTTTTTAAAGGGTCTGCCTGATTTTGCCAGCACATCACCGTGCCTGCCAAAGCGGGTAAAAGGTATAAAAAATATCTCATCAAAAACACCTGGTTCTGGCACAGACGGAGCAAGGGTATAGCAGGCATTGGGATTGTCTGAACCAATTGAGCGTAAGTCAACCTCTTTAAAGGCAAGGACTTCAAACCTTCCAAGCCCTGTTGATGCATCCTTGCCGAAACCTGAAGTGCCTATTTGTCTTAATGCCTTTATAAGGCCCTCAACCGGGATGTCATCTCTTAAGCCAGCAAAGACAATAAGTTCCAGTTCCTTTATAAAGACCTTCTGGTCAACAGAGTATGGTGCAAACTGGTCTTCGCCTGTTGTTCCAGTCAGACGGTTGATAGTATTATGCGGCTGTGTGAAGTCTATAACTATGGACTCAATGGATAATTTGCTGAGCCTCCTGACTTCCTCATCACTTTTTGAGCCCATTAATCTCAAAAGTAGTTCTTTGTCATTTAAATATAAATCGTTTGATTTTAAAGATTGTAGTTTCTGATTTTTCCTTAAAAAGATCCATTTTTTACCCTTAAGTTCCTTACGTCTTGCAATAATTTCTTTTTTATCAAGATTGGTAAGCTCAAAAAGCATTTCTGCAGGCATATCAGGCCTTTTAAAGGCGTAGGAATCACCTATTTTGATAAAGGCACTTGATATTACAAGAAAGGGGTTGTCTTTGTAATCTTCCAAAAGATTATTAATATCCCTGCCCAAAAGCCCGTCGTCATAGGCTGCCTGCCAGCAGATATGACCGAAGAGTGTGTCACCCTTAAGAGGTGTTGCAAAGCCTGAAAGGGGTTTGATTGTTATTTCATAAGTTTTCATAGATACCTCGATATTTAGAATTCAAAGTTTAAAGTTCAAGGTTCAAAAATTAAGATTCAAGGTTTTTTGAATTTTGAATCTTGAACATTGAATTCTTTCATCAGTTCATCCACCTCTTCCCTCATGCTTTTATAATTACTCTTAAACTTTTCTCCTTTTAATCTGCTTCCTTTGAGATAATTAATAAATGCCGATAGCTGAGCTGATATGTCTTTACATAAATCAAGGGCCTTTTTAAAATTTACACTATCTATATATCCAAGCTCTTTTGCAAGATAAAGTTGAGCCCTGATCTCTCCACCGGAACCTTCTGCAATGTAAAGAAATTGTATAAACTCAATATTTGAGCCTCTTTCAAACCCTTCGGCAATGTTTGAAAGTACAGAGACTGCTGCCCTTCTTATTTGATCTGCCAGCGAATAGTCTTTCTTAAACTTCTCAACCTCTGTCAAATCATATATGAGTTTTGACATCTCCAGTGCCTTCTTCCATACTTCAAGTTCTTCAAAAGAGCTTGGCATAGAAACTCCGTATTATATTCAAAGTTTAAAGTTCAAAATTCAAAGTTCAATTGGGCTTCCGTCGCATGTTAAATCTTCAAACTTGATTCTCCCATAACCCCTGCTGCCGCTACCGCCGAGGGTATCCATCTCAAGGAGCTTTAAGCCTTCAAGCAGTTTGTCAAAAAGTTTTTTATCATTCTCTTCA
>JBDOIG010000274.1:0-10622 GCA_041082235.1 Thermodesulfovibrionales bacterium | reverse complement strand
CCTCCAGAGAGGCTTTTGCCAATTGACCTTTTATTAATAAAAAACTCAACAACCACCCCGCCCTTTCTGAAAAGACCTTTCTTTGTCTCTGCACTGAGCATTATCTCCTCACCAGCTATGCAGAGCCTGTCTTCAAGGATAATGGCTGCATCGGAGGCTGTGGAGAGAAAGAGAGACAACAGGGTCAGTACTGTAAGGCATGAGGTCTTAAAGGATAACATGTGGTATTATAATAAAAATATGAAGGATAATACACCCGAATATCCATCAATTGTTGAGCACATTCACAGGGTCTTCAAAGAGAAGGGATTGAGACTATCTGTTGCTGAATCATGCACAGGTGGCCTTATAAGTCATTATATTACATCACTTCCAGGGGCAAGCCTTTTCTTTGAGGCCTCTGCAGTGACCTATTCCATAGAAGCAAAAAAGAAGATACTCGGGATAAACAGCGAGATGGTTAGAAGATATGGTGTGATTAGTAAGGAAACAGCAGCCCTGATGGCATCCTCAATCATGAGGATAACAGGCTCTGATTATGGCCTCTCAACCACAGGGAATCTTGGACCTGATGTGCTTGAGGGAAAGGAAAGGGGGCTCATATATATCGGTGTAGCTTATAAAGATAAGACCTGGACAAAGGAACTCAGGCTCACCGGGGAGAGAAGGGAAAACAAAGAAGGGGCTGCTTTAAAGTCCCTTGAGTTTTTACTGGAAGTAATGGAGGCCCAGAATGGCTGAGAAACTCACAGAGGAGATAAAGGCAGAGATTAAAAGACTCGTTGATGAGATCAATTATCATAACTACCGATATTATGTCCTTGATTCTCCTGTGATCTCGGACGAGGAATACGACAGACTCCTTAAGAGACTGAAGGAGCTTGAAGAAAAATATAATTACATCCTGCCTGACTCTCCAACCCAGAGGATAGGTGCTCCACCCCTTGAGAAGTTTGAAAAGGTCAGGCACAAGGAACCGATGCTGTCCCTTGATAATGCCTTCAATGAAGAGGACCTGAGGGAATTTGACAGGAGGGTAAAGAGATTTCTTGGTATTAACGAGGATGTGCAATACACAGTAGAGCCAAAATATGATGGTCTTGCCATTGAACTGAGCTATGTAAAAGGTCTTCTTGAAAAGGCATCCACAAGGGGAGATGGCTATGAAGGAGAGGATGTAACACAGAACATTAAGACCATAAAATCAATTCCTTTAAGAATAGAAGGTGATGATGTTCCAGAGGAAATAGACATCAGGGGTGAAGTTTACATGAATATAGACGAATTTGAAAGATTAAACAAAGAAAGAGAAAAAACAGGAGAGCCACTCTTTGCAAATCCAAGAAATGCTGCTGCAGGTTCTGTAAGGCAGCTTGACCCATCAATAACCCAGAAGAGGAAACTCCATCTTGCCTGCTACGGTGTAGGAGCTATTAAAGGAAAGGAATTCAAAAGTCAGATAGAATTTATTGAATGGCTGAGAGGAAAGAGATTCCCTGCGCCTGCGATTGTAAAGACAGCAAGGAATATAAATGAGGTCATAGATATCATAAAAGAAATGGAGGCCATGCGTGAGAAATGGCCCTTTGAGACAGATGGAGCTGTTGTAAAAGTAAATGACTTCTCTCTTCAAAAAGCACTTGGAGTTAAGACCCGCGAACCGCGATGGGCAATAGCCTATAAATTCCCAGCGCATCAGGCAACAACAAAGATACTTGATATCAGGGCATCAGTTGGAAGGACAGGTGTGCTTACACCCTATGCCATATTTGAGCCAGTAAGGATTGGTGGAGTCACTGTTACAAGGTCAACACTCCATAACTGGGATGAGATGGAAAGAAAGGATATAAGGATAGGTGACACTGTGCTTGTTGAGAGGGCTGGAGATGTGATACCCCATGTGGTGATGGTTATTAAAGAGAAAAGGACTGGAAAGGAAAAACCCTTCCCCATCCCTGAGAGATGCCCGGAATGCGGAAGCAGGGTGGTAAGGGAACCTGAGGAGGTTGCTGTACGGTGCATAAACATGAACTGCCCTGCCCAGGTTCAGGAAAGGATAATACACTTTGCAAGCAGGGGTGCAATGAATATAGAGGGGTTTGGAGAAAAGACCGTTGAACTCCTCTATTCAAATGGTCTTATTAAAAACTTTATAGATATTTACAAACTGAAAAAGGATGACCTCCGTAAACTTCCCAGATTTGCTGATAAGTCTGCCCAGAACCTTATTGATGCTATAGAGGCGAGCAAGAAGACCACACTTGCAAGGTTCCTTTTTGGCCTTGGCATACTCCATGTGGGTGAGTATGTGGCAAAGGTCCTTGCAAGGCATTTTAAAGACCTTGAAAACCTCTATAGCATAAAGATGGAAAAACTCACAGAGATACCACAAATTGGGGAGAAGATTGCCAGGTCTATATACGAATTTTTTAACAATCCTGACAACATAAAGACCCTTGAGACCATGAAGAAGATGGGCTTAAAGGTCACAAATCCTGACTATGCGGGAAAGGTTACAGAGAAAAGACCACTTCATGGCCTGTCATTTGTGATTACTGGAACATTACCAAAACCAAGAAAAGAGATAGAAGACCTCATAGAAAGCTTTGGAGGTCATGTATCATCATCTGTGTCAAAGGGCACCAGTTATTTGATAGTCGGAGAGGAGCCGGGCTCAAAGCTTGAAAAGGCAAGGACCCTGGGTGTGAAGACCCTAAGTTATGAGGAGTTTTTAAAATTGATTGAGTAATGTTATTCTCTTATTTGCTATTAGAAAAAGGCAGTCTGCCTCAAGAGCTTTATAAAGCGAAATTTTTATTTATTCTGTAACAGGTGGTTCTTACCCAAAAGGTGAGCTTGATAAGGTATAGTAAGCTTATTAATAGATCTATATTAAGGTGTCGCTGATAAAGCCCTTTCAGCAGCCTGCCCTTTTTATTGAAGATTCCCTGTGGCTTGCCACAGGGAATCTTAATGTAAGGAATTTTTTTTATATCATATTCGCTCCTAAAAAGGGCTTAGCCCCTTTGAAACCCCAAAAAAGAGAGATATAAAGTGAATCCGAAGGGCTGGGGGGCTTGAGGGGCTTTGCCCCTCAAAGCTCTAACCCTGCGGCAAGCCGCAGGGAATACTCTCGCTACCCATTTAAGGTTTGTTGTAAATCTCCTATCGGAACTTTCTTTGGGGTTATTGGAGGGAATTGAATCAAAGCTGTGTGTTATAATTATCTGTCTGGAGAGGTGGCCGAGTAGGTCTAAGGCAGCCGCCTGCTAAGCGGTTGTGGGGGTAAAACCTCACCCAGGGTTCGAATCCCTGCCTCTCCGCCATTGCAGAGGTCAAAAGACAGAGGTTAAAATATGTAACCTTGATTTTCAAGGTCAAAGGAAATGGGGTCCCCAAAAAAATCTAAAGATTTTTTGGGGTGCCGGTGAGGAGGTTTTGAAGGAAATGGTTAAAAGAATATTTATAGCGGTTATGGTTCTTCTAATTTCACTCTCTTTTAGTGCTTGCAAGAAAAAAGAGGAACAGCCAGTTCCACAGGCTCAAGCAGGTCCAGGGGCTGGCGTTATGATGCCACCTGGTGAGACAAAGGTGATCGTTCCAGAGGCTGTAAAGGGAAAATGGGATGCTGTCAAGCTGGTTGTTGAGGATAAAATTGCAAAAAAGGCATCAGAAATTACAGTGAAACTCAACAGTGAATATGATATACCAAATTCAAATCTCAAGATAAAGGTTGGGGAGTTTTTACCTGATTTCAAGATGGATGGTCTTACCATAACCTCATCATCAAATGAACCCAATAATCCAGCTGTCAGGGTCATTGTCTATGAGGGTGGTAAAGAGATCTTTAAGGGCTGGCTTTATTCAAAATTCCCTACCATACATCCATTCCAGCATGACAAGTACGGACTTACTCTGAAGGAAGGAGTAAAGAAGGGTTAATTATCACGCTTTGAAGGTGCGGCCATAGCTCAGCTGGATAGAGCGACGGACTACGAATCCGTAGGTTGGGGGTTCAAGTCCCTCTGGCCGCGCCAGGACTTAAAGGGGCTCAGCCCCTTTAAAACCCCAAATAAAAATCAGAATTATTTAATAGGGAGTTTGAGGGACTCCGTCCCTCAAAGGGGATTTGCCCCTTTAAAACCCAGAAAATAGAGCAGCAGAGCAACAGAGCAGTAGTGCAGCAGTTAGCCCGTGAAACCTTGGTGGAAATAAGCGCACCCTAAAGGGTGCGGCTACCAAAAACTATGGTTAGAATTATATTAAACGGAGTTTGAGGACGGAGTCCCTCAAATCTCTATCCGAGATAATAAAGGCAGGCATAATTTGCAATTAAACTTCTTGCCTCATCCTCACTGAGCCCAGCCATCACAAGGCCATCTTCACAGAATACCACCTCTCCAGAGGAAGCGCTCCTGCAGGCAATCTGCTCAAAATATTTATCCTTATTCATTCCAAAGGTCTTTCTTACAATCTGATGAACAATGCAGAGGGGATGGAGAATACCTGCCCTTCTTGGATACCTTGTCTTATATTGATTTACTACATCTTTAAAATACTGTGGCAGCTCACCATTATTAAGCCTCTTAAGCTCATTAAGAAGCCCTGTCATTGGACAGGTCTTCAATATCCGTAAAGACTCTTTTACAATGCTTTCACCCTCAAATCCGTCCAGATCATCTACTATCTGGCCAAGCTCAAATCCCCTGTTTTCAAGGTCTCCTATAATCTCCTCCACAGGTCGTCCCTCTTTAAAAACACCATTAATATACTCAACCGTAATTAACTTAGCTATATCAGCCATGATTATACCTCCTCATCAGTCATTATATCACGAAATGGTCAGGATACAGACTTTTAGATTATCCTGTATCCTGGATATGAGGGAGGTTTTTAAGCTGAAAAAGTAGGTTATAATTATAGGGGATGGGTATGGATGAGCTCCTCAGAACTGTGAAGTTTAACTGTGATGTATCAGATGCCAGGTACTGGGGATATTTTTCTGTCTGTGGTCTTTTGATGAGGATGAGGGAACTTTACAGGTCTGAGATGGGGCTTAAGCCCTGGCAACCAATTGCCCAGGAAAAGATTATGAAATGGATATCCGAGAAAGAATCCCTGTGGAAGACCCTTGAGAGCAGAGACCTCCGGTCTGTTAAATTAAATGATAACCTTTATAGCCCCTTTGATGTTACCGCCCTCAACGAACTATTAAACAAAGAAGGATATATCTATGGTGCTGGCTATGGACTTTATATGAAGCCGACCTTTTTTATATCAAGACTTCAGGATAAAAAGGAGGTCAATGATTACACTGTCTATGTAGCCAGAGAAGAGCTTATAAGGGACCTTTTCTCATCCGTTGCAATGCTTCAGGGAAGGTGCATCTTCATAAGAATTGAACCACTTAAGTCGCTTCTCTGGGAAAAATTTATCAATCTTCGCACTAAGGAAGACCCTTATATAAGGGGTGTATTTCAGAGGTATGGCTTAATTCAGGAGGGGCCTCCTGATGAAGACTTTGAAAAAAGGCTTGATGGACTGGCACTTAGATATTCTGAGATGCTCCTCTATCATGAGATTGCAGAGGCGGTTGAAGACATCCATGACTGGAATGATCTCATCTCAAATATAAAAGAAAGAAGGATAGAACTCATCTTGAGGGCACTGAAGGATACGCTTGCTGATACATCAGATTATGGTCCTATAAAGTCAGCCCTTGAAAAGGGAGATATTGAAATGTTGAGGCTATATGTAGATTTCATGGAAGGTTACAGGTTAATTATATATCCTTCATTAATAGATGTTGTCAGGGAAGGAGACATGTCCCTGATTGAGATTACAAGAAAAGAGGCTTACAAAAAGGCCCTTTATCTAAGAGATAATATAGTAGAGCTATTTAGAGCCTCAAGGCTTGATGAGGTAAAGGACCTCCTTAAAAGAGAGTTGAGGGCTCAATAGAGATTTAGAAAAAACGTGGAGGCCTTTTAAAATTATCATCTAACCTGTTAAAATAGTATTAGCTACAGCTTGCTGCAAGGAGATCAAATTGAAGGTTTTTCCTTCAAAAAATAAATATGTGGAGGTTGATTGTGAAAGAAGGAATCCATCCAGAGTATAAAGAGGCAAAGGTTATATGTGCCTGTGGAGAGACCTTTGTAACAAGGTCAACAAAACCTGTTCTTAGAGTTGATGTCTGTTCAAAGTGCCATCCCTTTTATACTGGAAAGGAAAAGATCATGGATGTGGAAGGAAGGGTAGAAAAGTTCAGGAAGAAATACGCAAAGAAAGAAGCTAAAGCAGAAAAATAGCAATCAGACAACTCTATTTAGGAATTATAAAGGCCCGGAAAGGGTCTTTATAATTTTCAGGATGCAAAGGGGTTCCCATAGGATGCTTAAAAGGTCAATAATATTTCTCAGTAACTGGCTCTTAAACCTTACTGCTGAAAAACCAAAACAGGTTGGGGGGCAGGCAGTGATTGAAGGTGTCATGATGAAGGCACCTGAAGGGTGGAGTGTTGCTGTAAGGAGCCCTGATGGAGATATCAGGACAAAAAAAGAACAACTGAAGGGATTAAGCACCTTCTGGAAACTCCCATTAATCAGGGGAACGATTATCCTCTGTGAGACCCTGAGGCTTGGCCTGAAGGCGCTGGAGTTCTCTGCCTCTGTGGCAGGTGAAGAAAAAACGGCATCCCAAAAAAATCGTGAGATTTCGGGGAGTGCCAGTGAAGGGAACAAAGAAAAAACTTTTGGCACCTTCTCCATAGCTGTAACCGTGCTTTTTGCCTGTTTAATTGCGATCGGACTTTTTCTCTTTTTGCCCGTTTATCTTACAAAGTTGCTGGGCCATATATTCAGCTCTGTTTCAGAAAGTCAGTTAATCTTTAATCTTGTTGATGGGTTTATAAGGATAATTATCTTCCTTATGTATATAGTTGCGGTTGGATTGTGGAAGGATATGAGAAGGATATTTGAATATCATGGAGCGGAGCATAAGGTAATTCATGCCTATGAGGCAGGAAAAAGGCTTGAGATAGATGAGGTAAAAGGTTTCAGCCCATCTCATCCAAGATGTGGAACGAGTTTCCTCATGATAGTAATGTTAATAAGCATACTGGTCTTTAGTACGATCCCTAAAGACTTCACCCTCTTTGAAAAGTTTATGTCAAGGATTGTCCTTATACCCTTAATAGCAGGGCTTTCTTATGAGATACTCAAGATATCATCAAGATATGGTAATAATCACATAGTCAGGATATTTATCGTGCCAGGGCTTGGACTCCAGAGATTAACAACAAGAGAGCCAGACAGCGATCAATTAGAAGTTGCAATTGTGGCTCTAAAAGAGGCCCTATCTTTCAGCAACACAGGGACAAAAGGCACTGAAATTTAAAACTGAGGTAAGATAACAGTGCTTGACAAACTCATAGCCCTCGAACAAAAATATGAGGAGCTTACAAAGCTTCTTGTTGAGCCCTCTGTGTTCTCTGATCCGCAGAAATATCAGAAGTATTCAAAGGAGCAGGCAGAATTACAACCCCTGATTGAAAAGATTAGAGAATACAGAAAAGTTCTTAAGGAAATTGAGGAAGCTGAGGAAATCCTTAAAGGTGGGGATGGAGACCTGAGAGAACTTGCCCAGGCAGAACTATCTTACTTAAAAGAAAGAAAGCCTTTACTGGAAGAAGAACTAAAACTTCTTCTTATTCCTAAGGACCCGAGAGATGAAAAAAATGTCATACTTGAGATCAGGGCTGGGACAGGTGGTGAAGAGGCAGCGCTCTTTGCTGCTGATCTCCTGAGGATGTATTCAAGATATGCTGAATCAAAGAGATGGAAGGTTGAGATAATAGATATGAATGCTACAGGTCTTGGTGGTATAAAAGAGGTAATTGCTACAATTCAGGGAAGGGGTGCCTTCAGCAGGCTTAAATATGAAAGCGGTGTTCACAGGGTTCAGAGAATACCTGTCACGGAGGCAGGAGGAAGGATACACACATCAACTGCCACAGTTGCCATACTTCCAGAGGCAGAAGAAGTGGATGTGAAGATAGATGAAAAAGACCTGAGGATTGATACCTTCTGCTCTTCAGGCCACGGTGGTCAGAGCGTGAATACAACTTATTCTGCTGTGAGGATAGTTCATATTCCAACAGGTATAACTGTTCAGTGTCAGGATGAGAGGTCTCAGTTAAAGAATAAAGAAAAGGCAATGAAGGTACTCAGGGCAAAACTTCTGGAGATGGAGAGACAAAAGAAAGAAGAGGAGAGGGCAGCGGAAAGACGCCAGCAGGTCGGTACAGCAGAACGCTCTGAAAGGATCAGGACATATAATTTCCCTCAGAACAGGGTTACAGATCACAGGATAGGGCTTACCCTTTATAAATTGCAGGATATACTTGATGGGAATCTTGATGAGATAATTGACAGCCTTATTACCCATTACCAGGCAGAGGCACTTAAAGAGATCAATGAATAGCCTTCAGTGGCTCAGGCAGGCAGTAGAAAAGCTCAGGGCTGCTGGCATCAGATTTCCTGAAAAAGAATCAGAGGAGATGCTCTCACATATAGGGATTGATACTGTCTCAATATATAGAGATAACCCAGAGATAAGAGGGCCTGAGCTTTCAGAACTCAATAGCATTCTTGAAAGGCGTTTAAGGCGTGAGCCTTTGCAGTACATCCTTGGTTATACTTATTTTCTTGATCTGAAGATTATAACCAGGAAAGGTGTTCTTATACCAAGGCCTGAAACCGAACTCCTTGCGATAGAGGCAATTAATGAGGCAAAGAAATTAAATTCAGAAAGACTTCATGTCCTTGACCTGTGCACAGGCAGTGGTTGTATTGCCATAGCAATTGCAAAGGCACTGATCTCAGCAATAGTTTATGGAACAGATATATCTCAGGAGGCGATAAACCTTGCAACAACCAATGCAGAGATAAACAATATAAAAAATGTTATCTTTTTAAAAGGCAGTCTCTTTGAGCCTCTTGAAGATAGAGGGCTTAAATTTGATATTATTACTGCAAATCCTCCTTACATTAGGCGTGAGGAGATACCCTTTCTTGAACCAGAGGTCAGAGACTGGGAGCCTCCTGAGGCACTTGATGGAGGAAGGGATGGACTGGATTATTACAGAAAGATATTTGACAAGGCATCTCAATACATTAACCCTGGTGGATGGCTTATCCTTGAGCTCGGTCAAGGGCTTTACAAAGATCTCATATCTCTGGCAAAATTATATAAGTTCAAGGACGTATCGGTGATGAAAGACTTCTCTGGTATTGAGCGGGTTTTAAAGTGCCAGGATTAAAGTTATGCCTCTGAAACCATAACATTTTTGTCGACCCAGTACAGGAGGCTTTTATGAAGGTCCTTGTAATAACAGGAAGTGAATCAGACCTTACACTTGCAAGGGAGACTGTAAAACTCCTTGAGGAGTTCGGTATTCCTTACAGGATTGAGGTTGCCTCAGCCCACAGGTCTCCTGAAAGGGTTATAAGGATCATTAAGGAGGCTGAGAAAGACGGAGTAGAGGTGATAATAGCAATGGCTGGCATGGCTGCAGCCCTTCCAGGTGTCATAGCAGCCCATACCATATTGCCTGTGATAGGAGTACCTGTGAATTCATCTCCATTGAATGGAATGGATGCCCTTTTAAGCATTGCACAGATGCCAGGTGGTGTACCTGTGGCAACCATGGCAATAGGAAAGGCTGGCGCAAAGAATGCTGCAATACTTGCAGCAGAGATCCTTGGACTTAAAGACCAGAAACTTCAGAAAAGGTTAAAGTCATACAGAGAAAAACTGGCAGAGGATATTGAAAAAATAGACGCTTCCTCTTTGATAACAGAGAGCAAAGGTCAGAAATAGGTTTATATCCAGACTCTATTTCGGGGCGTAGCGCAGCCCGGTTAGCGCACCTGCCTTGGGAGCAGGGGGTCGGTGGTTCAAATCCACTCGCCCCGACCATTTGCGCCTGTAGCTCAGCAGGATAGAGCAACTGCCTTCTAAGCAGTGGGTCGGGGGTTCGAATCCCTCCAGGCGCGCCAGAACTCAAAGGGGCTTCGCCCTTTTGAAACCCTAAATATGAAATTAAAATTTTTATTTAAATGGGGAGTTTGAGGGGCTCGTCCCTCAAAGTTCCTGGGCAAAGCGCCCTCAAAGCTTCGTTATTGACAAAGATATAAACAACTTGATAAGTTAAATTATGAAAAATAAAAAAAGAACTTGCAAAAGTCTTCTTTGATGTCGCAAAATATTTGTTAACAACTATTGCTATAGGATCACTTTTTACTAAAGATGTAAATATTATATCAGCCCTTTTGGCTATAACTTTCTCAGTGGGCATTTTATTTTTGGCATACTTTAAACTCCTTTAGATAGTGAGGAATAGATGGAAATTAAAGGTATGGATATTGTGGTACTCATGGCTGCTGTTATCTTTATTGTGGCACTCCTGTTTGTTATTTATTTTAGGATTCAGGAGAAGCACAAAAAGGGCGGCCATTAACACATAGATGGCGAGCGTAGCTCAACTGGTCAGAGCACTGGACTGTGGCTCCAGGGGTTGTGGGTTCGAGCCCCATCGCTCGCCCCAACAAACATAAGGT
>JBDOIG010000272.1:0-1241 GCA_041082235.1 Thermodesulfovibrionales bacterium | reverse complement strand
AGCGATGCTGATGGACGAGGTAGCAGCGGCATCAGGTGAGCAGGCCTCTGGTGTGAACCAGGTGAATATAGCCTTATCGCAGATAGACCAGGCAACGCAGCAGAATGCATCATTAATAGAGGAGACGGCATCCTTAGCAGAGGAGCTTGCAGCACAGGCAAGGGAACTCCTTGAGCTCGTTTCTTTCTTCAAGCTTGATGGAGAAGAACCATCCACAAGACCTGTAATCAAAAAATCAGTAAAAAGGATTCCTTTAGAGAAAAAAAGAGAATTTACTCCTGTGGGCACCGAGGGTGGATTTAAAGAATTCTGAATGGAGGTGCGAGGATGACTATTTCAAGAAAACTCTATCTCGGGATAGGTGCGGTTGTCTCTGTCTTTTTATTGCTCGCTGTATTTTTTTATTGGAACTTTAAAGAGACAGAAGGACACCTAAAGGCCTTCAGGGAATATCCAGAACTTCAGGCTCTTCTTGGCTCTGTGACCATTGACCATTTTAAATGGTCGGAGGCGCTTGGTGTTGGTACCCTTGCCCTTGGCAGGGAATTTACAGGACAGCTTGATCCAACGCAGTGTAATCTTGGAAAGTGGTATTACAGTTTTAAGCCACCTGCTGAACTTGAAGGGCCCTTTAAAAAGATTGAAGAGCCCCACAGAAGACTTCATGCATCAGCAGAGAAGGTCATATCTGCGATGAAATCAGGTAATGCAGAGCTTGCAAAAAAGATCTATCAGGAAGAGACCCTTACAAACCTCAGGGAGGTGCAGGAAAACCTTACTGAGATGAGGCTCGGTATCAAGAAAGTGCTGGAAGGGAATCTGGATGAGATAAAGGCACATCAGGTGAGGATGGCCAGGCTTTCCCTGATATCTTGTCTGGTAATCCTGGGCATCCTTGTAATTGGTTCTTTAGTTTACATCATCAAACCTGTAAGGAGGAGTCTTACAGATGTTACAGGCTGGATTGGAAGGATAAAAAATGGAGACCTCACAGGTTCAATCAATATTCACTCCAGAGATGAGGTCGGTCTTATGACCTCTGATCTTAACAGCATGATTGAAAAGATAAAAAATATCATAACCCAGACCATAGCGGCCTCCCGTCAGGTCTCTATTGCATCGGACCAGATAGCAGAGGCATCACAGAATTTTTCTCAGAGGATAACAGAGCAGGCGGCCTCTATAGAGGAGACCTCGGCAACGATGGAGGAGATGTCTGCATCGATAAAGCAGACGGCTGA
>JBDOIG010000271.1:0-1905 GCA_041082235.1 Thermodesulfovibrionales bacterium | reverse complement strand
ATATCCATTAATGAATTTAGCAGTAATATTCTTAGAGATTTCCCCGGATTCAGATATCCCGATATTCCAGAATTTATAAAGTTTTCCTTCTCTTGCCAGCTCGTTTAATTCTCCTCCTGCAAAGGCAAGCTGATACACTCCAAAGATGGGCTCTAACAGTTTCTCACCATAAAGAACTGCATCGGTGGATGTTATGGCGATCTGCTCTTTTTTAACAAGATTGGTGCCTATGAAGATATGGTCATGGCATATCTTGCAGGCATACTCCTCATTAACCTTTGCTGCCCTATCAGCAGGTCTTTTGTTGCAGAAGGGGCAAATCCCGAGGTCTTTATCAAAAGAATCAAGGTAGGTCTTTACGCATCCACCATGTTTAGATAAGTCAACCTTTGAATATTTCTTTTTCTCTACAGCCTTTGGAAGGCTATCCAGCAAATCAGAGAATCTACCTCTTACAAAATCATTACAGGATGCCTCAACAAGTGCAAAACCCATTGCCACCTGACCAAAAAAGTTTTTAATAAGCCAGTCATTAATCTTATCTTCAGCGATCTTAACGATTTCCTTTGCTTTGTCAGTATTATGGGCCAATATAGTAAACTTTCCTGCTGCATTGAGAATTATAGATGTAACAGGCAATTTAAGTTCTCTACAAAGCATATCTGCTGCAAGCTCTGACAAAAGCGACACATAAAAGGATCTGCCTCGCAATAGCTTGGCAGAGGCCTTCCCGGTGCTTCCACCTTCTGTAAAGATAAAGTCCTGTATGCCATAAAAATCACCTGTTATTAGCAAAAACTTTTTTGTCCCATAATCCTTTATTGACTCAATGGACATGGAATTGGTCTCTTTATGATATTGATAGATGGCAGAGGCAATAGCAGAAGTTGTCCTGCTGTGGTCATAAAGAGATACATCTGGTACAATATAGCCAACAGTTGCAGCAGGTATATGAGAGGCATATATCATAAAGAGGCTATCAAAATGCTCAAACCAGAGAGGAATATATTCTTTATGGCTTAATTTCTCAAGGGCATTTATAAAATTGAAAAAGAGCTGACGATAATCCTCAGATGCCTGCTCATCGTCAATCTTCCTTATATCTTCACTATCATGAGGAAAGATATTTTGGGGAGAGAGTTCCTTGAGAGGGTAGCGATATTTATAATCTTCAAGCAGGTCTCCTTTCAATTGACCATTCAGGGAAAGTCCTTCAAAGATAGTGAGTAATCGGGTCTTTTTGTAGTCTCTAACATTAATCTCTTTATTGTATTTATCTTCAAATTCTGCCCTGTCAAAACCACTGCTAACCCTGTCTGCTATGGCAATGAGCCATTGCATTGGAGTTTCAGGCTTATGATGGCCTGCTGCGAGATTAATAAAAGAATCACCTAGCCCCCATTCTCCTTTATTAAATTGCTTAGGTAAGAGTTTCTCCATATGATCTATAAATGCAGCCGTATAAACAGCATGCTGATGAGTATACGTGTTTTGAAAATACGGCTGATACATATCCCTGTGATCATTAAGAAACTTTTCATCCGGATAAAATCCGGTCTCCAATAGTTCAGAATCGTTAAACTGACTACGAGCCCTTTCAGCAAATTTCCCAATATCGTGCAGGTACCCTGCCAAAGCTACTTTGTAAATTGTTTCATCTGTCATTTCTTTTCTTCCTCCCCACATCGTGCAGCAGGGCTGCAAGTATTACGGTTTGATACTCTCTCTGATTAAAATCACTCATAAATCTCTCTCCACTAACAAATTATCCCAAAAATTAACCTCATTTTCAACAAAAGAAATATTTCTGAAATATTTCACTCAATCCTTATCTTTCCCTTCTCCACCCTTACGCCGTATCTGCTGCTACCGTATTTTTTAAGGGAAGTTATGGAATAATAAGGT
>JBDOIG010000239.1:0-2392 GCA_041082235.1 Thermodesulfovibrionales bacterium | reverse complement strand
AAAAAAGGCTTCCCTGCTTCCTCTTCACCTTAAGCTCTGGTATAATATACCATTGATTAAATACAAAGCGGGGTCCCAAAGAATCAAAAAGATTTTTGGGTTCTCGGTATACAAAACCTGGAGGTGTCTATGAAAAGAATAGGTTTTATTTTGCTCTTCGTTTTTACCTTCCTTTATGGTTGTAGCAGGGATGCTATTACTGTTGATGGAGAGGGCATATCAAAGGAGATTTATGACGCTGTTGTTAAAGAAAGGATTGAAGCTCACAAGGCCCTGGGGCTCAAATTTGATGAGAAGGCCTTAAAAAGAAGTGTAGCTGATGAGCTAATTGCAGAGGTTTTACTTTTAAAAGAAGCAAAATCAAGAAAGATAGATGTTAAGGATGAAGATGTAAAAAAGACCATTGATGCAATGAGAGGAAGTAAAAAGGATGAGGACTTCAGAAAGGAAGTAAAGAAGACAGGCCTTTCTTATGAGACTTTTCAAAAAAGGATAAAGAATAGATTGATTATCTCCAGACTGATGGAAGAACTAATAAAAGATGACTCCATAACAGAAAAAGACATGATGGAGTTTTATAAGAAGAGCCAGGTCCCCTTTCTTAAACCAGAATCTGTTTTTGTAAAGATCGTTCAGCTAAACAATGAGGCTGATGCAAAGGCAGCAATGGAGGCAACAAAGAAGGGAGAGGATTTTGATAAGCTCGCCGATAGGCTCCTTAAGGAAAATAAGGCCTCTGTCACAGATTATGGCTGGCTCAGCCCTGATACCATCTCAAAGGAGATAGGCACTGCCATGAAGACAGCAAAG
This sequence comes from Thermodesulfovibrionales bacterium, assembly GCA_041082235.1. GTDB lineage: Bacteria > Nitrospirota > Thermodesulfovibrionia > Thermodesulfovibrionales > CALJEL01 > CALJEL01. Next base: position 1,582 of record JBDOIG010000239.1, on the reverse strand, counting down.
CTCAATCAGGTATATGGTCCCTATAAGGGCAAAGACAATGCCTATTATCTATTCAGGGTAAAAAACCGTGAGGCCTCAAGGGTTCTTTCCTTTAATGAGGCAAAGCCCCAGATAAAGGCAATGATTCTTCAACAGAGAAGGCAGGAATTGATGGCACACCTTGTTGATATAAACAGAAAGAAAGCAAAGATAAAGTTCAATATAAGCTTTTAATCGGTGAATGGGTGAATCGGTGATTGGGTTTTCTTATTTAACCGCAGCTCTGCTGCTCTGCTGTTCTATTGCTCTATTTTTCCTTCCTGTGCTCACCTCAGGCCAGACAGCCAGTATTCTGCTTGATGAAGTGGTAGCTGTTATTAATAATGAACCCATTACCTGGAGTGAGCTTTACAGGGAGATGGAATTCCTTGCTCCAGAGGAGACGAGAAACCTTTCTCCCTCTGAGAGGAGAAAATTCTTTGAGGCAAATAAGGATACACTCCTTGAGGGATATATAGACTCCCGCATTATCCTTAAGGAGGCAAATTCTCTGGGGATAGATGCCTCAAAGGAAGAAGTTGATGAGGCAATAGAGAGGATAAAGAAAAAATATTCAATGGATGACGCTACCTTTCTTGAGACCCTTAAAAAGGAGAGATATACACTCCAGAGTTACAGGAGGGCGCTTTCTGAGCAGATCATCATCAGCAAGGTTGTGTCACAGGAAGTAAGGTCGCGTGTGGTGGTAACAGATTCAGAGATAAAGACCTATCTTGAGGCACATCCTGAATATACAGGTCCTGAGCTTATTAAACTCAGACAGTTATTCCTCAAAAGGCCAAAGGACTCCGAGGTTGAGGCCTTTCAGAATAAACTCAATCTTATAGTGGAAAAGTTGAAATCAGGTGAACCTTTTGAAAAAATTACCCTGCTTTATTCTGAGGACCTGAGGATTGCAGGGGGAGACCTTGGGTATATCAAAAAATCTGAAATCGCACCTCAATTCCTTGATGCCATAGCTGGATTAAAACCTGGAGAGATAAGTAAACCTTTCTGGACAGAGAGGGGTCTTTATATCTTGAAACTTGAAGACCGTACAGGAGGCATGACCACTGAAGAGGCGCAGAGATATATACGACAGATACTTGAGATGCAGAAATTTGAGCAATTATACAGAAGCTGGTTGAAGGGGCTTAGGGAAAAGTATCATATTGAGATAATGTCAGAGTCCTGAATTATGTCCTGATTATCCTTTCTCTTCACTATAAGCCATGCAACAGGTATGGCCTGTTCATTTTTCCTCCTCTCAAAGGACACTGGTTCAGAAGTCTTTCTTCTGTCTATCACGATCTTTATATCAGAAATATCATAGCCTCCGAAAATCCTTGGATTCAATATAAGATATTTATCAAGGCTGCAATAAGGGCAGATATTCAATAACTCCCTGTTTGCAGTATAAGAGGTTCTTCCACATTTGGGACATATAAATTTTTCCATGATAGCCTCCAGGGGGAATTTTTACTTAACTCATCATACCCCAAAAAAACTAATGCTGTCAAGGACTACCGTGTAAATATTGCTACAAGACAGGCAGGGGTATTTA
>JBDOIG010000228.1:0-1880 GCA_041082235.1 Thermodesulfovibrionales bacterium | reverse complement strand
TCGGACTGAGCCTTTTGATACTTTTGTTTTTATGAAAGAGTTTATCTTTTAAGATTGTTTTTAGTTCTGGTAATAACAGATGCTTTTCTGCTAATTCAACTAATCTTTGAAGGTCTGCTTTTTAGAGTTCTGTCATACTGATGATATTCTACTCACTAAAAGAAATAAGTTTCGAGCGAATCAGATTTTCAGATGCAACCACAATTCATCAGTTTTAATAACTTAGGTAGTGTAAAATCTTCTGTGTAAAATTGAAAAATTAATAAAAAAGGGTGTATCCTCCATTGATTTAACTTAAATTAAACTTTTTAAAGAAAGGAGGACACACCCATGTCAGTGAAGGAACTGACTGGACTAAGTTTAACAGATTTATGGAAGGAATATCAAAGCAGTTTTAAGGACTTCTGGCAAGTCAGCGATGACGGGGTAATGAAATTAAGGAAGGCTTTTTTAGAAAAGGCACTAAAGGCTGAGCAATGGGAGCACATAGGATGTTCTGATTATGAGAGGAATCCTTTAAGGCAGGACTACAGGAATGGATACTGGAAGAGGTGGATAATCCTGAAGGAGGGCAGGTTAGAGATAAAGATGCCGAGGTTGAGGTTTAAGGGATTTAAGAGTCAGATAATTCCTCGTTATAAGCAGAGGGCATCAGAGATAGATGAGGTATTAAAGAGGATATTTCTTTATGGGGCTTCCACGAGGCTAACAGCTCAAGCCTTAAGGCCATTAATAGGTGTGGAGTTCAGTGCTCAGACCATATCCAACATTGCGAGGAGTCTTGATGAAGAGGTGATGCGGTTTCACAGAAGGCCAATTGAGGACAGGTATCTGTATTTATTTTTAGATGCAGTGGTATTGAAGGAGAGGACAGGGATGGGGGCGAAGAAAAGGTATGTGCTTGTAGCCTATGGGATAAGGATAGATGGTAGGAGGGAGATAATAGATTTCAGGATAGTCAGTAGTGAAAGTCAGAACAAGTGGGTAGGTTTTTTACAGGACCTTCAGAATCGTGGGCTTAAGGGAGAGGTGCTGAGCCTGATTGTAACTGATGGGAATCCTGGACTTGAGAATGCAGTGGATTTTGTATATCCCTTGGTAAAGAGGCAGAGGTGCTGGGCACATAAGCTAAGGAATGTAGCGAACTATTTAAGGAAGAAGGACTTAGAGGAATGTATAAATGGGGCAAGGAAGATATATTCTGCACCATCAAGGGCAGAGGCAACAAAGGAATACAAGGCCTGGGCAACGAGATGGAGGTCTTTATATCCGAAGGCAGTGAGGTGTATAGAGAAGGATTTAGAGGAGTTATTGAATTTTTACTATACACCGAAGGAGATGTGGGTAAAGCTGAGGACGACAAATGCCATCGAGAGATCATTCAGGGAAGTAAGGAGAAGGACAAGGCCAATGAGTTGCTTTAACAATACAACTTCTATAGAAAGGATAGTTTATGCAGTAATGAGTCATTTAAATGATCGGTGGAGGATAAAACCCTTAGATGAATTTACACAGAACTCTTGACATTACCACACAGGATTATTGTTTCTCTATCGTTGCAACCACAGAGCCGATGAGGACTTTTGTCCTGAGCATTACAGGAAAGCGCCTGCTGTCATCAGTGAGCCAGATATAGATATCTCCCTTTCTGTAGAATATGCCCTCTGACTGCATGAGAGGCTTTATGACAATGGTATCAACCTCTTTATCTCCTATCTCTATCTTTTCCCTTCTCAAGACCTTGACCTCCACATCCCAGACCTTTTTGCTATCAAAGACTGTTATGAAAACTGATTTGTCTGGTTCCAGCGGCATAAATCTTATATAGAAGAAGGCCGAAAGGGGATCAAATATCTCTTCCGGGACCTTTGCTTCATGGG
>JBDOIG010000220.1:0-11773 GCA_041082235.1 Thermodesulfovibrionales bacterium | reverse complement strand
ACCTGAAAAGGCCTTCTGGTCATGACAGCCATAACAGAGCTCAGGTGGTGATGACTTAAGAAGTCTCTCATTCTTTGAGCTGTGGGGATTGTGACATCCTGTGCATCCCATACTCACTGCCATATGGACTGTCTTCTTTGTAAACTTAGACTTATCATGACAGCCATAGCAGAGGTCTGGCTGTTCTGATGAGAGACCCTTTGTGACCTTGTTTGTGAATTTGTGTAGGAACTTTGTTGCATCAACTGCTACATGACAGGTGGTGCATCCCATCTGGAGGGCTGGATGTACTATTTTTTCCTGCTTCAGTGCAATATGACACATGAGGCAATCAACCTCCTGTGCAGAAGAATTGGTCCAGGGAAAAATCAGGCTAATTAATGAAAGGGCTATAATAAAACCTGTCTTTCTCATATCCATCCTCCTGATAGATAAGGATTTATAAAAGATAAACTGATTATAACAGAAAATGGATAGCCTTTTTCTGCACCTGTTCTTTCACGCTCAATGCTCACTATTGTTAGACATATTCTTCAACCGCGGCTGCATCTCCTGGTTTCCGATATTATTATTCCTTATGTTTTCGGTAAGCTTTTCAATATCCACGGTACCATCAGACCTGAGCATGCCATATGCCTGAAACACACCCATGTCTGATGGAGAGATAGCTACGAGCTCAGGAACGAGATAGATTCTCTCACTGTAAAAGGGTTCAATGGTTCTCCAGAAATCCTCAAGACATCTTCCGAGATAACCACCTCCAATAAGTATATTTCTGGGTTTAATTGCTGAAAGAAATTTCAGTAATCTCGCGGTATCCTTTTCAGTGAGGAGCCCCCTGTTTGGCTTCTTTGAATAAATATATATGACTGATTCTGATTCGTTTGTAACTTCGTTTATATAACGCCTCAGCTCGTCTCTATGACCCTTAAATTTATAACCATCATACTTCTTATAACCTCCTGGCAGTATCAGGATAACAAGCCTCTTAGTTGTGGAGGCATATTCAAGAAAATCCCTGAGTGCCTTTTCCTGTGCCTTAATAAGTGTAGTCTTTGGAGAAAGGCTCACTTCACCAAGAAGCCTGTCAAGCTCATTATCCGGGGACACAGCATTATCTTCAAAAGGGAAAAGGGGTCTCTGAAAGAATGTATAATAGGCTGGATGGACTATTATATAAACAGAGCCATTGTCAAGGTATTTTGAATAAGAGGGATAGTCCTCTTCATCTATTTCATAAAGGCTCTTTATCAAAAATCTCTCATAGGCATTTTTGAGCCAGCCAATATCATCCTCCACTGTCCTGTTTCTCTCATCAATGGAATTAATAATAACTGCCCTTTTCAGGTAATCGTCCCTGTTCTTAAAAAATGAAAGGTCTATATCCTTCCTGATAGAAGGTGCACAGGATATCGTCAAGCTCAAGCTCAAGATTAAGATTAAGATTTTCAATCTATTTAACCTCTGTTGGTCCATAGAGCCTGAGATATTGTTCGAGTTGTTCAATTTCATCCTCCACAGCATCCTTTGATGCAACAAATTTAAAGACCTCTTTGTTGCCATGCCTTAAATAAAGTCTGAACTCCTCAATTGCCTCCCTGACCATGTCTTTTCTGAGATATGTCCTTGCAAGGTTGTAATGTGCCTTTGCAAAGGTCGGGTCAAGCTCAACAGCCTTTTTATAGGAATCAAAGGCCTCTTCTATCTTTTCAAGATGGGTATAGGCATTTCCGAGATTGTAATAATAACCTGCGTTGTCAGGTATCAGTTCTATTGCCTTGAGATATTCCTCAACAGCCCAAGAATAATAATGCATTTCCTTATAACAATAACCGAGATTGTTATGTGCCTGTGCAAAAAAGGGATTTATCCTTACAGCATTTTTATATGTCTTTGCTGCATTCATAAAATCCTCTCTTTCTTCAAGTATAAGACCCCTGTAAAACCACGCCCAGAAATACTCCTGATCCCTGGCTATCGCCTCATTCAAAAGACTGAGTGCCTCATCAGGCCCTCTGTTTTTTATAATCACTGCCCTGAATGTAAGGGCCTCAGGAGTGTCCATTTTGGAAAGGAGTTTCAGTGCCTCTTTCCTTTTCCCTTGTTGGGAGATGATCAGATAGTAAATTATCTCTGCCTGTTCATCTCTTTCTATTAAAGGCTTTATGTATTTTTCTGCCTCATCAAATCTCCCGAGAAAATAAAGACTCAGGGCTACCTGTCTTATATCCTCAGATGAGAGATTTTGTATATCCTCTGCGTGAAAATCCTCAACTACCCTCTTCCAGTCTCCCCTGATAAAAAAATCTCTCCTTCTTTTACTTTCGCATAATCCCTCAGAAAACAATAATAAAATGCTGACTATCCCGGCTATGGATAATCCTGCAGCCTTAATCCAGTTTCTCACAAAAATCATAAAAGCAATTTTTATGCCACCCATGTGCTAAAAATAGGGGCTGCCCCTAATTTTCTTTCAGATACTGAAATATCTGAATCCTTTTGTTTATCTGGTCAACCACATATATTTCATCATTTTCATCTATATAAATTGATGATGGAAGAAGGAATTCTCCGGGACCTTTGCCATTATAACCAACTGCAAGAAGGGTATTACCTTCAAAATCAAATATCTGAAAATTCCCGAAGGCTGAATCAAGGACATATATATGACCCTCTGAATCAAGGGCAACACCCTTTGGTCTTGAGAAACTTCCAGGAGAAGTGCCAACAGAACCTATGAACTTTATAAAATTGCCATTTTCATCAAGTATCTGAAGTCTGAAATTTCCAGAATCCACTATATATATCCTTCCTTCTCTGTCCACTGTAACTCCATAGGGAATATTAAATTCCCCGGGCCCCTTTCCTCTTCTGCCAAAGGTTGTAATGAGTTTTCCTTCAAAACTGTAGATAAAGAGCATATGTCTTTTAGAATCAGAGACTATTATCCTCTGATTCTTTTCATCAATCGCTATACCAGCCGGTGTATCAAGCTCCTTGAAACCGAATTGCATCACTGGCTCAAATTTTTCATTAAAGACATATACAACCTTTTTTATCACATCACCCACATAGAGTTTACTGCCATGATATGCTATAGCGGAAGGAAGCCTCAGGTCTGAGCTACCGATGATCTTAAAAAAGCCATTTTCAAAATCATAGTAATGTACACCATTTACATCCGTAACAAACATCTTTTTATTTTTAACTGCTACGCCAAAGGGTTTGACAAATTTAACCTCGCTCTCGGGGCCAAACAGAAATTCTTTAAATTTTCCAAATCTTGTCTTTGCATCAAGGCTTCCTATAATTATGTCAACAAGTTTAATCCTTGGTTTTTCAGGTGGAAGAGGCCAGTACATCTCGGGTATTTTCTCCTGAGGAGGCGATGCACAGGAAAAGATGAAAAAGGATAAAACCAGTAGCACAAAATAATTTATTATTCTTCCTGTTTTCATTTTTAAAAATTATAGCATAAAAATCTCTTTTCTAACTTGATGAAGCCTCCAGTAATAATAGAGCATCAGGAGAATTATTGCGATAAGCAATAGTGGCAGGGTCAATTTGTATCACACACCTTCATTGAGATGCAAGCTGAAAAGCTGATCGCCCTGGCAGTTCTAAATAGAGGTGAAATATGAAAATTTTGCATAATCTTCTCCTCATCATATTTTCTATTTTAAATTACGGATATTCTATCAATATCACACATGGCAAAAACAGATTCAGGGGATGGCTTAATACTCTGGAAGTTAACCCTCAGGAAGGCAGAGACAAAAAAAACTCTTCATGAAATTCACAGTGGAGCATACACGGGATTTAAGAATAAACGGTCTTGAATTAGATTATTTAAGGAGAATAGACGCTTGGGCAATACTTTATTTTGCTATCGGCAGGAGACAGAAGATTCAATAGAATATGGATATTGCGGGTAAATTTACCTTGAAAAAACAGTTATATTGTGGTATTTTTTAAAAAATAAAGATTAAGGAGGTCGTACCATGAAAAAGGTTAGTCCTGTTCTATTCTTGGTCCTTATGCTCTCTTCTGCTGTTTATGGAACAGATTTTTCAGGCGCCTTGACAGATAGTGTGGCACCTGTAGTTTGTGGTGACAACACAGTTAGCCCTGTAATAATTGCAGGCAATGAAAGCCCCTGCCCCGGAGGGGTTTATTGTGAGCATTACAGGTGTGGTGAGGCCTTTTGCTGTCCCTGGGGATATTTCTATTCAAATCCGTGCACCTGCCGGTGCTACAGGTCAAGCTATGATGCAGGAAGTGATTGTAATACCTATTTCCACTGTCAGTGATGGAGTGTAGAGGATGCGTATATTTTTGATTACAACAAGCCTATTTATTCAAATACTCTTTATTGCTGGAAGTATTTACGCAGGCTCAGGATATTATTATGATACCTGTCCGGGCTGTGGTGGACAGGAAGAGCACAATTACAATATTCCAACACCAACTCCATCATTTGAAGGCTCTCAGAGAAACTGCCACACAGAAGAATATGTCTGCGGACAGACATGCTGGGATGGCAGCTATGATGGTGATCGAAGCCGTCAGGGTATGGGATACTGCATTGATAAGATATGTACAAGGACAGTCTGTGAATAAGAATAACAGTGCAATAAAGATTTTAAGTGTTCTTTTATTTTTGATAGTACCTTTTTTGTCCTCACCTTTATTTGCCCAGAATGTACCCATGCCACGTGGCATGACCTGTGAGGGAAGTCAGTTTGCTGATGGGACATATCTGCCAAGAGGTCAGGTAGGATATGTCACCATTAATGGAGTAAAGTATAAATGTGTTGGCTGTGGTGGTTGCACACCTGTTGATAGTGGTTCATCAGGAGGTTCTACCTATATTCCATCAGCAGGTTTGAAACCAGAGCAGCAGATGCAGCTAATGTTTATGCAGAGCATCCTCCAGCCAATGTTAAACTCCATTTTTAATCCACAGAGCTATACACCTTCCGGACCTTCACAGGAAGAGTTGAGAAGACAGCAGGAGGAGCTTTTAAAAAAACAGACTCAGGAAAAACAGGACAGGCTTAATAAATGGATTTCTTTAAGAAATGCATCTGCTTCAAATCAGAAAGAGAGAGGGAAAAAACTTTCTTCATTGCTTGCAGTTGACCAGACCTTTCCAGCAAAAACTGATCCCCTGGAGCAAGCCCTTTGCTCAGCCTACTTTTCAAGACTTGCAGAGGATGCAGTGAATGGAAGATTCGACCGCACAAAATTTAAAGATGGATATGAAGCTGCTCGTTTTTATGGAAATCAGATAGATAACTTAATTCAGGGAGTTCCTCTTGATGAAGAGTGCACTCCACCAGATGAGATTTTACAGTCCTTTGATAAAAAGGAGGTTAATGAACTTAATAAAAGATATACTGAGGTCGTAAAGGTATATAAAATGGTTGTGCCAAAGATAAATGAGCTCCAGGGGATAGTAATGAAACTTGATGAGACAAGAAAGAAAAAAGAAGAAGCAGAACAGAAAATAAAAGAAATTGATTCAAAAATTGAAGAGCTTAAGTCTAATAATCAGAACATCTCTGATCCTCAGAAGAAGGCTGAAACAGATGACCTCCTTGCAAAGGCAATGGCACTTAAACAGGAGGCAGAGACAGAATATCAGAAGTCTTTAGAAATGGAAAATAACCTTACAAAGGAAAAGGAGAAGCTGGAAAATGAGTTGAATAAGATAAAAGAGCAGTTTGCTGCTCAGGAGAAAAAATAGATATATATAAGGAGGTTGTCCACCTATGAAGGGTACTGTAAAAGGTCTTACACTGTTTATATTGATTTTGCTGTTCAGCAGTGGTTGTGCTATGGTTAGCATGAATGGGATGCTTGAATATGACCCATCAAAAAAGGACAGTAAGATTGATGATGTGAAATTTTCACTTATTGTGATAAAAAACAATCAACCTCTCAATATGACCGAAAAGGCAAAAGAAAAATATCCACATATCTTCAGTAACGAGTTTACTTCTCTACCTGTATGGTTAGAACTTAATTGTAAGCATGAAAGGGTTGATCATTCAGATACAGGGCCACTTATTTTTGCCTTATCCTTAACATTAATACCAGGGCCCGAGCACGATGAAAATGATAGTTGCTCAGGCTATGCCAGACTTTATGGTATGGATGAGTATCTTATTAACAAACCTGTTAACTATTATTTCAATAAAAGCTGGGTGGTCCCGGGACCATTGCATTGGCTCTTTGTCCCACTTGTTCATTCAAGGAAGCAGTTTGAACCCCTTCAGGAACAGACTCTTGTTGAATATGCCTTCAGGTCTATAAGTGAGGTTGAGACATCAAAGCTTAAAGAAGCTTACAATTACAGAAAGGCCCGCATGCAGAAAATAGCTATATATGGTGAGCCATACTGGGTCTTTGTAGGGCTTGAGCAATCTGAAAAGGCAAAGAAGGAAGGTAAAGAGAAACACGACATTGCCTCTGTCCTCTTCTGGAAAGATTATCCCCAGCCACTGGCAAAACCGATGGAAGGTGTTGTTATTGCAATAAAGGAAAATGACCAATGGAAGCCAGTAATGTCAATTCCAAGGAGGATGGGATTGAAAAAATTGACCATGGTAAGTGCAAAGATACAGGATGGCAGACCACTGGGTGTGGAGGTTAAGGAAGATGTCAGACCGAAGATAGAATATTTTCTTTATCTATCCAATCCCAATGACCCTGAAGAAATCCGATGGAGCAACAACATGCTTGTTGATGCAAAGAACCTTACATTCTCTGATGATTTAAAACAGAAAGACAGAGATTCCCTTATTAAGATGCAGACAGAGCTTGAAAAGGAGCTCCTAAGATTGAATGAAAATCTCAGCAAACTTGAGCTCAGCCTTCAGCAGAAGCTCGTAAAAAATGAGGATGTGAGGGCGGAGAATGAGCTGATACCGCTTTATCAGCAGAGACTTTCCATATTTGAGGCACTGATTACTTCTTTAAAACAGACATTGAAGTTTAAATAATTGTATCAAAAGGTAAAAAAAAGTTTGACAGGAAAGGAAATTAAAAGGCTATAAATGAGTAAAAGGATAAATCTAATTTTCACCTGGCTTTTTATATCTCTTTTCCTGTCGCAGACCTTTCTTTTTGCTCAGGATTCCTGTGAAACATTGGAATTAAAACTGACCAAACTTAAAGATAAAAGAGCAGAAGCAATAGCAGCCCTGCAAAAAAATGATAAAGGCCTTATGCAGGCGCAGGAGATTCTTCTGCTGTCAAGGGCAAAAGGAGATGCAAAGGCGGGTCAGGTTGCAGAGGAGGCAATTAAAATATTTGAGACAAATATCTCAAAAAATAAGGCAGTGATAAAAGAATGTGAGGAAGAGATTGCACGAATTGAAAATGTGCTCAGGCTCTGCAGTGGTGATGAATGCAACACCATTGAGTCAAAGATTAATAGGACAAAAGAAGCCTTAAAAAGAACCATAGAGGATGCACGGAGACAGAGTGAGGAGTACGAGGACTTACAGAAAGAGCTGGAAACCCTGATGGGATTGCAGAATGAATTAAAAAGGCTGGATACTCAGATTGAATTTATTTTAAATACAATTGATACAACGGGTGCATTTTCGTCAATCCAAATGGTAAAGAAGTTAAAAGAATCTATAGCATTAAGTGCAGCTCAATTTGGCAAAGACAATATAGAACTTATGCAGACGCTTAAAAATGAAGCAGAAAGAATTGCCAGATTGCTTGAAGAGGCCAAGATTGCAGCGGAAGGATTAAAAAATGATATTAATTTAACAAGAAAATTTCTGGATGCTGGATTGGATCTTTCTGACCTCGCTTCCAAGATAATGAAGACCCTGAATGTCTTTGATAGGATTATAAAGCTCAATAATCTTCTTAAAGTAAATGAATATGTCTATAAAACCTTGTATATAAATGTGGGCTATGACCTCCTGGGAGAAGAACTTTCAGCCAGACTTTATGCCACAGATAAGACCATGGAGGCTATTGAAGCCCTGAAGAGGGAGTTAAAAAGAGAAATGGAGATTTATAAAACTTGTAAGGAACTTGGCAGATTAAAATAAAATGGAATATGAATTTATCAAAGGTCCTCAAACATAGAAGATAATCAGGTAAATAATGCTCGAGATAATACCAACTGGACTATTTTCTACTGATTACGGGATATTTGAGAATGGCAATATTTTAGGTGTGATTTATAAAAAGATACTTTCCTTAAAGGATAAGGCAACCTTTTTATTAAAAGAGCAAAAATATTCAGTCAGCAGGGAAGGTGAGTTATCAGGTCATTTCCTTATGCTATTGCACGATACTGTTATAGCAAGGGCTGAGAAATCAGGTTTTCTCAGAGACGTATTCATAATAAAATATGCTGAAAGGGAATTCAGGCTTGAAGGCAAATTTTTAAGTTTGAGAGATAAATTTTTTCTCTTTGAAGGTAAGAAGCAGATTGGTAGCATCTTACAGAAAAGTTTCTTTTCAAGAAAGATGGCTTTTGATATCCATGCTGATATACCCCTTGAGATAAAGTTTTTCATTATTTATCTTGCTCTTGTTATAAAAAGCAGAAATTCAGAGTCAGCTCCAGCAGGTGGGGTATAAAAAGACCTTTAAAACCGGTAAAGAATTAAATATCCCTAAAGCAATAATGATTATTATCCACCTTCGGGTGTGATTGATCAGGCTTTAATGTGAAAAATTACCTTGAATCTTTCGCTCATTATGGATAAAATTTATCATGACTGCTCAATATTTCAGCAAGCAGAGGTAGCATAAAATGAAGTTAAAGAAATCAATGAACAATTTCTTTAATATCTCCCGCCTATGGATTATGGGCCTTATTTGCCTTGCCCTTTTAACAATCCCTGCTGTCACTCTCTCAAAGACCCTTGTGCTTGATGGGAGCTTAAAAAGCAGGATAAGGGTCTCCCAGCAGATGGGATTCAGTATTGATAAGCTTCTTAATAAATTGAGCTTCAGGTTTGCCCTTCCAGCCAGTTTTTCAAATAAGTTTGTCTTTCAAAAGGTGAACAATTTGAATATAAAGTTCATACCTGAACCCTCTGAGCTAAAGGAGGAAACAGATGCCTTTGGTAACAGGTTCAGGGTTGTTACATGGAAGGATCTTCGGAGTCCTGTGAGCGTAAGGATAGATTTTGAGGTTGAGCTTTCCTCTGAGCTCAAGGCCGAAGGCTCCACCGCTTCATTTCCATTGAGGAGCATCCCTGATAAAGAAAAAATATTCCTTAAACCCACAAAGCTCGTCCAGTCTGATTCACCAGATATCATAAAACTTTCAAGGCAGCTCACCTCAGGTGCTACCACAGAATATGAGGCTGTCAGTTCAATACTTAATTATGTGGTTGACCATGTGAGATACACCTATAACCCTCCTCAGTATGATGCACTCTGGACATTGAAGACAGGCACAGGTAATTGCCAGAACTTTGCCCACCTGAGCATGGCACTTCTAAGGGCAGCAGGTATACCAGCAAGGATTGTTGGTGGTATTACGCTTAAGGAGTCGTGGAAGGTGCCTGTTGATGAAAATAGCTATCTTGTCCAGAGCATGGGGCAGGGTGGTCATGCCTGGATAGAGGTCTATTTCCCTGATCTTGGATGGCTGAGCTATGACCCCCAGCAGTCAAAACAATTTACATCCTCAAGGCATATAAAGCAGACCCATGGTCTTGACTCTGATGACATAAATGACTCATGGAGGGCATCACCATATCTTCCTGAATACAGTGAGCTTATTGAGGCTAAATTTATCTCTGACAGCATAGACCTTAAGCCAGCAGGTGTATCTGATAAGGCTCCAAAGGCATATCTTCTCACTAATAGATTTATTGCAAAGAAGGCAGTGCCTGAGATTAAACTCCCTGAAGAAAAGCCAGAGGCACCAGCCCTGCCAGGGGGAAAGACCTTTGAATTTGGAAACATGGTCTTCCCAAATCTTGTTGACCTTTATCAGGTTGTTGGAGATAAAGGTGTAAGGATACTTGATAAAGAGACTGCTGAATATGTGACATCAAGATATGTCTATGCACAGGCATTCACAATCCCTGAAAATATAGAGATAGAGCAATTAAGCCTTGCCATGAGGAAGTTCGGCGGAGACGGGACAGTTTATATTGACCTTGTGCAGGATGAGCGGGGAAGGCCAGGGATGAGGGGTATAAGATCAAATCCTCTATTTCTTGAAAATATCTCCAAGAGGCCAGGCTATTACTGGGTGGATTTTACCTTTCCAGAGAAAGTTAAACTTGGCAAGGGAAGATACTGGATAGTCCTCAGACATTCCGGCGAAGTAATTATGAACTGGTTTTATATCCCTGGCAATCCCTATGGAGAGGCGGATGATACAAGGTCAACCCTTAAAGGTTACAGGTGGGAGGACATCCAGAACTTTGATTTTGTCTTTAAGATTAAGGCAAATAGATTATAAAGTTTATTTTCTAAAAAAAATCTGTAATATAGCTATGAGTGATGCAAGCTGACCGAGCCAGAAGAGAAACATCCATTTAATTATATCTGATTTAGTCTTTTCAATCCTGACCTCAAGCTTTTTGATCTCATCCATCATCCTTACTTCAAGGTTCTTGATTTCTTCTTTAGTGCTGACCTCCACCCTCTTAATCTCTTCTCTGGTGGCTATCTCAGAGTTCTTGATATCCTCTTTTGTGGCAAGAACCTCCTTTTTATCTTCAATCCTCTTTTCTACCTTTGATTCAATGAACTCAAGGAGGGTCTTCGCCTCTTTTTCTCTGACCTTTTCCTTTAAGGCCTCGTAAAGCTCAATATCAGCTACAGGCATCTTGATACCTCCTTTTTAGCAAAAATTGTTTTAAAATGTAAATGGAGATGATAATCAGAGAGATAAAAGCAAAGACCATCCTTTCTAAATCAGGGGTTCACGATTACAGTCTTAATCCTTATGTAGGTTGTGAGCATGGATGTCGCTATTGCTACGCTATGTATATGAGGAGGTTCACAGGCCATACAGAGAGATGGGGTGAATTTGTTGATGTAAAGATTAATGCACCTGAGCTCCTTGAGGCTGAGATTAAAAAGAAAAAAACTGGCACCGTCTGGCTCAGTGGTGTATGCGATCCCTATCAGCCTGTTGAAAGAAGATACAGGCTTACAAGGAGATGCCTTGAGATACTTATTGAGCATAACTGGCCTGTATCAATCCAGACAAAATCTCCCCTCGTCCTCAGGGATATAGATATACTTGTAAGGGCAAAGAATCTTGAGGCCGGGTTTACTGTTACAACTGCTGATGAGAACATAAGAAGGATATTTGAGCCTTATGCACCCTCAATAAATAAAAGGATTGATGCCCTCAGGATATTACATTTAAAAGGTATCAGGACCTTTGCCATGATTGCACCCATGCTTCCAGGTGCTGAAGGTCTTGTTGATCTTCTCAGAGGTAAGATTGATTATGCGATCCTTGACAGGCTCAATTATCATTATGCAGACTGGGTCTACAGAAGATACAACCTCTTATGGGCAAAGGAGGACAGGTTTTTTATTGATATGGCAGCCAGGCTGAAAAGAGGATTTGAGAAGTTCGGTATTGAGTGTCAGGTCGTGTGAGATTGAAACCTTATGTTTGTTGGGGCGAGCGATGGGGCTCGAACCCACAACCCCTGGAGCCACAGTCCAGTGCTCTGACCAGTTGAGCTACGCTCGCCATCTATGTGTTAATGGCCGCCCTTTTTGTGCTTCTCCTGAATCCTAAAATAAATAA
>JBDOIG010000214.1:0-28929 GCA_041082235.1 Thermodesulfovibrionales bacterium | reverse complement strand
ATCGGGGTGACTGGTTTATGATTTATCTCATAGATGTAATCTCCCTGTTTTCTCATAAACTAAATTATGAAACCCTCGGTTCCTGAGACAGGCGTTGTGATTGCCATTGATGATGGCATGGCAAAGGTCATGCTTCATGGTGGAGAGGCATGCAGGGGATGTGGTCAGGCAAAGATAGGACTCTGTAAATCAGCAGGGCTTTCAATGATTATTAAAGCAAGAAATACCTTAAATGCTAATATCGGTGACAGAGTAATTGTCGGTATTGATGAGGGTATAAGAATAAGGGGTTATCTGCTCGCCTTTGTTATTCCTCTGCTTTCCCTTGTAGCAGGGACAATTTTCGGACTGTTGACTGTGGAGCTTTTTCATATAAGGGGGCTTGAGGTAATATCTGGTTTTTCAGGCCTTGTTACTGGTTCATTTTTTTGTTTAAAAAGGTTAAAGAGACTTGATAAAGGGTCAAACCTTATCGTGAAGTCAATAATTTCTGAGTATTAAGTTTTATCCTGCTGTCAGATAGAATTAACCTCAAAATTGCTGATAGAAAAAGGCAGGCTACCTCAAAGCCTTTATAATGCGACAAAACTTTATTTATTATGTAACAAAAAATTTATCACCAGATGGTGAAGGAGGATATGTTCGGTCATGTTGATTAAAAAGCTTACATAAAGGTGTCGCAGGTAAAGTCTTTTCGGCATCCTGCCCTTTTATTTCAAAGTGATTTGAAATATCCTATGGCAATCTATGGATTAACTTTTCCAGTTGAAATCCTGCTTTTTTTCTGATAATCTTAAAAAGAGATATGAAAGAGATAATCCTTGATTCATTAAAGGAAATTTCTATCTTCAAAGGCCTTTCCATAGAAAATCTTAAAAGGCTTTCAGGTGAATTTCAGATAAGGGAATTTAAAAAGGGTGACACTGTATTTTATCAATCAGACCATAGTACAGACCTTTATATTGTCCTCAGTGGCTCTGTGAAGGCCTCACTTCTTAATGAAGAGGGTGATGAGCTTACCCTTGCAGAGTTTAAAAAAGGAGATTTCTTCGGAGAGATGAGCCTTATAGATGGGAAGCCCCGTTCAGCAACCATAACCGCCATTGAAGATTCAGTACTTGCTATCCTTACCAGGGCAAGATTTATAGAGGTCCTTGAGAAAGAGCCTTCAATAGCACTTGAGCTCCTCAGTGCCCTTGTTGAGAGGCTCAGGATTGCCAATGGTGTTATAGAGTCCCTTGCATTCCTTGATGTGGAGGAAAGGCTTATGAGGCTTTTTTCAGCTATGCTCAAGGAGTGCGGTGAAAAGAACAGCTCAGGCTCTTACAGGATAAAGAGATGCACCCACAGGGAGCTTGCCTCAAGGATAGGTGCATCAAGGGAGGCTGTTACAAAGGCATTAAAGGTCCTTCAGTTCAGGGGCATTATCAGGGAAGACGGGGATGGTTTTATCATAACCCATAAGATTTTCCCTGAAATCCCAAATATAAAATAAGATGAAACTGACCATTTTTCAGAGATTTCTCCTCTTGATTGCCATAATTATTGTTCCCCTGACCGTCTATTCTGTATATCATTACTTTGAGATGGTAGAAGATGAAATGGCTCATATAAATGAGGATAATTTAAGGCTTTCAAGAGGTGTTGCCTCTCATATAGACAGCATGGCTGAAAATACCTTTGCCCTTTTAAGGGGACTATCTGTCCATCCAGCAGTTCTGAGCCTTAATTCATCTCAATGTGACAGGGTTGTTAGTGAGCTCCTTAAGGATTATCCTGTTTATCTCAATATCCTGGGAGCAAGGATGGATGGTTGGAACTTCTGCAGTGCTGTGCCTGATCCTGAATTCAGAAGACTTAATTATAAGGATAAGGAGTGGTTTCAGAAGGGTATAATGGGCAAACCTCATACAGGGGATGTCCATATATCAAAATATTTTAAAAAGCCTGCAGTAATGTTCACCATGCCTGTTTTTGATTCCAGAAAGAAACAGATAGCCGTGCTCGGTATTCCCTTCAATCTTGAAGCACTTCAGAATAGATTTAAGGAGTTTTTTTCAGAGAATGATATTGAGATAATTGTCCTTGATAGAAAGGGAGAGGTTATTCTTAATACAAAGAATCCTGGCAAAACTGTTGGCATAAATCTACTTGAGAAGGAGAGGGTTTTTCCAGGGAAGGGGCCTGATGGCATAGAAAAGCTTTATAGTTTTACCACATCAAAGTATGGGTGGAAGGTCATTACAGGTATTCCTTTATCCCATGCATACAGCCATGCCATGGCAATGAGCAAAAGATATATTAGTATAATCCTTTTCTTTGGAATTATAGCTATTGTGACATCAATCTTTTTTGCCTCAAGATTCAGAAATAGATTCAAACTTTTTCTGGAGGGGATTTCAGGGCTTGAAAGAGGAGATTATGCCACCCGGATTAGCCTTAGAGGTGGTGAAGAGATAGGAAGGCTTGCAGATGCCTTTAATCATATGGCAGAGAGGCTCAATACCCTTTATAATGACCTTGACGAAAAAGAAAGGTTTTATCGCTCTTTGATTGAGCATTCTTCAGATATGGTAATAATGGCTGACAGGAAGGGGGTTATACTTTATGCAAGCCCCTCGGTGCAGATGCTTGGATACACTCCTGAAGAAGTTAGGGAAAGGAGCATCTTTGATTTTATAGACCCTGTTTATGCACCTGAGGTAAGGAGATATATAGATGAGGCTATAAAAAGTCCTGAGAATATATATTCTACAGTCCTCAGGGTCTTTCATAAAAATGGCTCATTGAGGATGCTCAGTGCAAAGGGAAGATACCTGAAGGAAAGGGATTCCCTGATAATAAATTGCATGGATATTACAGAGGATATAAAAAGAGAGGGTCTTCTTAATGACATACTTAGCAGCATAAGCGAGGGATTTCTTATACTTGACAGGGATTTTCAGATCATCTCTGCAAATAAGGCTTATCTTGACACGATGAAGACAGACCTTATGAAGATAAAAGGCAAACACTGCTGGGAGGTATCACACAGGACAAAAGAGCCATGTTATCTCCTGGGTGAGGTCTGCCCTGTAAAGGAGACCCTTAAGACCGGAGAACCTGCTATGGCTGTTCATACCCATTATTCAGAGACAGGTGAACCACTTTATGTGGAGATAAGGTCCTATCCTATAAAGGACCTTTCTGGGAATGTTATAAATGTCATAGAAGGTATAAATGACCTTACAGAGCAGAAAAGGCTTGAACAGCAGCTAAGACAGGCTCAGAAGATGGAGGCAATAGGGCAGCTTGCAGGTGGAGTAGCCCATGACTTTAATAACATACTTACAGCAGTAACAGGCTATAGCAGTCTTTTGCAGATGAAGCTTCCTGAAGACAGTCCTCTTAAGGAATATGTTACAGAGATAGAAAAGGCAGCAGAGAGGGGTGCTAATCTTGCAAAAGGACTTCTTGCCTTCAGCCGTAAACAGCCAGGCAATCCACAGCCAGTTGACCTGAATGACATTGTCAGGATGATTATAAAACTCTTAAGCAAGCTGATAAGAGAGGACATAGAGCTCCAGATGCAGCTTTCTAAGGAAGAGCTTATTATAATGGCTGATGCAGGCCATATTGAGCAGATTCTCATGAACCTTACAACAAATGCAAGGGATGCAATGCCAGAAGGTGGTGTTCTTACAATAAAGACAGAGCACATTTATATTGATGAAAAATTCAGGGATATCCATGGATATGGAAAGCCTGGTGAATATGCCATGGTATCTGTTTCAGATACAGGCATTGGTATGGATGAGAATATAAAGTCTCACATATTTGAGCCATTTTTCACCACAAAAGAGCTTGGTAAGGGCACAGGCCTTGGCCTTGCCATAGTCTATGGACTTGTTAAACAGTATAATGGTTATATAAATGTTTACAGTGAACCTGGCAAGGGCTCAACATTCAAGATATATCTTCCAATTTACAGGGCTGAAGAAAAGGCTGAACTATCCCAGAAGAAACAGATAGTCTTTACAAAAGGCCTTGGTGAGACAGTACTCCTTGTAGATGATGACGCTGGTGTAAGGGAATCTATAAGAAATGTCCTTGAGTTTGCTGGCTATAAGGTCATTGAGGCATCTGATGGAATTGAGGCCCTTGAGATATATAGGAATAATATGGATGAGATAAGTCTTATTATAACAGACCTCATAATGCCAAGGATGAATGGAAAGGTGCTTTATGATAAGATTATGGAGCTCAATCCATCTCAGAAGATAGTCTTCATAAGTGGCCACACAGCAGACAGCCTTTATAAGCTATATCTTCCAGAGGATGGGGTGATACTATTTAAACCCATTCTTCCATCAGAGTTTCTCAGAAAGATCAGGGAGATGCTTCAAGGATAAGTATTTTGAATTTTTTAATTTTCACAAAAGGACAATCTAAATTTGATATAATATTTTTCACAGGAGGTATTTATATAAATGCCGGAAATTGAAAAAAGGGTTGATGACCTTGAAACCTTACTTGGCAGGTTTATTGTTCATACTGATATTGCCCTGACGAATTTGTCCCGTGAGATAGATAGATTAAGTAAAGAGATTGATAGGGTTGGGATGAAAGTGGAGGCCTTAAGTGAAGAGATGAGGGTCTTCAAAGAGGAGGCAGAGAGGGACAGGAAGGCCCTTCATGAGAAGATGGAGAGGTTCAGGGAAGAGGCAGAACGAGACAGGAAGGTTTTATATGAGAGAACTGAGGCCTTAAGTGAAGAGATGAGGGTCTTTAAAGACGAGGCCGAGAGGGATAGGAAGGCCCTTTATGAGAAGACCAAGGCCTTCCAGGATGAGATGAAGGCTTTCAAAGATGAGATGAAGGAATTCAAGGACGAGATGAAGGCCTTTCAGGATGAGATGAAGGAATTCAAAGAGGAGATGAGGGAAGAAACGAGAAAAAAGAATAAGGAATGGAGTAATCTTGCAAAAAAGATGGGCACTATTGTGGAGGACCTTATTGCACCAGCCCTCAGGCCTGTTCTGAAAAGTTATTTCAATTGTGATGTTAACATTGAAGGCCAGAGACTCTTCAGGAGGAGGGATGGAGAAACCTATGAGGTTGATGCAATTGCTGCCTGTGATGATAAGGTCTTCATGATAGAGGTCCGTTCAACTCCCAGAGACAGGGATATAGATGAGATAAAAGAGAAGGCAGAGAGATTTTTTTATTTCTTTCCTGAATTCAAAGATAGGTCACTTATATTGATATTCGGAAGTATCACCTTTCCTGAAAAGATTGTTAAATATGCCACCCGTTCAGGTATATATGTAATGGGATGGAGAGAGTGGGAGTACATGGATATTCTGAATTTTAAGGAGATAAATGGATAGGATATTCCTTGCCGCAGGAAAGATTAATAAAATAAGGAGGCTCTATGCTCATTATTGCAGAAAACCTTAATACCAGAAACAGGGCTTACATGACAGCCCTTAAATCAAGGGACAGGAAGACAATTGAGGACATTGTCGGTAAGATAGCAGAAAAAAAACCTGATTATATAAATCTCCAGTGTTCCCTTGATGGTGCTGGTGATGAGGAGAATCTACCCTTTGTTACTGAGATTGTTGCAAAGGCGACTGGCCTGAAGGTTTGCCTTGATTCAAGGAATCTTGAGGCACTGAAAAAGTCTATAACATTCTTAAAGGAGCCTCCGATTATTAATTATCTTTCTGCTGATGAGAAAAATTCAGAGGATTTTTTCAGCCTTGTCAAAAGATCAGGTGCTGGCCTTATACTCAGGGCACTTAAAGGCTCTGTTCCTACAACCCTTGAGGCAAAACTCATGATCCTTGAAGACCTTATTGAAAAGGCAAATCTTGCAGATATACCAAATGAGAGGCTTTATGCTGACCCCTCAGTTGTCCATATCGGTGGTGGAACAGGTCAGGATCATATAGTTAATGTGAGAGACTGTCTTATTGTTCTTAATGAGATGGTGGAGCCACCTATAAATACTATTGCCTGGATAGGAAATATCTCATCAGCTTCACCAAAGAATATAAGGTCAAGGCTTAATTCATCCTTTCTTCTTTATATGGCTGGTGCTGGCCTTGATGCTGCCATTATAGATGTTCTTGATGAGGAGATAATGAAGACTGTTTATCTAATCAGGGCATTCAGGGATGAGATAGTCTTTTCACCTGCGCAGCTCGGAGGTTAAGATGAGGATTCCGCTTATTGCAGCCAACTGGAAGATGAATAAGACCACAGGAGAGACAAGGGATTTTATCATTCAGTTCACTCCAGTGGTAAAGGGTATAAATAATGTTGAGATTCTCATTGCACCTCCCTTTACCTCCCTTGCTGTGGCAGCAAAATTCCTTAAAGGTTCCGGTATAAAGCTCGGTGCCCAGAATGTCTTTTATGAAAGCTCCGGTGCTTATACAGGAGAGATATCTCCATTGATGCTAAAGGACTGTGGCTGTGATTATGTAATTGTGGGCCATTCTGAAAGAAGGCAGTATTTTTATGAGACAGATGAGATTATAAATAAAAAAGTAAGGGCTGCACAGGGAGCAGGGCTTTCTGTTATACTATGTATTGGTGAAAGGCTGGAGCAAAGGGAAAGCGGAAAGACCTTTGATGTCCTTAAAACCCAGGTTTCCAAAGGAATAGAAGGTTCTCAACCAGACATGCTCGTTATAGCCTATGAGCCTGTATGGGCTATTGGAACTGGAAGGACAGCCACACCTGAGCAGATAGCAGAGGCCCATGGATTTATACGCAATATGTTAAGAGAGGCCTTTAAAGAAAAGGCTGATGAGATAAGGATTCAATATGGTGGAAGTGTAAATGCTGATAATGCCTCTACCATATTGAATATTGAGAATGTTGATGGAGCACTTGTGGGTGGAGCAAGTCTTAAACCTGATAGTTTCATAAAGATAATATTAGCAAAAGGAGCAAGGAAATGATAACCCTTATAACAATCTTTCACATACTTGCCTGTCTGTTCCTCATCTTTGTTGTCCTGATTCAGAGCTCAAAGGGTGCAGAGCTTGGAGCAGCCTTTGGCGGTTCAAGCCAGACACTCTTTGGTTCAAGGGGTGCTGCTACATTCCTGAGTAAAGTAACAGCAATTGTTGCTACAGTCTTTATGGTTACATCCCTTGTGCTTTCAATAGCTGCATCAAAAGGCACCAGTGTGGTGAAAAAGACTCCTCAGCCGCCAGCACAGACCATTCCCCAGGAGCCAGTGAAGATCCCACCAGCACCAGCCACTGGACCTTCCCCGAACAAATAGCCTGATTGAGAAGATTAGGCCAGCATTTTCTCTTTGATCCCTCAATCCTGAGAAGGATAGTTGATGTTTCAGGTTTGAAGGAGGGAGATACTGTTGTTGAGATCGGTCCTGGCCATGGTAGACTTACAAGACTTCTTTCAGAGAAGGCAGGGAAGGTCATTGCAATTGAACTTGACCCATTCTTTGTAAAGAGGCTTAAGGATGAATTGAGCTCCTCTAAAAATATTGAAATTGTTGAGATGGATGCCCTGAGATTTCCCTATAATGATTTAGGACCTTTCAGGGTTGTTTCAAACATCCCCTATTACATAACAACTCAGCTTATCTTTAAATTGCTTGAGGCAAAGAATCTGATTACCATGACACTCACAGTCCAGAAAGAGGTTGCCCTGAGGATAGTGGCAGGGCCAGGTTCAAAAGACTATGGTGTGCTGTCAATAATGATTCAGTGCAAGGCAATGCCGGAGATAAAATTTTTTATTCCCAGGGGTGCCTTCAGACCTGTTCCAAAAGTTGACTCAGCAGTGGTTCACATAGAAATCAGGAATAGTCTCCTTGAGCCTCAACTTGAAGAGACATTTAAAAAGATTGTGAGGGCATCATTTTCAAAGAGAAGAAAGACCCTCTTAAATTCCTTAAAAGGGGTTCTGAGGGGTATTGATATCAAGGCCCTGCTTCATTCCTGTAACATTGACCCATCAAGAAGACCAGAAAGCCTCGGCCTTGATGAATTTATAAGGATTTCAGAGAAGATATACGAGCTCACTCAATCTTGAGGAGTGTTAACCCTGTCTTAGGATCAAATTCCCTTTCTGCCTTTATGCCCTCTATTTCAATGATAATTGCCTCAAGTATAAGAAATACCTCTCCTGCCTCTCTAAGACATCCAACCGAGACACTGTCACCTCTTCCAAAGGCACCGTGAAGATGGATCTTTGGCTCACCAGCCTGCCAGAAGATTGAGCCGATTCCAAGAACCTCATTATTGTCCTTTATCTCTTTCCATATTGGTTTTGGCGGAAGTTCATCCCTTTCCGGTCCTGCAACTATCCTTCCCTTTCTAATCCCTCCAAGAAGATAAAAGACCCCTGCCTTTATATCCTCTTTCAGTGCAAGTTCTTGAAGCTTCTTTAGTATCTCCTCTCTGTCTTCAAATCTTGCAACAAATATCCTTCCAGCCCTGCCTTTAGCATATTTCATGGCTTCCAGTACTCCTCAAATTTACCTTTTCTTGTTATCCATACCACATAGGGAGATTTTACCACATCCCCTTTCTGGTCAAACTTAATATCCCCAAGAGCTCCTTTGAATTCAAGCTCATGGAGTTTCTGAGATATTGCCTTACCATCAGTGGAGCCAGCCTCCTTGATTGCTGTAAGGAGTACATTCGTCGCATCATAGGCATAGATAGAGTAGGGTCCAGGGTCACCGAATCTTTCACGATATTTCTTCAAGAAGTCCTTTGCTGTTGGAAGTTTCTCCGGATCCTGACCAAAGGTTAGATAGGTGCCCTCAGCAGCTGTCCCTGCAATCTCTATGAATTTTGGATCGATTGTTCCGTCACCACTCATAAATGAGGCCTTTATGCCTATCTCCCTTGCCTGTTTAACAATTAGACCAGCCTCTGGATAGATACCCCCGAAATAAATGATATCAGGTCTCTTTTCTTTTACTGATGTCAGTACTGGCTTGAAGTCCTGATCACCCTTTGTTATACCGCCAAAGTAAACAATCTCACCATAGCCTGCCAATGCCTTTTTCACCTCTTCAGCAAGACCCTGACCATAGGTAGTCCTGTCATGGATAATGGCGACCCTTTTAAATCCAAGTTTTTTCTTTATAAACTCTGCTCCAATTATTCCCTGCTGATCATCCCTTCCACATATCCTGAATACATTTTTATAACCCCTTTCAGTAAGCTGTGGATTTGTTGATGCTGGTGTTATCATGGGGATATCTGCCCTGTTATATATATCAGAGGCTGGTATGGAACAGCTTGAATTAAAATGACCTATAACTGCTACAACTCCCTGTGTTATGAATTTGTTAGCTATTGAAACTGCCTGTTTCGGATCTGACTGGTCATCACCGACAAGGACTGTTATCTTTTTTCCAAGGACACCACCCTTATTATTCCATTCTTCTACGGCAAGATTTACAGCATTCCTGAAATCTGAACCCATCTTCGCCTCAGGCCCTGACATGGGGCCAGCAATTGCTATTGTGAGCGTGTCCTGCTTCTTACAGGAGATGAGAAAAATGGGCAATAATGCTAGCAGGACAGATATTTTAAAAAACAGACCGTATAAATCAATCCTCTTCATAACCTGCCTCCTTAAAAGATTTCTTCAAGGGGGATTTCCAGACCAGATATAATTTTTGAATGGATAACTTCATTCTGCCCCTTTTTTTCAATGAGATAAAAATTTCCTTCTCTGTTTTCATAGACCTCTATGGTTTTCTCTTCAGGGTCAACGATCCAGTATTCCCTTACACCATGTTTTGCATATATGGTCATCTTGTGCCTCAGGTCATAATAGGCAGAAGAGGGAGAGAGTATCTCAATAACAAGGTCAGGTGCACCCTCTATCTTTTTTTCTCCTATAATATTAGAACGCTCCTTTGATATAAAGATAATGTCAGGCTGGTAGACCTCTGTCTCTTCAAGATAGACATCTATGGGTGCGTAAAAGACCTCACCGAGTTTTTTGTTCTTCTCCGCATATTCATAAATTAGATACTCAAGCCTCTTTGATATCCTCTGGTGATAGGGTACAGGTGAAGGACTCATAATAAGTTCTCCTTTTATGAGCTGATAGGGCGCTCCCTCTGGAAGCTTCTCATAATCCCTGTAGGTATATACCTTTTTTTCAGCAGTTAGAGGCATTTCTTAACTCCTTTATTGCCTTTAAAAAATTCCTGACATTTGTTCTTACATCTCCTTCTATTATACCCGAGGATACCGCCACAGCATCAGCACCACTGCTCAGGACAGAGATGACATTTTCAGCCTTTATACCGCCTATTGCTACTAATGGAATTTTAACATATCTTTTAATCTCTTTTATAGATTGTGGACCCTTTGGAGTCCCTGCATCCTTTGTTAGTGTGGGGAATACAGGACCATATCCTATATAATCTGCACCACCGGACTGGGCAGAAATGGCCTCATCAAGGCTGTGTGTTGAGATCCCTATTATCCTTTGAGGAAATATCTTTCTTGCTATCTCAATGGGTATATCTTCCTGTCCGAGATGTATTCCATCAGCGCCTGTAGCAAGGGCAAGGTCTATATAGTCATTGACAATGAATGTGGCATTGTACTTTAAGGTGAGCTCTCTAATGGAAAGGCAATCCCTGTACTGGACTTTTCCGGAAGTATCTTTTCCCCTGTACTGTATCCATCTGATACCTTCCTCAAGGAGTATCTCTATTGTCTTTATAAGATCCGGAAGTTTTAAAGATGAAGGACATATCACCTGAATTGTCGGGGTATCCCCTTTGGGTGGTTCAGGGATGATAGAATCAGACAGGCTGAACTACCTCCTTCAGATGGTTTGGGCTATTCATCTCCTCAACAAAGGATGTACTGTACTGACCTTCAATAAACTGCGGGTTATTGAGGAGTTTTTTATGAAAGGGAATCGTGGTCTTTACACCATCTATCATGAATTCATCAACTGCCCTTGCCATTCTCTTTATGGCTTCCTGTCTATTTTTTCCGTAGACAATAAGCTTTGCTATCATGGAATCATAATAGGGCGGTACTGTGTAACCCGGATAAATGGCTGTATCAACCCTTACACCGGGTCCACCGGGAAGCGAAAGAAAGGTTATCTTTCCTGGCGAAGGGATGAATCTTTCTGGGTCCTCGGCATTGATCCTGCATTCAATCGCCCACCCATTTATTTTTATATCTGACTGTCTGAGGCCAAGCTCATAACCAGCAGCAATCTTTATCTGTTCCTTTATAATATCTATGCCTGTGATAAGTTCTGTCACAGGATGCTCCACCTGTATTCTTGTATTTATCTCTATAAAATAGATATTACCTTCTCCATCAACAATGAATTCAAAGGTCCCTGCATTTCTGTATTTTATTGCCCGTGCAGCCCTTACAGCAAAGTCACCAATTTTTTTCCTCTGTTTCTCCGTCAGGGCTGGTGAAGGTGCCTCTTCAAGGAGCTTCTGGTGTCTTCTCTGGATGGAGCATTCCCTCTCTCCTAAGTGAATAACATTGCCCTTTGAATCAGCAAGGATCTGCACCTCTATATGTCTGATACTTGAGATATATTTTTCTATATAAAGTTCACCATTACCGAAGGCTGCAAAGGCCTCTCTCTGAGCCATATGAAAGGCCTGTTCAAATTCTGATTCCTCTCTTACTATCCTCATGCCTTTTCCACCACCACCTGCGGATGCCTTTATGATTACAGGAAAGCCAATCCTTTTCACCACCTTATCAGCCATTTCTTCTGAATTAATCGGTCCGTCGCTTCCAGGTACCACGGGGATGCCCTTTCTCTTAAGGATGGCCCTTGCCTTTGCCTTATCTCCACCTATCCTGATATTGTCAGGTGATGGGCCTATAAAGGTGATGCCTGATGTAATGCATGCCTCTGCAAAGTGAGGATTTTCAGATAGAAATCCATAACCGGGGTGTATTGCCTCTGCATCGGTGATCTCTGCAGCGCTTAAGATAGCAGGGATATTGAGATAGCTCTGCTGGGGATTTGCAGGTCCTATGCATATTGCCTCATCAGCGAGTTTTACATGTAATGATTCCTTGTCAGCCTCAGAATAGACAGCTACTGTCTTTATTCCGAGTTCCTTGCATGCCCTGATGATCCTCAGTGCAATTTCGCCTCTATTTGCTATGAGTATTTTCTTGAATAATTTCATACAGGCTCTATCAGGAAAAGGGGTTCTCCATATTCTACAGGCTGCCCGTTTTCAACAAGTATCCTTACAACCACGCCTTCAACCTCGCTCTCAATCTCATTCATCAGTTTCATGGCCTCTATTATGCATAGGGTTTGACCTTTCTTAACTTTTGTGCCGACCTCCACAAAAGGAGGTGCATCAGGTGAGGGAGAGCGATAGAATGTCCCCACTATTGGGGCTGTCACTGTAATCAGTCTGTGGGTCTCCTCTTCCTGCGGTAACTGCACAGGCTTCGGTATCTCCTGGGCCTTCTGTGTCTGCTGTATCTCAAAGGAGCCTATAAATCTTTCACGCCTGACCTTTACTTTTATACCCTCTTTTTCTATTACAAGCTCAGTAATATCTGTATCCTTAAGGAGATTTAGAATATCCTTCAGTTCATCCAGATTCATTATTTTACCCTCTCTACATATTCTCCAGTCCGTGTATCCACCTTTATAAGGTCTCCTTCAACAATATGAAATGGCACTTTTATTATAGCACCTGTTTCCAGTGTAGCTGGCTTTGTACCCCCAGAGGCTGTGTCTCCTTTAAAGGCAGGTTCTGTTTTAACAACCTTGAGCTCAACAAACATGGGAGGCTCCACAGTTAAAGGCTCACCTTTATAGTACAGGACATGAACATTCATATTCTCCTTTATGTATTTTCTTGCCTCACCAAGGGCAGCCTCACTTATATTTACCTGCTCATAGGTTTCCATATCCATAAAGATATATTCATTGCCCTGACTGTAAAGATACTGCATTTCTTTTTCTTCAAGCTGAGGTTCCTGAATTTTATCTCCAGCATTAAAGGTTTCATCAATGACCCTTCCTGTCTTAAGAGACTTTATCTTTACACGCATGATAGGTGCCCTCTGCTGCATCTTTACGTGCTGGGATTCAATAACCTCATAAGGCTCACCCTTAAACTCAATCTTCATGCCTCTTCTTAAATCGCCTGCGGTAATCACAATCAAAACCTCCTGTATATAGGATCTTCGGGATTGTGTATAGTTTACAATATAATATTATCGGCGGGCAAGCAAAAATTAAACTCCCCGAGTAAAGGCCTTGAGGCATGCACTGCTATCCATCATACATTTCTATCGACAGATCACGGAGACCAATTTTATCTTTTAAAAAATTTCCGTCTTTTGTATAATAATTAAAATTTATCAGAAAGGGGGTGACGGTATGTTTAAGAAGACTGTTGCATGGTATCTGGTAGTTGCGATGTTCATTATTGGTATCGCTCCAAGGCTTGAGGCAGCCTTTACGCCATCTCAGGCAATCAGCCTTGCCACTACTGACAGGAATGCTGACCTTGAGAGGATTCAGTCTGTGCTGGAACAGAAGATCGTAAAGCAGAGGCTTCATGATCTCGGTTTTACGGATGAAGAGATTAAAACAAGGCTTTCGCAGTTCAGTGATCAGCAGATACATAATCTTGCTCAGCAGATTGATGACCTCAGGGTTGGTAAGGACGACGCCCTTGGAGTGGTCATAGCCCTTTTAATAATAGCCATTCTTATAGTAGTGCTCCTTCAGCTCATGGGGCACAAGGTGGTAATTACAAAGTAAATAACAGTTAAACATATTGAACGATTTGATTGGAGGCTGGGGTTAAGGATGAGAAGGATGATATTGCTATTAACCTCAGCCTTAATTTTTTCCTGTGCACCAAAGGTTACCTTGATTGGTGGTTCTGTCATCATTGATGTCCCTTTCTACCAGCAGTCTGATTATGAATGTGGCCCTGCATCACTTGCCTCTGTAATTAATTACTGGAATAGAAAGAGAGGGACTGAAGAAATTACAGTGGAGGAAATTATTAATTCTATTTATAGCCCCGGTGCCCGTGGAGTCCTTGGAATTGACCTTGAGATTTATGCAAGGAAGAAGGGATTTTCAACTTTACAAAAGAGAGGTAGCATGGAGGAAATGAAGGCCCTTGTTGACAACGGTATTCCTCCTGTTATTCTTGTTAGTTATGGGTTCTATGTCTATCAGCTTGACCACTTTCTTGTGGTAAAAGGATATGATGAAAAGGGTATAATAGTTAACAGCAAAAAACCTGATGAATTTATTTCTTACAGGGAACTTGAAAGGATATGGAAAAGGACAGGTTACTGGATGCTTGTGATAAGACCATAATTCGTGATGGGTTATGCATAATGCATAATGAGTTTTTAACTCATCATTCATCACGGCTTACTTATTACTCATTACTGATTATGAAGGCATTACTGATGTTTGTCATATCTGTTATGATCTTCAGCTCCTGTAGCCTTCCAAGGATTATAATTCTCAAAGACCCTCTCAGCCCTGAGGAACATATAAATCTAGGATTGAGCTATGAGGAAAAGGCTGAGTATGATGCTGCCCTTAGAGAATATGAAACTGCAGCAAAGGATCTGGCAATTGCTTATCTTTATATCGGGAACCTTTATTTTAAAAAAGGCGACTTTGACAAAGCTGAGAGGGCTTACAGAAAGGCAATAAGGAAGACCTCTGATCCAAGGGCAATGAACAATCTTGCCTGGCTTTATTACACCCTCAATAAAGATCTTGACAGGGCAGAAGGGCTTGCGGAGGAGGCTGTAAAACAGGGCCCTGATAATCAGGACTTTATAGATACACTCAATAAGATAAAGGAAAGGAGGCGGAATTGTCAGAAGGAATAAACTGGCTTTCAGAGAGAGCCAGACGGATTCAGCCATCTCCAACACTTGCCATTGATTCAATGGCAAAGGCTATGAAGGCCGAAGGGAAGGATGTTATAAATTTTGGTGTTGGCGAGCCAGATTTTGACACGCCAGATAATATTAAAGAAGCTGCAATCAGGGCTATGAAGGAAGGATTTACAAAATATACACCAGCATCGGGAATTATTGAACTGAAGGATGCAATAATTGAGAAACTTGAGATGGACAATTCCCTTTCATACAGTAGAGATGAGATTATTGTCTCCTGTGGAGCAAAGCATAGCCTTTACAATATCGCCCAGGCACTTTTTGATAAAGGTGATGAGGTCATAATCCCTGTTCCTTACTGGGTGTCCTATCCAGAGCAGGTTGCGCTGAATGATGCTAAACCAGTATTTGTAAAGACAGATGAGGAGGATTCCTTTATACTTAAACCAGAGGCGCTCAAGCAGTGTATTACAAAAAAGACAAAGGCGCTTATCCTTAATTCACCCTCCAATCCGACAGGTACAATTTATACGAAAAAGGACCTTGAGGCTATAGCAGAGATATGTTTGAGACATAATCTGTTTATCATATCAGATGAGATTTATGAAAAGCTCATCTATGATGGGAATAAACATATAAGTATTGCCTCCCTGGGACAGGAGATAAAAAAGAAGGTTATAGTTGTTAATGGCCTTTCAAAGGCCTATGCAATGACAGGATGGAGGATTGGCTATGCAGCAGGTCCGCGGGAGATTATCAAGGCAATGTCAGCAATACAGAGTCAATCTACATCAAATCCTACATCAATAGCCCAGAAAGCTGCTGTGGAGGCCTTGAAGGGGCCTCAGGACTCCATTAAAAGGATGATTGAAGAATTTGACAGGAGAAGAAAATACATTGTTGATGAGTTAAGATCAATACCCGATATCTCCTGTATCATGCCAGCAGGTGCCTTTTATGTATTTCCAAAAATAGATAGTCTGTTTGGTAAGAGGTTCTCAGGATATGTGATTGAGAACTCCTCTACCCTTTCCATGTATTTATTAAAGGAGGTCTTTGTTGCCACAGTTCCAGGAAGCGCCTTTGGAGATGATAGAT
Source organism: Thermodesulfovibrionales bacterium (assembly GCA_041082235.1). Lineage (GTDB taxonomy): Bacteria > Nitrospirota > Thermodesulfovibrionia > Thermodesulfovibrionales > CALJEL01 > CALJEL01. Next base: position 12,931 of record JBDOIG010000214.1, on the reverse strand, counting down.
ATATAAGGCTTTCCTATGCCACATCAATGGAGAATATCAAAAGGGGTCTTCAGAGGATAAGAGAGGCAATTGAGAAGCTCAGATGAAATCAGGTTATGTCTCCATATCTGGAAGACCCAATGTGGGGAAGTCCACCCTTCTTAATACAATCCTTGGTCAGAAGATCTCCATTGTTACAGAAAAACCTCAGACCACAAGGAACAGGATTATAGGGATCAAAAATCTGCCGGATGCCCAGATAGTATTTATTGATACGCCAGGCATCCACAGGCCAAGACATAAACTCGGTGAGATAATGGTGAAGGAGGCAAGAGATGCCATAAAGGATGTGGATATTGTTCTTCTCATGGTTGAGCCATGGGGTCACGGGAATACCCCGGGAATACATCCTGAGGTGAATGATATATTAAAGATACTCAGGTCAGCTGATTTTTCAAGAAAGCCGGTGATACTTGCAATAAACAAGATAGACAAGATAAAAAAACCGGAACTCCTTCCTCTTATAGATGAATATAATAGAGTTTTCAATTTTAAAGAGATAGTACCCATATCAGCCCTTTATGGTGATGGTGTGGATGAGCTACTGAGATTGATAGTTGAGAATCTTCCAGAAGGCCCCCTTTATTATCCCGCTGATCAGGTTACAGACCAGGTGGAGAGGTTTATAGTGAGTGAACTCATAAGAGAACAGGTAATGAAACACACAGAAGAAGAGGTTCCCCACTCTGTTGCCTTGGAGATAGTTGACTGGAAGGAGCGTGAAAATGGTTTAATAAATATATCTGCAAACATATATGTTGAAAGAGACAGCCAAAAGGGTATAATAATAGGTAAGGGAGGACAGAGATTGAAATCCATTGGTACTGAAGCCAGGAAGAACATTGAAGGCCTTCTCAACACAAAGGTCTTTCTGGAATTATGGGTGAAGGTAAAAGAGAGATGGCGAGATAATATCAATGTATTAAGAGAGCTGGGGTTTAAATAACATGCTTATTCAGATGAAGGTAGAGGGGCTGCTCTTTGATCCAAGAAGTAATATGTATATCCTTCTCCTCAAGGAGATTGATGGCACAGCAACACTTCCCATATGGATTGGAAAACCAGAGGCGGATTCCATTGCCCTTGCACTCGGAAGGGTGGTGACTCCGAGGCCATTGACCCATGATCTTGTAAAAAACATCCTTGAAGGTTTGAGGGTGAGACTTCTTAGAGTGGTTGTAACAGAGATTATTGACAACACCTACTTTGCCCTTATTTATCTTCATGATGGTCACAGGGAGATTCCTATTGATTCAAGGCCCAGTGATGCTGTTGCCATTGCCTTAAGGACAAACTCTCCAATACTTGTTGATGAGAGTGTCCTTGAAAAGAGAAGCAAGGACGAGCTTGAAGAGTGGCTCAGGAATCTCAAGCCAGAAGATTTTGGCAATGTAATGTAGATGCTTACAAGGACGAGGGCTATTGTTCTTAAGAATCTTGCCACAGGAGAGGCAGACCTTATAGTTACCTATCTTACAGAAGAGCTTGGTCTTGTAAAGGCCTTTGCAAAGAGCCCCCGTAAAACAGGCAGTAGATTTGGTAGCAGTCTTGAACCCTTTTCCTTTGTAAGGATATCTCTTTTTGGTAAAGAAGGCACCGGTCTTTTAAGGATTACAGGCTCGGATATTATTGAGCCCTTTCAGGAGATAAGGGAAGACCTGAAGAAGGTCTTCCCACTTGCACCTGTCATAGATCTCACAGAAAGACTTCTCCCTGAAAGGGAACCTGAAAAAAAGAGTTTTTCTCTCCTACTTTTTACATTAAGGCATATGAGGGATTCAGGACCTGAGGCCTCGGTGATTCTCAGCCTTTATTATATGGTAAGATTCCTTGACCTCCATGGCTTCTCTCCGAAACTTGATCACTGCACAGGCTGCAGCCGTGATACAGCCACATATCATATCTCCCATGGCTCACTTTATTGCTCTGAGTGCGCCACTCAATATAAGGATGAGGGCTCAGTTTCTTTAAAGATCTCTGATGGGACAAAGAGGCTCTATCAGGCCCTTCTTCAATGGAATATCAAGAGTATCCTGAGGATAAAGGTATCTCATACTATACTCAGGGAATTAATTCAACTCCTTCAGGAGCATATAAGATACCATGTTATTCAAAGAGGATCACCTCCACTGTTTCACCTTCAGCAAATCCAAGTCTATCATCAGGGATGACAACAATGCCGGAGGCGTGGACGAGTGTTGTTATAAGTCCTGATTTTCCAAAGACCGGTTCAGCCAGATAGTTCCCTCGGTCTTCAATTATCTTCACCCTTACAAAATCTGTCCTTCCTGCAGATGAAGGGATGTTTTTTGTAAGTATTGCCCTTATGGTCTTCGGGATATCTGGTGAGGTATCTCCTGCAAGGGTCCTGATAACAGGTTTTATGAAATTTAAAAAACATACAGTAGCTGCTGCAGGATGTCCCGGTATGCCAAAGACAGGCACATTATTCACCACACCAGCAATAGTGGGTTTTCCTGGTTTCATGGCTACACCATGAAAGATTATTCCGGGCTGTCCGAGCTCATCTATTGCCCTTGCTGTGAAGTCTCTTGTGCCAACAGAGCTTCCACCACTTATAAGGACAATCTGTGAATTCTCACAGGCCCTTTTAATGGTATCTTTGAGCAGGGCATAATCATCCCTCAGGATACCCATCCTCACAGGTAAACCACCTGCCTCAATAACAAGGCCTGCAAGGTTATAGGAATTGATATCCCGGACCTGTCCTGGAGCTGGTTTTTCGTGAGGTGGTATTATCTCATCTCCAGTGGAGATTATGGCTACAAGAGGTTTTTTATAAACCTTTATCTCTGTTATTCCAAGACCTGCAAGTGCACCTATGTCCTGAGGCCTCAGTTTATGACCTCTTTTAAGAACAAGCTCACCTCTTTTGATATCATCATCTTTCTTTATGACATTTTCACCTGGTGCCACAGGTTTCAGGATCTCTATAAGCCTTTCATCTACAGGTGCTGTATGCTCAAGCATTATGACAGCATCGCTTCCTTCAGGGAGCATCCCACCTGTTGGGATCTTCATTGCCTTTCCCCTCCGGAGCTTCACTTTTACTGTTTCACCCATCCTGATTTCTCCTGTGACCTCAAGATAAAGGGGCATGGTCTCAGAGGCACCATAGGTATCAGGGCTTATAACAGCATAACCATCCACACTTGAGCGATCAAAGCCTGGAAGGTCTTCCTTTGAATAGATATCTTCTGCAAGGATTCTTGAAAGACTGTTTTCTATGGAGACCCTTTCAGCCTCAGGGGCCGTATGAGGAAGGTTTTCAAGTATTCTCTGAAGGCCCTCCCTTACAGAGACAGCCCTTTGCCTTCCGAGCATCTCAGTCATACTTAAAATTCTATGAAGGGTTTTTTCTTGGTAACCCTGGAGCGGTCTTCTTTAATCAGGATATCAAGCATCCTGTCAAGGGATTCTTCATGGAGCTTTCTGATCTCCTTTGACCAGAGCTCTGGAGGCGGGGTGGATAGATTTCTATTAAGGATGGATAGATACATAAGACCCTTAAAGAGCCTCTTATTTGTCTTGAATGAAAAAATAGCACTTTCAAGACATTCCTTCAAAAACATGTCATTCCTTTTTTGTATTTTTCTATTTATTGTGACTGCCTCAAGCCAGTATCTTGTATCTATGAGCCTGTCTGCCCTGAGTTCAAGGACTGTATGATTAAGGCCTATTTTTGAGGCAAGGTCTTCATGAGCAACTGTGTCAGAGGCAAGATGACAGAGATAACCATATACAAATGCCTTCTGGGAATTATCCTCTGCCTTTTCAAGCATATCAAAACCAACTGACCAGTTGTGGGAATTTTTTTCAGGCGGGAGAAGTCCCTTTGCAAATATTATATCTGCCACTATATTTCCATAGAGGAAGTCCTCCCTGTATCTTGAAAGAAGATAAAAGAGATTGGCTGGAAGAATAGCGGAGAGATAAAAGACCTCATTGCCAAGGTATATATGGGTAAGTGGTCCCCAGGCAAAGGCACTGTCAGGAATAAAAATAATACCTGCAATAAAGAATACTAAAAAAGACATAGTATATAATAGCCTAACAGGCCTTTAAAAATCTATTAAATTGTTGATTCAGTTCGGCAAAGGCAGGTATAGTCTGACCCCCTTAGAAGTTAATCTCAAGTGCCTTGGAACAGAGGGCAAGAAGGTGCTAATTCAAACTTATAAAGAGATATTTAACAGGCATAAAAGCAGAAAAAAGGCTATTTTAGGTAAAATTAAACACAGGACAGAACAATGAAACACAGAAACAATAAGCGAAATAAAAAAGGACATAAGAAGGGGGTCAATTTTAACCTGCCCATTTACAATTTGTTGATTCAGTTGGCATCCGTATTTCCGTGATGAAGATCAGGCTGCGTAATGGATGAAGTCCTGCTTCTTTCCTTTAATTAATCTCAGGATATCATCAACATTCTTTATCTTAAATCCCTTTTTTATCAGAAATCTTTTTGAGAATTTAATATCTGCCATAATCTGACATGCCTTTGCCAATCCGACACGTAATATCCTTCAATTTTTCTAAACTGATCTTCTCAAAATCATCGTGTGCTAGTCTTAAAATATCCCTTACAACTTCAAAAATATCCTTGCCTTTTATCCCACTGCCAAGTAGAATCGCTAATAGTTCAAGGTTTGAAAGTGCCTTTACCCCTTTCTCTTGCATCTTCTCACGAGGTTTATCAAATTGGGGTATGGTTTTGATCTTTCTTATGCCTTCCATCCCCTAAGATTAAAATACCCAACGCAAAAATCTGAGCGATTGGAAAGCTCAAGGCTTTGCCTCAATGCAGGAAGGAGTTCAAGCTCTATATTGTCAAATATTCGTAGCATGGCATACCTGATAAATTATATCAAAAAATGGATTGTTTTTTAAGGTCTCAAATTCTTGTTGTATCTGATACAATAAAATATGGCTAAAGAGCTTGATGAATTACTTAAGGCATTTGGTGACGCAGGCGGTGATAAAGGAGTATTTACAAACAGAGAGATAGCCTATCTTGTTGCCTCTGGTCATAAGATATTGAGCATGCGGAAAGTGGATGGTCTTGAGGTTGAGGTGGGGGAGACCTTTCAGGGAATAAAGGCAGGGGTGATAGTAAAAGAAGGCGTAAAGATAAAAAATCCTGTCCATCTCTGTTTTGGGATTCTTCATAAAAAAGGAACTCAGAAGATAAAGATAAATGTAAGGCTTGAAAGAGATTCCTCCGCACATTTCATTGCCCATTGCATATTCCCCAGGGCTGAAAAGGTAAGGCATATTATGGATGCAGTTATAGAAATAGGTGAGGGTGCTGAGATGAGATATTCTGAGACCCATTATCATGGCCTTTATGGTGGAGTAGAGGTCATGCCAAAGGCTGTTATAAAGGTACGGAAGAATGGTAGATATTTTAGTGATTTTAATCTTGTCACAGGAAGGGTCGGAAGGCTTTTTATTGATTATTCTTCAGAGCTTGAAGACAGTGCAGTAGTTGAGATGGTGGCAAGGGTATTCGGTCACGGAGATGATGATATAAAGATTAAAGAGAAGGCTGTGCTTTCAGGTAAAAATTCAAGGAGTCTTATAAAGACAAGGGTTGCCCTTGAGGATAGCGCAAGGGCAGAGGTTACAGGTATCACTGAGGGCGATGCTGAAGGTGCGAGGGGGCATGTGGATTGCATGGAGATAGTGAAGGATAATGCCATAGCCAGGGCAATTCCGATTGTGAATGTTACCAATCCACTTGCAAAGGTAACCCACGAGGCAGCTATTGGAAGTGTGGATAAAAGACAGATGGAGACCCTTATGGCACATGGCCTCACACCAGAAGATGCAGTGGATGTGATTGTAAAGGGGGTATTAAGATAAAACAGTGAGGATCTCAGTGGCTATCTTTTCAATTTCAGGACGTATTTTAACTTAAGGAATTTTATGCTTTTTAAAACCCATTCTCTATAAATATCAATCTGTTCCTTTGTAAATTCCCAGCCCGCTTTTGAGCTATATTCTGCTGTCTTCCTTCTTTCATAAAGATTATCAAGATGAATAATAATTTCTACAGAAAGGTTACCTGGTTTTACAAAATGGTAACTCAACATCCTTGATATGCCTTTGTGGGTTTCTGGATAGATACCGATGCTAAGAAGTAAAGCCCTCGCTGCATGTTCAAGGCCAAAATAGAGGTCAGCAGTAGCCTTTCTGTATCTTCCACCAGTATAATTATCCTTGAAGGATAAGATGTTTTCCTTTGCGATGTTTAATTCTTCCAGTATTTCTTCTAATCTCTCTTCCAGAGCCATTCTCCCTCTTTTTTAATATTAATGATAAAAGGGTCTTCAGATGAGGCAAAATCATTGATAGGATAAAAGACAATACTTATATAAAGATAATCCTCGGGATCAGGTAAGGCCTTTCTTTTCAATTCTTCAGGACTTGCTAATTCACCCTCATATAACACAAGGATATCCATCTCTGAGTCTTCTACAGAATCTCCTCTAACCCTTGAGCCATAAAGGATTATCCCCTTTATCTCCGATATCTTTGAGAATGTATTTATAACATTCTCAATAACTCTTTCTTCATAAGGTGATAGCGTCTTAATCATATCTTATATTATCACAGAACACTTATCTCTTTAAATGTTAAATAGCTCCAAATAAATTTTCTATTTGCAATCTTCAGATGTTAAAATTTATTGTAGGAAATGGCAGAGATATTATCTTCTTTTGTTGCACTTTGCACTGTGGGATTTTTTGCAAGATTCTCCTATTCTCTTGCAAGAAGCCCTGTGCTTCCACTTTTTGCCCTTTATCTTGGAGCTGGCCCTGAGGCAATAGGCATTGCAGTTGGCATATCAACAGTAACTGGTATTTTATTTAAGCTGCCCGCTGGTGCCCTTTCTGACATAATCGGCAGGAAAAGGACAATGCTCATTGGTCTTATCTTTTTTGCCCTCACACCCTTTACTTATTTATTCATAAAGGACTATAACCTGCTTGTAATAATCAGATTCATTCATGGTTTTGCAACTGCTGTATATGGACCTGTTTCCATGGCTGTGGTAATAGATATTGCAGGAGCTAAAAAAGGAGAAAAACTTTCATGGTTTTCATCCATTACCATAATAGGGAATCTTTTCGGTGCTCCTGCTGGAGGCTTTTTACTCTACAGGATGGCAGGAGGTAACCCCACTCTTTCAGACTTCCATACGGTTTATATAGTAAGTGGAATGGCAGGAATATTATCCCTTCTTATAGCCCTGAAACTTCTGACACGTGAGGAGAGGATGGAAGGAGATAAAAACTTCAAGGAGGCATATCAGAGATTTTTCTCTGGCATCAGGGAAGTGATAGGTGATAAGAGGGTACTTATTACCTCCAATATGGAGGGGCTTCAGAACCTTACTGTGGGTGCACTTGAGGCCTTTCTGCCTGTATATGCTGTAAAGATTGCAGGTTTAAATGAGTTTCAGGCAGGACTGCTATGGGGTATTCAGGTGCTTGTCACCATACTTGCAAAGCCAGTGATGGGAAGGGTATCTGATAGATATGGTAGAAAACCCTTGATTACTTCAGGCATGATCTTATGTGCCCTATCATTTGTATCTATCCCCCTGATAAGGGATTTCTATCTCCTCATGCTTGCAGCTATTGTCTTTGGAACAGGGGAGGCCTTTGTTACATCTTCCTCTGCTGCACTCATTGCTGATATATGTAAGGAAAGACATTATGGTACTGCAATGGGAACATTCGGAACCATATTTGATATCGGACATGCATCAGGTCCTATACTTGCTGGGTTTCTGATTGCCCGCCTTGATTATCTATATTCATTCTTGATAATGTCAGTAATCCTGCTCTTTTCACTTCCTTTTTTCATTTTATATGTAAAACCGAAGAGAGACTAATCCCTTCCAAGACTCCTCGCATATTCCCTGATAAATTCCTTGAGATTCTGCCACATGTCATTAAAACCAAAGGCCTGCATCTCGGCTTCTGCCTCTTTTAATGACCAGCCCTCAATCTTGATTCTGTAGGCTGCTATAATTATTCCGGTCCTGTCCTGACCATGTTTGCAGTGCACATAAACAGGCTGATTATCAGGGTCTGTGATTATATCAATTATCCTGTTTACGTCATCTGCATTTATCTTCTTAAGTACACTTAAGGGTATCTCTATGCTCCTCATCCCTGCCATCTCCACAGCCTCTTTTTCACTGTGATTCCTGAGATTAACAACTGTCTTTATACCCATTTTTTTCAATGTTATGTAGCCTTCGGGTAGTGGCTGCGCTCCCCTGAATATGCCATCTGATACCTGTCCCACATTGGATAATCCAGGAAGTCCGAATATTCGCTTTGAGACCCTGGCACCTTCTGGAAGGACAGCTGAAATGGATTTTAAGGATCCTGTTTTGAGGTTATGGGAGGAATTGTCATCAGAAAAACATTCAGGAGATAAAATCTCAGAGGTAGCGATTAGGGATAAGAAGAATAAAATGAATCCGCACAGCCAGTTAATGATATTAATTTTGTTTTTCACAGGATTATTTTATCATATTATGCTGGTTTTATCTCCGAGTATGCTAAAATAATATTCTCTTTGTGAGGAAACCGATGAAGAAAGAAAAAAAGGAACTTGTAGAAGAAGCTCAAAGGCCTGCCTTAGAGGCACTGAGACTTCATGGTCTTTACAGGGGCAAGGTGGAGATACTGCCAAAATGCCCTATTAGAGGCCTTGATGATTTTTCTATATGGTACACACCTGGTGTTGCAGAGGTCTGTAAGGAAATAGCAAGGCATAAAGAAAAGGTCTTTGAATACACTAACAGGGCAAACACAGTGGCCATTGTCAGTGATGGTACAAGGGTACTCGGACTTGGAAATATTGGACCGGAGGCAGCCCTTCCTGTTATGGAGGGCAAGGCGATTATCTTCAAATACCTTGGAGGAGTGGATGCCTTCCCGATTGTGCTTGACACCAGGGATGAGGATGAGATCGTAAAGACCTGTAAATATATTGCTCCGTCTTTTGGTGGTATTAATCTTGAAGATATTGAAAAGCCAAAATGCTTTTCCATACTTGAAAGATTAAAAAAAGAGCTTGATATCCCTGTCTGGCATGATGACCAGCAGGGTACAGCAACAGTAACACTCGCTGCATTGATAAATGCCCTGAAGATAGTTGGAAAGAACAAGGACGAAGTAAGGATTGCCATGGTAGGTGCTGGAGCGGCAAATACCGCAACATTCAGGCTTCTTACCATGTACGGGATACCTGCTGGCAATATAATTGTTGTTGATTCATCAGGGATACTGAACAGAGAGAGAACTGACCTCATGGATGATGAAGAGAAATGGAAGATATGCACCCTTTCAAACAGCGAAAACAGGAAGGGCGGGATAAAAGAGGCACTTGAAGGTGCAGATGTCTGCATAGCCCTGAGCAGACCAGGTCCTGGGGTTATAAAAAAAGAATGGGTTAAAGCAATGAACAGGGATGCCATTGTCTTTGCCTGTGCCAATCCTGTGCCTGAGATATGGCCATGGGAGGCAAAGGTGGCTGGCGCAAGGATTGTGGCAACAGGCAGGAGTGATTTTCCAAATCAGGTGAATAACTCCCTCTGCTTTCCTGGACTTTTCAGAGGTGTCTTTGATGTACAGTCAAGGGCCATAACTGATGAGATGTGCATAGCCTCTGCAAGGGCTATTGCAGAATTTGCTGAGAAAAAGGGCATAAGGGAAGATTACATAATTCCAACAATGGATGAGATTGATGTCTTTGTGGAGGTTGCTGTTGCAGCTGGTATGAAGGCCATTGAGCAGGGGATTGCCAGAAAGGTTGTAAAGTTAGAGGAACTCAGAGATGGAGTGGTGAAAAGGATTAATGAATCCAGGGAGCGTGTAAAGGTGCTTATGGAAAAAATCTTAAGATAGAGGAGGAATATCTATGGAGCGTACACTTTCAATTGTTAAACCTGATGGAGTTCAGAAGAATCTCATAGGTGAGGTGATAAGGAGGTTTGAGAATGCTGGCCTGAAGATCGTGGCACTGAAGATGCTCAGGCTCACAAAGGACATGGCAAAGGGCTTTTATATTGTCCATAAGGATAAACCCTTTTATGATAGCCTCACTGATTTTATGTCCTCGGGTCCTGTTGTAGTGATGGTCGTTGAGGGAGAGAATGCCATTTCTAAGGTAAGGGAGATAATGGGTGCAACAAATCCAAAGAATGCTGCACCTGGTACCATAAGGCATGACTTTGCCTCAGATGTGGAGCATAATATAGTGCATGGTTCAGACTCACCTGAGTCGGCAAGGTTTGAGATAGGTTATTTCTTTCCAGAGATAGAGATACAGAAAAGATAGGTATGGTTAACCGAACTATTAAAAGTGGACAGTCTACCTCAAAGTCTTTACAAAGCGACGATTTTATTTTAATTGTAACAAAAAGTTTTTCACCAAAAAGGTGAGCTTAGATATGTATAACAGGCTTATTAATAAGATTACATTAAGGTGTCGCGGGTAAAGCCTTTTCGGCAGACTGCCCATTTCATTTATAAATTTCTATCGCAATTTTGTTATATTTAGATCGCCTTGATTATATAGACTAAATAAAATATTCCGCCTGTAAGGAGAAGGAGACCCGGAAGTTTTTTCTTTGCTGTTACAAAAAGCATTATGATTAATGCCATGCTCAGGGCAAAGGTTATGTTCAATAACTCTGTGGTATTTATAGTCCATTCTGTAAAGAGAAGCCCGATGCTTACAGGTATGGTTGACTGAAAGACCATTGCTCCTGTAATGTTTGCCATTGCAATGGTGTCCTTTCCTTTGAGTGTCCAGGTGATTGAATTAAATTTTTCTGGTAGTTCTGTTGCCACAGGTGCTATGAGGAGTGAAAGCACAAGCGCAGGTATACCGCTTTTAATGGCAAATAGAGATATATATTCCACAAAGAGATGGGCACCTATAATTATAAAAAATAGACCAACAAGCACCTGTCCTATTATCCATCTGAGCCTTCTTGGACAGCCGAGGAATATACCAAAATGAAAATGCTCTGTGTATTCCTCTCCATCAAGGGATTCATGTTTCATTGTGTATAAAATAAAGAAACCATAGGATGCAAAGAGTATGAGCCCGAGGATATGGTTTAATGCCTTTTCCTTTATAAGGGATGCAATAAATACCGCTATCATCACCACAATAAAAAACCTAAGCTCAAATAAAAGGGCCTTGAGATTTATATTCATGTGTGGCTGCTGTCTTTTATTGAGAATTTTTAAAACAATAACTGTTATGCCAAGCAGGAACATGGCAAGGGTGCTGAGCATAAAAGGTGCTCCAAGTATGGCACCCACTGCAATTCCTTCCCTGTGCTCTGCCTTTCCAGCAATCAGGGCAATTACAGGGATCATGGTCTCTGGAAGGGCAGTTCCTACTGCTGCAAGGAGGCTTCCTGCTGTTGCATGGGATAGATTGAACCTGTCTCCAAGGCACTCCACACCATTTGCAAAGAGCTCGCATCCACCGAGGATTATGACCATTCCTGTAATAAGACCAGTAATAATAAAGGGATAAGAGGGAGTGAGACCTCCATGACCTGCCTTATAGAAATAAATTGATATAGTTGTTATCAGTGAAAGACTTATGATTAAAATCAGATATTTTTTCATCTGAATATTTTAACATAACACAAAGGGACTTCGCCCCTTTGGAACCCCCGAAAAAATAAATTTTTAAATGAGATAAAAAAATTATTAAGGAGGTTGAGGGCTCTACCCTCAAATATGAAGAATTATATCCTCAGAGAATATGGCTCATGGTCTGTGCTCCTGTTCAGTTATGTTTCTGGAATTATTGTAGCAGGAAGGATAGATTTAGATATGCTCCTTACACTTTTAAGCCTGTGCCTTTTTGTCAATTCCAAGCAGGCCTTTGTTATATGGCAGAGATTGAAAAGAAGAAACGCATTATTTGTTTTTATCCTCCAGCTGATTACTGGTTTTTTAATTCTTATTCTGGCTGAAGGTAGTTCAATATTCAGGCTCTATCCCTTTGCAATGATACCGATGCTATATCTTTTGTCCTTCATTGTTTTAACAGAACACAATATCTTTACAGAGATAACAGGTTTTCTTACCTTGTGCCTTGCCTCCCAGCTCTCTTTTTTCTCTTTAACTGGTGATATAGACATCAGGCTCTATCTTGCTGTATCTCTATTTTTTATAGCAGGTGTTTTTAAGGTGAGAGTTCAACTGAAAAAGGGTATAAAGGAAAGGGCCTTAATGGTAGCATATCTGATATGTTCTATTATCTCTTATTTACTCCTTGAACTCAATCCCCTGATTCTTCTGCCCCTTATTGATAACCTTATTTTTGTCCTTACCCTCTACAGGGTAAGGCTCCAGGTCACAGGCTGGATAGAGGTTACAAAGGGAGTAATTTTCCTTGTGCTTCTTTGGTTTGCATGGTAGTTATTTGATTGTGATATATTCTGCAAGAGATTTTGAAGGGCTTTGCCCTTCAAAATTTTATTTGGATAAAAATTTTATTTCAAGTTTTCTTCAGAGTGCGAAGCCACTCTGAAGATTCAGGAATGGGTAAACCGTCTTCTTTTAGACCCTGAATATGCATCTCTATAGCTTCAAACATATTTTTTTCTACCTCATCTATTGTTGAACCTGTAGCAATACATCCCGGTAGCTCAGGTGAGTAAGCTGAATAGTTATTATTGGCCTTTTCAGTAATGATTAAAAATTTATGCATTATCTTTCACCTTAACTCAGGAGCTTTGGTTCTTAAAAAATTTATTCCTTTAAGTTTTGAAAGCCTGTGCCCTTCAAATAAAATTTTATAAATTCTAACTCCC
>JBDOIG010000160.1:0-4721 GCA_041082235.1 Thermodesulfovibrionales bacterium | reverse complement strand
TAGAATTAAAATTATCTAATAGGGAGTTTGAGGGACAAAGTCCCTCAATTACTTCACCAGTTGGGTGATAAACCTTTAGTTACAGAGCTTTGAGGGGCAACGCCCCTCAAGCTCCCCTTATATTTTAAAAATTAAAAATTTATTTCTGGGATTTCAAAGGGGCGAAAAGCCCCTTTGAGCTCTGCCCCTTTGAGCTTTATAAAGGCCTTGAGGCATACCCCGATAATCAGGAAATATTTCTAATAGCAAATTTGGGACTAAGTGACCCGTAATTCGTGAACAGTTAAAAACTCATCACTCATCACATATAACCCATCACCCATTTTTAAAGCCCTTGAGATAAGAGAAGGAGTTATGATATGTTTAAATACTATGAATGGACGCATTCCAATGACAAAAGAGGGTTATCAGAAACTTCAGGAGGAGCTTGAGAGGCTTCTCAGGGTTGAAAGGCCAAAGAATATAAAAGAGATAGAAGAGGCCCGAGCTTATGGAGACCTCTCTGAAAATGCGGAATATCATGCTGCCAAGGAAAAACAATCCTTTATTGAAGGCAGGATAAGAGAGATTCAGGCAAAGCTTTCCATGGCTGAGGTTATTGATCCTTCAAAGATAAATCATTCAAGGATTGCCTTTGGTGCAAAGGTCAAGGTTATAGATGTAGATGCTGATGAGGAGTATTTATTCCATCTTGTAGGACCTGAAGAGGCTGATGTAAAGAATGGGAAGATATCCATTACAAGTCCTGTTGGTAAGGCACTTATTGGAAAAGAGGTTGGAGACAGGGTTATTATAAAGGCACCGGCAAGGACAATAGAGTACGAGATCATTGAGATATCCTATCAATGAATCCCTCTATCTCCTTTCAAGCTGAGATAATTGAAAATACAGCTATAACCCCTGATATATTTAAATTAACCTTAATCCCTCTTGAGAGTTTTAATGAACCCCTTCCAGGCAAGTTCTTCATGCTCTCTGTCTCTGAGACCCTTGACCCTCTTCTTAAGAGGCCTTTCAGTATTTATAATTTTAAAGACAGGAAATTGCAATTTCTATACAGGATTCGTGGAAGGGGAACGAGGTTGCTCTCTGAAAAAACACAGGGTCAGAGGATTTCCTTAGCAGGTCCATTTGGCACACCCTATCCAGAACCAGAGGACATTCACAAGGAGGTATGGGTAATAGCTGGTGGCCTCGGGATTGCATCTTTAAATTTTCTGATAAAGAGACTCCTCAGTAAAGGTCAAAAACTGAAGGTCCTCTATGGAGCGAGGACAGGCCCTGAACATAAACTCCTTGATGATATTTCAGGTTCCTGTGAGCTCCTTATAGCTACAGAGGATGGCACAGCAGGTTTAAAGGGCACGGTGCTTGACCTTTTTAATGCCCTCAGCCTCCAGCCTGCTACCTTAATTTATGCATGCGGACCCCAGCCAGTGTTATCATTTATTGACAGAAAGGCTCAGGAGATGGGTCTTAAGGCCTATCTTTCTGTAGAAGAAAGGATGGCCTGCGGGATAGGGGTATGCCTTGGCTGCGTGATTAAAACAAAGGACGGGTATAAAAGGGTCTGCAGGGAAGGCCCTGTATTCAGAGAAGGAGAGATTCTATGGTAAATCTCTCTGTAATGATCGGCTCTCTCAGGCTAAAGAATCCAGTAATAACTGCCTCTGGAACCTTTGGCTATGGAGAGGAGTTTGCTGAGTATCTTGACCTTTCTGAGCTTGGTGCCATTACCATGAAAGGTATTTCCCTTGAGCCAAGGGAGGGGAATCCTCAACCAAGGCTATGGGAGACTCCCTGCGGGATGCTCAATTCAATAGGTCTTCAGAATGTTGGCCTTCATAGATTCTTAAAAGAAAAATTGCACCATGTGAGAAGATTTAATGCGCCTGTTATCGCCAATATACTGGGAAATTCTATTGATGAATATATAGAGCTCACAAAGAACCTTGATGGTGAGGTAGAGGCAATTGAATTGAATATATCCTGTCCCAATGTAAAAAAAGGCGGGATATTCTTTGGCACAGACAGGGCAGCAATGGCAGAACTTGTTAGTGCTGTTAAGGGAACTCTCAAAAAGAGTCTCCTCATAACAAAACTCTCACCGCAGGCTGATATAAAGGAGTTTTCAAAGGTTGCAGAGGACTCCGGCTCTGATGCGATATCGCTGATTAACACCATTCCTGCCATGGCAGTTGATATTGAAGCAAGAAGACCTGTTTTTAAAAATATCATTGCAGGCCTTTCAGGCCCTGCTATAAAACCTATTGCCCTGAGGATGGTCTGGGAGGCAGTCTCTACAGTGAAGATACCTGTTATAGGCATTGGAGGTATTACTACAGCAGAGGATGCCCTTGAGTTTCTTATAACAGGTGCAACTGCTATAGAGATAGGTACAGCAAACTTTATTGACCCCCTTGCCTCAATAAAGATAATTGAGGGTATAAAAGAGTATATGAAAAGAAGGGGTGTTTCTGATATAAAGGAGATAATAGGAAGTCTGACTTGTGTCTAAAGGTGAGATTATTTTAGTTTGCAGTGTATAATAATACATGAGAATTTATCTTGATTTATGTGTATTTAATAGACCTTTTGATGATCAGACTAATGAAAGGATAGCTCTTGAGACCAATGTCTTTTTATATATTTTAGAGAAGATTGAAAAAAAAGAATATGAACTTGTAATTTCTGATGCACTTTTATTTGAGAATCGTAAAAGTCCTTTCATTAGAAGAAAAAAAAGAATAGAATCATATTTCAGTTTATCAAAAGAAATAATAAGAATTGACCCTGAAGTGATAAAAGAATCAGAGTATTTAATTCAAAAAGACTTCTCACCATTAGATGCACTTCATCTGGCTTTAGCGGAGAAAGGGAAGGTAAATTATTTTATTACCTGCGATGATGAGATCGTTAGACTTTTTGAGAGAAACAGACATTGTTTTACAATTAAAATTATAGGATTATTAAAATTTATTGCTGAGGAGGTGAAATAAGATGGGGACTGCATTGCCAGAAATAATACAGAAGGGATGGGATGCCCTTGTAAAAGAACTCGGTTATGCAGGAGCAACAAAATTTCTTCTCATTTATGAAGCAGGCAGTGGAGATTATACAAAAATCCGCAGGGAACTGTTTAAAGATTTAAAACTTGATGAGATCCTCAAGGAGATTAAAGGAGAGGATGTTACATTGTAAAAATGGTCATAACCCTCCTTACAGACTTTGGCACAAGAGATACCTTTGTTGCTGAAATCAAGGGAGTCATACTCTCCATAAACCCCTCTGTTACCATTGTTGACATCACCCATGAGATAGAGCCTTTTAATATAATTGAAGGTGCAATGAAACTGAGCTCAGCAGCAAGACATTTTCCTGAGGGGACGATTCATTTAGCAGTGGTTGACCCTGGAGTGGGTTCCTCAAGAAAGGGGATTATTATAAAAACAGAAAAGGCCTATTTTGTTGGGCCTGACAATGGGGTCCTGAGTCTTGCTGTAAAGGAGCATCCTCTTAAAGAGATATATGAAATTATCCTTCCTGTCAGTGGTTCTACCTTTCATGGAAGGGACCTCTTTGCACCTGTTGCAGCAAGGCTTTCAAAGGGAGAATTACCAGAGTCAATGGGCAGGAGGATTGAGGAATTCGTCAGTATTATATTACCTGAGCCTCAGGTAGATAAGAAGAAGGTAAAGGGAGAGGTCATAATAATAGATAGATTTGGAAATGCTATTACAAATATAAATGCTCATATCTTGGGTAACAGGCGATTCAGGGTCAGGGTAAAGGATAAAGATATCCCTGTATTTAAATTCTATAAAGAGGCTGGTAAAAGGCCAGGTGTGCTCATAAATAGCTCAGGGTATCTTGAGATATTTAAATACCAGGCATCAGCTCAGAAGGCCTTGAATATAAAAATCCATGACAGGGTGGAGGTGTTGTTTGAAGGGGTATGAAGAGGATAAATTTTTATTACAAGCCTGGTTGCTGGTTCTGTGACCAGGCAGAGGAGATGCTGAATGGCTTAAAGGATAAATATAACCTTGAGATAAATAAGATAGACATCACACAGGATGAAGAACTTTATGAGCTTTACAGATTTGACATACCTGTTATTGAATTTGAGGACGGCACAGCCCTTCATGGAAGGATAAAGAAAAAGGATCTGATAGAGAAGTTAAATAAGGAGGACAACCTATGAGGATTGGTTTTATAGGTCTTGGCAATCTCGGCATGACCATGGCAAAGAGGCTGCTCTCTGAGGGTGTGAACCTTACTGTCTGGAACAGGACTGTTGAGAAGGCAAGGGCATTGAATTGTCCTGTAGCAAAGAGCCCTGCTGACTTAATCTCTCGGACAGATATAGTGTTTTTAAATCTCTTTGACAGTGATGCTGTGAGTTCTGTTATTAAAGGCAAAGAGGGCCTTCTGGAGGGAGACTGCGGCGGAAAGGTCATTATTGATACAACAACAAATCACTTTGATAGGGTGAAAGAGTTTTATGAGATATTAAATAAAAACAATGCCAGTTATCTTGAGGCACCAGTGCTTGGCAGTGTTATACCTGCCTCTCAGGGTATGCTTACAGTGCTTGTTAGTGGAGAAGAGAAGGCCTTTGAAAAGGCAAGACCTTTTATTGAAAAGATAGGAAAGAATATCTTTTATCTTAAGATCCCTCAGCTTGCCACAAAGATGAAATTGATAAACAATCTTGTCCT
>JBDOIG010000119.1:0-7363 GCA_041082235.1 Thermodesulfovibrionales bacterium | reverse complement strand
ATGGAAATGTAATCTCCTGTACTGGCACCGGTCAGGATGGAGACTGGCGGGCAGGGGTAGCCTGGCCCTCACCAAGATTTACTGACAATGGAGATGGGACAATAACGGATAATCTTACAGGACTTATATGACTCAAAGATGCCAATTGTTTTGGTGAAAAGACTAATTGGACTGATGCCCTGACCTCTGCCAATACATTAAACAGTGGTGAATGCGGGCTTTCCGATGGGTCAGCAGAAGGTGACTGGCGGCTTCCTAATATAAGAGAGCTTGAAAGTCTTACGAACGCAGAAGCGGGGAAAATTGGTGAATGGCTTGCTGGACAGGGATTTATACATGTCCAGTCAGGCTCTGAGTACTGGTCTTCCACCACTGTCATTGGCAATGAGGCTTATGCATGGCAGCACTACATGTCTGATGGTCAGATTTATGAAATCCAGAAATCTTCAAATATCCTGCCTATGTGTGGCCGGTGCGCGGCGGCAGGTTAATGTATAAGCTGGTTATTTCAAAACTTGGTAGCACAGGCACTGGCACTGTAACATCCAGCCCTTCAGGCATAAACTGCGGGAGTATATGTTCTACAAGTTTTAATCGTGGCACAGATGTAATTCTTACTGCAACCCCAGGGGTTAATTCATTCTTTGGTGGATGGGGTGGAGCCTGTTCAAGCTGTGGAACGAATCTACAATGCCAGATAACCATGGATACGGATAAGACATGTATAGCAACCTTTAATGCAGGGATAGTACTTAAATACCCAAATGGTGGAGAGGTTCTGGCATCAGGCAATACAGAAACAATCCTCTGGGAGTCAATACCTTCAGCCGACCATTTTAACCTTAAACTCTCCACGGACAATGGCATGACCTGGGGCACCATAGCAACAAATGTTACAGGAAATTCCTATGACTGGGCAGTCCCTGTTCCTGCTAATAACAAGAGGAAATGTCTCATAAAGGTAATAGCCTTTAATTCAAGCAATGTAAAGATAGGTGCAGACAGGTCAGACCTGCCCTTTACCATAGAGGTGGTGAGGCTGAGCTCACCCAATGGAGGCGAGACCCTTAAATCAGGAAATGCTTATGATATCACTTGGACAACCAATGCCACAAAGAGGCCTGTTGCAAGGGTAAAGCTTTTTTATACTAAGGATGGTGGTCTAACATGGAATCTCATAAATACCCTTACAGGCAATCCTGGCACCTACACATGGACAGTTCCTAATGTAACAACCACAAAGACAAAGTGCAGGGTAAAGGTGGTTCTCAAAGACAGTGCAGGAAACACAGTGGGAAGTGATGGGAGTGACAGTTTTTTTACAATAACGCCTTAGTAGAAAAATAAATTTCTTCTCTCAGAAAGGAGGTGAGAGCATGGCCAGAGATAGATATTCAGAAGTCCTTAATTCCTCTTTATGAGGAAGATAATAATTCCAAAAGGAGGGCACCGATGAAAAGATTAATACCATTAATAATCGTGTTCACAATTTTATTTTTTGCCTCAACTGCAATGGCTGACCCTGTCCTCAAGCAGATTTATTATCAGAAGACCACTTCACTTTATTATCCAAAGAAATATACCTTCAAATTCAGCCTCTGGGACAACCCTGATCCTGGCTCAGGAACAATGGTCTGGTCTGAGGAGAAGCAGATAACACTTACCACAAACAAGATAAAGACCTATCTTGGAGACACCACTGCACTTGATAATGTGGATTTTTCCCAGCAGCTCTATGTTCAGGTAGAGAGAAAAAAGGCTGATGGCACATATGTAGTAGTTGGTGTAAGGGACAGACTCACCATAGTCCCCTATGCATTCTCATTCCAGACCCCGCTTACACTTACAGATTATACCACCATGCAGCCCCTTCTCCGTATTACAAATACATATGGACCAGCTATAATGGGTGAAAGCACAGGTGGTGGCAGGGGCGTTTTCGGCTCAAGCAATACAGGTAGGGGTGTTTATGGATACAGTGAAAGTGATGTAGGTGTTTATGGTGTTGGAAATGCTGGCTCAGCCTATGGTGTATATGGTATTCACAATGGCACGGGATATCATGGCTTCCTTGGAGGTGATTTTTATGGAGCCTTTGGACATGGCTATGTAGGTGTCCATGGAGAGAATGCAGATGGAAGCATTTATGGAAAACTCGGAACACTGGTAGCAGGTGTACATGGCCATGGAACAGGTGCGGCATACTCAGGTTATTTTGAAGGTGGAGCAGGTGTGTATATTGAGGGAAATCTAAATGTTACAGGCGCAAAGAACTTTACAACCCCATCCTGAAGACCCCACAAAAGAGATAGTCTATGTTGCCATGGAGGCACCTGAAAGCGCAGTAATGATAAGGGGAACTGCAAAGCTCATTGATGGTAAGGCTGTTATAGAGACCCCTGATTATTTCAGGTTTGTTGCCTCGGACCTGGGTATTACTGTTCAGTTCACGCCAAGGTCTGCAAGGTCAAAGGGCCTTGCTGCTATTGAGGTGAGCAAAGATAGAGTGGTAGTTGCAGAGCTCATGGATGGCACGGGTACATCTGAATTTGATTATTTTATAACAGCAAAAAGGAGAGGTTTTGAGGCTCACGAGCCTGTACAGCCAAATAAACACTTTACAGCAGACATGAAGACAAAGGAGGAGTTTGAAAGACAGTATCAGGGTGATGATATGGCAACAAGGGCAATGAGGGAACTACTTATCTCTAACGGAATACTAACAAAGGACGGTAAGCTCAATACAGAGCTTGCAAAGAGGCTTGGCTGGATGCTCAAGGATGCAGATGTAGCACAGGTTAAATAAGATTTTTTACGGGGCAGGGAGACCTGCCCCTATTTCTTCTCGTTATTAATTATCGTCTGAAGACTCAAAGGCCTTTATCTTCCATTTTCCTTTATCTTTGTAAAGGACAGCTTTTAATGGTTCATACTGATTCATTCCATCAGCACTTCTGGGGATTACCTCAATCGGGGCCTGGTTATCTTGAAGCTTAAGTCGCCTGATCACAAATACAGTATCTGGTATGTCTTTGAGGACACTGCTATTGCTCAGAGTCATCAGGATCCCTCTTGTTTCAGTATTCACCTCAGGAAATATATCTACTGGTATTGAAGGAAATCTCTCTCTGACTCTTTTATATATGTAACCCTTCATATCAATACACTCTTCATAACTATCAGGACAGACTGCATATAGAGGATTTACCATTACCTGAATTGTCCATCTGCCAACCTCTTTTTTAAGCAGGGAAAGGAGTGGTGAACAACAATAATCTTTCAACTCAACCTCAATCCATGCCCAGTTATCCTTGCTCCTGAAATGGTGCACTATAAAGATAATTTTTATATCAGAAGGTATCTTTACATCCACTCTTTTATATTGAAAATCAAGGCTGTAGAGTTCAGGAAATCTTTTTAAACCATCCTGCAGGGTATCAAGAATAAGTTTTTGTTCTGAGCCTTCCGGGGTATGAATAGAAGTCTCCACCGCAATAGAAAGTTCAGCTCCTGCGATTAATAAGATGATAAAAAACAATCGTAAGGTCATTACTTACACTTACCTAACCATCTTCCTGAAAGCCTTGCCTTCATTATTAATTCTCCATTTTCTCTGACCTCCTGAAGCCCTTCAAGGCTGTTTCCTTTATAGGTTATTTTTCCTGTTACGGTAGTTGCTCCATCTTCATCCTTGCACTCTGCCTTCCATGATACTGTGTTACCTGTTATCTTCTTTGAGGTAACTCTGCAATCTTCAGCAGAGTCCTCGGTCTCAAGTTCAGGTATTGGCTCTTCTTTCTTAATACACTGCCTGATCTTATGGGTAAGTGTCTGCATGGGCATATCTTCCTCTGCTATCTCCATCTTAATTGATATCTCCCAGAGCCCTTCCTTGATATCCTGAGCCCTTGCAAAGATAGCCTGGGAAATTATCAAAAGGCTGATTATTAGAGCAAATATGAAAAGTCTTCTTATCATCTTATCACCTCCCGATAGTTTACTGTTTTACAAGCTCAACCCTTCTATTTTTTGCCCTCCCTTCTTCTGTATCATTTGATGCCACAGGTGCGAGGGAGGCGATACCAAATGCCTTGAGCCTATCAGGTGATATCCTGTATTTTGTTACGAGTTCCTTTACCACCGCATCAGCCCTTGCCTTTGAGAGCTTCATGTTGTAGTCAAGACCACCAACATTATCTGTATGACCGACCACATAGAGCTTCAGGCCTTTGTTTTCCTGAAGAAGCTTTGCAATCTCCTTAATCGCAGGCTCAGACTCTGGCTTGATATCCGCCTTATCAAAATCAAAATAGATTCCATATACAGAGGCATGTCCTGCTGCCTGAATATCACTCATGAGACTCTTTGCATCAGCAACAACCTCCTGAGCCATTTCAGCTTTTTCAACAATAGTGAGATAATAGGTTTCTCCATGGGGTGCCCTTACATACACATAGAAGGTTTTACCCCCTTTATCAAGTTTCAACCATATGTCGTCGGTGCCGCTTTGGTATACCTTTACACCACCGATTTTCTTTATAGCATTTTCAAAATTTTTGATAATCTGGAGACTGCTGGGAGGTTTAGGAACCCCTTCCTTGATATAATATTCAATGTAATTCAGTTTACCTTCTATTCTTACATCTCTGCCTTTTTCGTCCCTGAACTCAATCTGGTCAAACTGGCTCTCTCTGCAACCCCCGATATAAAAATTCGGCATCCTCGTAAACATCGGATAGTCCTTGCAACCCTCTCTGTCTTCCTGTGCAAAGGGAGAGATTGTAAAGATGAATAGAGATAGGATTATAACAATTGCACCGAATACTTTTTTCATCTCTCTTACCTCCTACTATTTTAATAATCTATTGCCATCTTCATGGGATGACCCTGAACCACCTGATTGAGATGCACCTGAAGAAGCCCCTTTCCATGGTTGTGGTGAATTGTTTTCCTCTACTGAGATATAACCATAAATCGGTTTGCCTGTGACATTGACTATTGTGATTGTATAATCACGATCATGGAAACCGGGCACCTCAAATGTCCGCTCTCCGCTGAAGTTTCCATTAGCACCGCCAAGACCGCTCATATAGACAAAGGGCATATCCATTGTGTTTAGAGTAGAGATCTTAACCTTTATTGGGTCTCCATTATAGGGAGACTTAACTTTATAGGTTTTTGTGAGTACGTTAATACCTCTGTAAGGGTCAAGTGTAAAACCGAACACCTCTTTACCTCCATAAAGCACACGCTCAACATTATAATAAAGCTTATAGAATGTGAGGCCTGTTGCAAACCATAGCTGAGGTTGTATATTCAATTGCATTGAATACATATGGGTTGGTGGAAAATCGCTGTGCCCGTAGCCTCCTGCTGGTGGAATATCTCTCTGATCCCAGTCTGCGTCAGTAGCCAGATTAGAGGTTGCCTCTCTGATTATTATTTTTCGTGTCTGAATATGATCATCAGGGTCAAGCATTACTATAAGGTTATTAAAGAAGTCATCAAGGTCAGTAAAGACAGAAATTAAAGATTGAAGTACAGTAAGTGGCAAGGTAAGAAGTGCCCTGAAACCATCCTGCCAGTCTCCCTGTAGGAAATCTATAAGGATCGGGCCGCAAACCTCAATGGCGGTCATCACAAGAAAGAGTTCAGGATTTCCAGCACTGAGCCAGCCAAGAACTTCTTCAAAGCTTTTGCCTGAGAAAATCATACCTAGCAGGATCAGGTCTGCCTTAATTGAGCCGAGAGAATTATTAAGCTGGGATATCATTGACTCATTAAACTGTCCTGAAAAAATGCTATCAACAATAACTGCGATCTGGGGCGTGAGAGCACTTCCTATAGCATCTACAATTACAGATTTCACATACTCTATTACGGCTGTCTTTATCTCACTGGTAAGAATCTGCCTTAATTTGATTGATGCTTCTTGATAACCAGCCACCATCTGTGCTTTACTGTAATCTTCTTCATACAGGTCAAGAATAAAGGTAGCTTGTGTATTGTAGAGATTCTGCCAGAAGAGATTTTTATCATAAGCCCAGAAATTAATGACTTCTCCCTGTTCTACGCCTCCATAAGTTGAAGTGGCATGGGTTGCAGTATTATAAAGTTTTCCGGCTGATAGCTCATGAGCATATATTGAATCTTTGGCATCAAATCTTGGAAGGATAGTCTGTATAATTAGATAAACTTCATCAGGAGATGACTCATTTTTGTTAATGCATTCAAGTTTTTCAAGGTCCACTTTATATTGATAATAATTTTTTATACTATGCTGATAGTTCAGATCAGGGATGTAAGGTCTAAGCTGGCCGGGATTGAGTTTTCTGGAAAGGTCCACTTGAAGATTTGAAGTAAAGCTTGAGGTTTTGATCAAACTCAGGAGATGCTGTAAGAGAAAGGCCTGTGTTTTTCTATCAGCCTGTTTATTAGAAATCTGGTTAATTATACTATTAATTTTGAATTTGGTTTCATTAGGAATCGGTGTTATAATTTGTCGTTTTATAATCGGTGTTGTGGGGCTCCTTGAAGGTGACTTCCAGAAGAAATGAGGATTCTGTGGACTCAATGACCTCTGTACTGACTGGCGAATTTTTTGTTCAAACACAGGATCTATGGTTGTCACAATCAACCTTCCAAGCCTGATCTGGTCAGCCCTGTTTTTAAGATCAAATGTAGTTTTTATCCGACCGTGAAAGGGTATCGTCTTTTCTTTGATAATATCCTTATAAGCCTCATTTATTTCCTGAAGCCCTGTAATAGCTTCTTTACTATAAAGATATTTTTGATACATAAGAGAATCCTCTATTTTCTGTAAAAGGATGGGGATAAGAATGGGAGCCAGTTTGTTTTCTCTGTATAATGTATCAATTTTGTTTTTAAGTCGTGCACGAATAAGGTTCTGTTTTTGAATTTTAAGAGTGTCCTGAATTTGTGTTTCTAAAGAAGGTTTGATGTCCTCCGCACTTGCGATATTATGGAATATAGAGAACAGAATATTTATCATCAAGATTGTTAGGACAAAAATGAGGGAAGAGGCCATATTGGTGTAGTCTGTTTTTTTCATGATATTCTCCACCTAAAATTATTATATATTTGCATCTTGATTCAAAAAACCCTTTTTTATTTGCACTTTCCTATCCATTTACCACTCATCTTCTGCTTTATCTGCATCCCATCAGGTGTCTTTACCTCAGTATTTCCTGTAAATGTATCACCTTTATAGGTTATGGTGCCTGTGGTTACATATGTGCCATCCTTTTCTTTACACACAACCCTGTAGGTTACAGTGTTACCAGAGATTTTTTTAGATTCAACTTTACAATTTTTATCTTGCTCCTTTTTCACCGGTATATTG
>JBDOIG010000088.1:0-15709 GCA_041082235.1 Thermodesulfovibrionales bacterium | reverse complement strand
TATCAGGCAAATTCAGCAATGGGCATATGTACATATTGCCACAAGTATTAAGATGAAAACATTATGGACAATCACCATTCTTGTAGTCCTTTTATTTGCCTGTGCTTCAGTAAACACTGAAAAATGGGACCCTTCCAGACTTCAGTGGCCCAAGGAAAATCCAAGAATAAAATACCACTCATCCATTATGAGCGAGCTTGATGTTGCTGAGAAGAAAGCAATAGTGAATAAAATCTCAGGTGAAGAGAAGAGGCCTGCGAGGCTTGTAAAGCCCTATGGAGTAACAACAGATGATTCTGGAAGGCTCTATGTATCTGACACAGGAAGGATATTTGTCTTTGACAGAAGGGCTCATAAACTCCTTTTTTTTGAAGACAGTGGCAGACTGAAGAGACCACTCGGGATGTTTTATGACAGGAAAGACAAACTACTTTATGTTGCAGATGGTGAGCTTAACAGGGTGTTTGTTTTTTCTATGGATGGAAAGCTCATCCTTGAGATTGGTCAGAATGATGAGCTCCTTCGGCCTGGAGGTGTAGCAGTTGATTCTACAAGAAACAGGGTCTATGTAACGAATACAGGTAAACATACCGTGACTGTTTTTAATACACAGGGCCAGTTTATAGGGAATATAGGGACAAGGGGCTCAGGCCCTGGAGAGTTTAATTTCCCCACCCAGATAGCCATAGATGAAAAGGGTAATATCTATGTAGTTGATACAGGGAATTTCAGGATTCAGATACTTGGACCTGGTGAAGACTCCATGACATTTATTAAAGGGATAGGTTCCTATGGCACAGCCTATGGTCAGCTTGGAAGGCCAAAAGGTATCAGCCTTGATAAAGATGGAAATATATATGTCACAGATGCAATGTTTCATGGGGTGACTGTCTTTAATAGAGATGGCAAATGTCTTCTTGCATGGGGCAAGAGGGGCTGGAAGGAGGGGCTTTTTGAACTTCCCGCTGGTATTCATATAGATGAAGATGGTTTTATCTATGTTGTAAGTCAGGGAAATGCAAGGGTTGATATCTTTGAGGTTATAACAAGATGAAGGTGGAAGGGTGAAATAGATGAGCAGGGGCCTCTTTCAATCAGTATGGCTGTTTGTATTTGTAACTTTTTTAATATTCTTACCTTATGATTTCATCTTTTCAAGAGGCCTGTATGCTCCATATACTTTGGCAGAGGCGGGTCTTGAGGGCTCAGGCCATGACCTGAGGATTCAAGGGACTTCTGAACCAGCCTGTATGTTCTGTCATCTTCCTCACAAAGAGGCAGAGGAACCACCACTCTGGGATAAAGAGACAAAGAAACGTTC
Organism: Thermodesulfovibrionales bacterium; assembly: GCA_041082235.1. Classification (GTDB taxonomy): domain Bacteria; phylum Nitrospirota; class Thermodesulfovibrionia; order Thermodesulfovibrionales; family CALJEL01; genus CALJEL01. Next base: position 14,388 of record JBDOIG010000088.1, on the reverse strand, counting down.
CTGGCCGCTTAAGGCATTAAAAAAAGAAAAGGTCTCTGCAGCAAAGCTCTGTCTTAGCTGTCATGATGGAAATATTGCCGGGGATGTAACAGCCTTTATACCATCAGAGGAATTAAGGAAGGAAAAATACATTATGCGAAAGGGCTTTCATACAGTTCATGGAGCAGGGTTGTTTGATGATGATTATGGAGCAGACCATCCTGTTGGCATCAGCCTTAAGAAAATGGCAAGGCATAATGCTGACCTGAGAACAGAACCCCATTCAGCACTTAAGCTCAAAAAAGGTAGAATAGACTGTACCACCTGTCATTCCGTGCATGTTGAGACGCCTTATAAGGGTTTTCTTGTCATGGATAATACAGGTTCTGACCTTTGTCTTGGATGCCACATAAAGTGAACAATAAATGAAGGCACTTAGGGAATAAAAATGAAAAAGTTTCTTTCCATTAAGATTTTTTTAGTATTAATAATATTCAGTGTAGCTTTCTTTTCCCTTTTGATGCCTATAGGGGATCCTGATTTCTTCTGGCATATGGCAACGGGTAAGTGGATTTTTGAAAACCATGCCCTTCCTTCGCAAGACCCTTTTTCATTCACAACACCAAAAGTTCTTGAATTAAGGGATCAATCTATACTCAAGGGATACTGGTTATCACAGGTCATCTTTTATATCTCATATCTTATAGTAGGTGGCTGGAACGGAATAATCTTCTTAAGGATCTCAATAATTTTTCTATTGTCTTTTTTCTTAATAAAGAGAAAAGAAGGGGATATAAACATTCATCTTTTTTCTGTCCTGATTACACTCTTTTGTATTTTTAATTTTTATTTCCTTGATAGACCCCAGGTCTTTTCATTTCTATTCTTTGCGATACTTCTCTATCTCATTGATACCATAAGAAAGGGACAGGCGTCCTTTCTTCATTATCTCGCTATGCCCCTGTTGATGATTCTATGGTCAAATATTCATCCCGGTTATATCCTCGGTCAATTTATACTCTTTATATATCTTGTATCAGCACACCTAAGGGTAAAATTTTCCACCCAGTTTATCTTAAAGGACTATGAACTGAAAAGATTTTCCATCTGGTCAATCATCGCTATCATTTCAGCTTTTTTAAATCCACTTTCTTATAATACCTGGCTTGCTACCTTTCAATTCATGCACTCCTCTGATTTTACAAAAAATATTATAGAATATTCTTCCACAATTGAAGGATTCTTTAAATACAATCAATACATCATCCTTTTTTACTGGTTAATAGCTTTAGTTACTATTATCTCTATCATTTACAGGATTAGACATAAAGGTATAGACTTTGGAGAGATATTCCTTACAGTTATCATCTTATATTTTTCATTTACTCAGGTAAGATATGTAGCATTTTTCTTTATCTGGGCAACGCCCTTTGTTTCCTACTTACTTGAGACCTTATTGAAGGAAGGTTATCTGAAGAGAATTATTATGGGTACTATCTCAGCTTTAATTCTCTTCATTGAAATATATTGGAATGGCGGTGCCCTGGCAAATTTGAAGCACTTTATTGATGGGAGATGGTTAAGTCCTGATCAACCATCCGAGGTTGTTAGATTTATAAAGACAGAAGGTCTCCAAGGCAATATGTATAATTTTTATGACTGGGGCGGTTATCTCATCTGGGAGCTTGGACCTGAAAGAAAGGTATTCATAGACGGAAGGGGACTCCATTCAAAAATCTTTTCTACATGGCTTGTGATTGAAAATGCTACTGACGCCCCCCTGATAATGGGAAAGCCCTACTGGAGGGCAATACTTGACTCATATAACATAAACTATGCTGTTCTGCCAATAGCATTTCGCAGTGGTCTTGTCCATCCATTAATATTTAAACTCCTTTATGAGAGAGACTGGGTGCCTGTTTTGATGCTTGGTAATCAAATACTATTTGTGAGGGATATTCCAGAAGCCAGGGCTATTCTTTACAAGTATTCTATCCCAAAGGCTAACTTTATAGATGACATGATATATAATATTGACTGGCAGATAGGGCGCGGAGGTCCAATTAATCTATATATCGCGAAAGGAGAACTTTATCTCTTGAAGAATGACCTTTCCTCTGCAGAACTCGCCTTCAGAAAGGTTCTTGAGTATTCACCATTTAATACTATTGCAAGAAATCGGCTCAATTTTATAGAAACAATGAAAAGGAGGGCTATAAAATGATGAAGAAATTTCCTTTAATAATTCTATTTATCCTGGGTCTTGCATCCTGCGCTCCTGAGTTTGAAAAAAAACCTGTTGACCTTGTATGGCCCCTTCCTCCTGATGAACCAAAGATAAAATATATTGACTATATAAGGGGAAGCATGGACATAGTAAAAAAGAAGAAATTTACAGAGGCCCTCTTTGGAGCAGAAAGTGTAGATGTTTTTATAAAGCCCTATGGGGTGACTGTTGACAGGGCAGGCAAGATTTACATAACAGATGTTGGCCGTGTCTGGGTAATAGACCTTGAAAAAGGGGAGTATTCATTCCTGGGGGTTGAGCCTGGTATTGGAAGGGTTGCAAATCCCATAGGTGTAGCCACCTCTTCAGATGGAAGGGTCTTTGTAGCAGATGTATCACAGGACAGGGTATTTGTTTACAAAGATGGAAAACCCGTAGCACTTCTTGGACATCAGGGAGAATTCAAGAGCCCCAGCAGCATTGCCATAGATGAAAAAAGAGGCAAAATCTATGTTGCGGACTCAAATAACCATGTAATAAATGTCTATACACTTGATGACTACAGAAAGATAGTGACTATTGGTAAGAGAGGTCATGATAAGGGAGAATTTAATTTCCCAACAAATATTGCCCTTAATTCAGAAGGCTTCCTGCATGTGGTTGATACAGGAAACTGGAGAATTCAGGTCTTTGACCCTGATGGCAATCTTTTGAGGGCCTTTGGTCAGATAGGAGATGTGCCCGGTACATTTACAAGGCCCAAAGGCATAGGTATAGATAGTGAGGACAATATCTATGTAGTTGATGCAGCCTTTGAGAATGTCCAGATATTCAACAAAGAAGGTCAGCTCCTCATGTTTTTTAGTGGTCCCGGCATAGAGCCAGGTAAACTCAGCCTTCCAGCAGGGCTTTATATTGACCATGAAGACAGGATATATGTAGTGGAGCAGCTTAACAGGAGATTCCAGATATTTCAGTATATGGGTAAAAAATGGAAGGAAAAGCAGGCTAAATAATATTGCGTGAAAATCCTCATCCATTATGTAAAAACACACAATTAAATAAAAGGCAATGGTGTTATATTCCATTGAAAAACAATATCTTATGAATGCAGATAATCTGGCATAAGCTTTGCATAAGATATAATGAAGCTGATTTTCAGCTATTCAAAAAAAAATAGAAGGGAGGTGTAAAGATGAAGAAGGCTCTTATTCTTGCAGTTGCCATGGTCCTTGTGGCAGCAAGCGTGTCCTTTGCAGTGATCGCAGGCTCAAAGCATGACCTCACCAATCCTACCTATTTCTCAAATGCAACACTTTCAGCATGCCAGTACTGCCATACCCCTCACTTGAGGAACAATACAGCAGTAACCGGTGCACCACTCTGGAACAGGACATTACCATCCGGGCCTTACACAGTGTATGGTGGTGGCTCAACACTTGGTGGAACAACAGTTAATCAGCCAGGTGTTAATTCAAGGACATGCCTTAGCTGTCATGACGGAACAATAGCCCTTGGCTCAGTGCTTGTTGGAAATGGTGGCACAATCGATGAGGCAACAGGTAGACCTAATTTTATAGTTAATGGAGCCCTTGTCGAGGTGGCAACAGAGACAGGCACATACCCATATCTCGGGACAGACCTTTCCAATGAGCATCCCGTTGGTTTTAACTTTGTAGCAGGTAGGGCTGGTGTCCCAAGCATGCCTAACTGGGCAAAGCTCTACAACTATGGTGGAACAGACACACAGAGATTTGAGTGTGCCTCATGTCATGACCCTCATGAGACAACAAATCAGCCATTCCTGAGGGCATCAAAGGGCACAATTTGCACAGACTGTCATTCACAGAAGTAGTTTATGAGGAGGGAGCTCAGCTCCCTCCTTTTTTAAAGTCATTTACATTGCAGCTATCCAAGGATAATTCAAAATTATTGTTCCCATGTCATCTTGAATATTAGTGCTTGTTCTTTATAGACTCCCCAAAGTCATATTCTGGACAGATGTGCCTGTCATCTTTATCTTACGCATCTGAATCCAACTCCGCTGGGAAGGCTTTCAGGATTTTCATAACTCCTTGCAGATACCTTCATTGAGCCTGCATCTCCAGCCCATGAGCCTCCACGAATTACCTTCATGGTGCCAGACTCTGGACCTTTTGGGTTTTCCTTTGGAGACCTCTTATAATACCCAGGGTCATACCAGTCACTAACCCATTCAGCAACATTACCTGCCATATCCCACAGGCCATATCCATTGGGATGATAGTTACCAGCAGGTTCTGTGGGTACTGGAAGGGCATTATCCTTCCAGACCCTGTTATAAACTATACCTGTTGTGGGATAGGCATCTCCCCAGGGATAAATCCTTCCCTTTAATCCACCCCTTGCAGCCTTTTCCCATTCTGCCTCTGTAGGAAGTCTCTTGCCAAGCCATTTGCAATAAATATCCGCACCATACCAGGAAACTGAATTTACAGGATGTCTTTCAAATCCCCTGACAGGTCTATAAGCACCATTTTCATAAACGATTTCAGCAGGCCACCAATTCTTTCGTTCCTCTGTTCTCAGGTCAGATCTCAGGACAATCCATTTTTTCCTTTCAGCCTCATGAGGCCTTACTGAATTGAGAAATATAGCAAACTCTTCATTCGTGACCTCGTGTGTATCAATATAAAAATCATCAAGGTAAACCCTATGAGGGGGTTTTTCATCATTTGGGTAGGCGCTTTTCTCTGAACTTCCCATTATAAATGACCCCCTTGGTATGAGAACCATATCTTCGGAACATAAGGCAGATTTATAAGATAAGATTATGATAAAGAGTACAAGGAATAAGTTCATCAAAAATTATAACATGTTATGGTGAGTTAGTATAATCCTTAAGTCTCGTTGATAAACTCAGGCTGGTATAATAAATGCATTTTTTTTAATGCCAGCTCATATCTACTAAATCTTTTTTATTCGGGATGCATCAGTATAGTTGGCATGCTCTTTGCTTAATTTGAAGAGGGGATTGAATTCCCCTTTATTTTTGCCCTCTTAATAAAGGGTTCAAATGAGCTTATTTTTAAAGGTGTTCTGAATAATATCAACCCCAGAATGGGGTTTCTGCAGTAAATGGGATTGTGTGAAAACGCATTATTATATGCGTTATTTCACACAGGGAGGAGTTTATTTATGGGAACAATAACTTATTATGTGAGGGATGGCAAGAATACCATGAGGTGTATCAAATTGACCCTTTGCTGTGAGCAGGATTTTAACTACATGAAAAGCTCAGGAATATCCATGCTGAGGAAGCTCAGGATAAAGAGACTTATGCAAGAGGCAATGCAGCAGGGCGTAAGATTGAGTTATAGAGACCTGAGTCTGTTATTACTTGCCTCAAAGGCAACTATAAAGAGGGATTTAAAGGCTGATGGAATTCGGGAGGATTGAGTATTTCAAAAAAAATGGTTCGAACAAGAGGATTATCCTTACCCTGATAGGACAGTCAGATGAGGATGTCCTCAAAAGAGAAGGGTTAAAAGGACTCAGGCTCAGAAGGATTATCAGGCTTACTCATGAGGCTAAGGAACAGGGAGTTCTTTTGAGCTATGAAGACCTTTCTGCACTCCTGCTAACATCTGTTTCTACGTTAAAGAGAGATATCGCCTATCTTGAAAGGCACGGAAAACAAATACCTTTAAAAGGTAGACGAAAGAGACTTAGACACAGGGAAAAGGAAGACAATAATAACTTTTTAAAGGTAGATATAACAGCACTGAGGAACATTATTTAATGCATAGGAAGGGTTTAAAAATAAAGACAGCCGTTGAAAGGATAAAGGCTTACCCTGCTTTACCTAAAAACCTGTTTTTTAATATCAATTTTTTCATTCTTCTTTTAGTGTTATGCCTCTTTTCTTCCGTATCCGAGGCAAGATATAGTCTGTACGGGGTGGCAAGCCTTGAGTATGAAAAAAGGTGGGTAGAAGGAGGAGATGCTTATAGTTTTACACAGGAATATCAGCTCGGGATGTCAGGTCCTGTGATTGATAGGAGGATTCTCACCTTTGATATAAAAGGCACATGGCGTGACAGGTCAGGGACGTTACAGGAGGAGAGACTTAAGGGTATTGAGCTTAGAGCAGAGCTATTTAAATTTAAATATGTAAGGAGCGGGACTTTTAGTTTCTTAAATTATCTTCCAAGACCTATAACATTAAGATATTCAAGATATGATACTGATTTTGCAGAGATTACAAATTATGGTCTGAGTACCTCCTGGTCCGTACCGTTTTATATGAACCTATTTGGTAATGGTAAAGTCTTCAGTATAAGAAGTATCTATGAACAACCCCAGAGATTAAAGTTCAATCAACAGGTGAACACAGAAAACCAGAATGCTAATGGTAACGCAAACGGCAACGCAAATGGCAATGCAAATGGTAACGAAAATGACAATCAGGAGCAGACTCAGAATATAAGGAAAGAATCCTACCAGGGCATCAGGATACCCATTCCATCTGTAAACTTTGATTTTGACAGAAATATATCAAAACTCAATAACGATGAAAAGATAGATAACAGGGTGTATGACCTGAGACTCAGAACAGGTGGCAGGAATTCTAATTATATTTTTGATTATCACGTAAATAGCACCCAGTACACTCCAAGAGGAACAGAGATCTCCATTGAACGCTTTAACTTTAACAGCCTTCATAATTTTGATTCATATAGATTTGATAATAGATTGATCCATGAGATATTTGATTCTAGTGATAGTTCCTCTACAAAAACTACAAGAATTGAATCAAGACTTGATCGTTATATTAAAAAAGACCAGGACACCAGTTATAGGTGGAACCTTACAGGTCTCTATGACCGCTCTGAAAGCCTTACAAATAAGGTTGATTCTTATGGTCTTAATACTGTCCTTTCAGCAAGCAGGAGGTTCAGTCCTTACTTATATTCCAGCACATCCCTTGGAGCTGGATACAACGAAACTAAATCAGGAGATGATAGCTCAGATGCCTATAGCATTTCCGCCACAGAGGGCATTGTATCAACTCATTTCAGGGGGCTCGTGTTGAGAGGCAATGCTGGTCTCGGATATTCTGAAGAAGGTGTACCTCTTGATCTGAGTATAGGTTTTAACACCACAAAGTGGAGGAGGGTCAGCCTCAATGGTTCCTATATCTATAATAAATATTTCAGCAATCATGACAGTAACACAAATGAATCTCATACCCTAAGCTACGGGATTGCAGCCCTTCTATTAAGAAATCTTTCTACCCAGGCAACCATAAGACATGCGCTGAGAAATATAAAGAATGATTCAGAATATAGAGAGATATCAGATAGGTTTGATATTGACATCAACTGGTTTTCTGGCAGACACAGAATAACCCTTGGTGGCTTTGTAGATCGGTTAGATACAACAAATCCAGATGTTACAAACAAGACGACTGAGATCTATAATCTGAGACTCCTTTATTCCACATACTTCTCAAGAAGAACAAACTTTATAGCATCACTGCTTTATGACAGAGACAACACTGCTGATAAAACATCTACCGAACTTAAAAATACCCTTTCATGGTATTATGGAAAGATTACATTTTCTGCTGAATATGCCCTCAGAAAAAGAGAGGAAAACAATATCTCCTCTACAGAGCACAGGGTTTATTTAAAGCTCAGCAGATATTTTGGCAGTAGATAAAAACTCTATGATGAGGATGAAGGAATATTTTTTTAAATACAAAGAGGAGGAAAGATGAGAAAGATAACAGGTGTATGGGTGTTTATTCTGTTAATACTGGTATCTATTTCAGGAGCTGAGGATAAGATAGTGGCAAGAGTTAATGGCGTTAGTCTTAAAGAGTCTGAACTGCAGAGGGTTGTTGATGAGCTATTGCCAAGGGCTCTTTTTCATCAGACAGTGACACCTGAAAAGAGAGCAGAGCTCAGGAAGAAGGCCCTTGATGAACTCATAAAGAGGGAACTTTATTATCAGGAGGCAAGAGCAATAGGCATAAGGATTGAAAAGTCAGAAGTCAAGGAATGGCTTGAGGACATTAAAAAGAGATTTAAATCAAAAAAAGAATACAAAGAGGCTCTTAAGCAAGCAGGGATTACGGAAGATGATTTTAAAAAAGATATAGAAAGGAATCTGATGATTCGGAAGTTTTATCAAAAAGAGATAATTGAAAAATCTATGGTATCTGAGGAATATCTGAAACAGCACTATGAAAAGAATAAAAAGGATTATCTGAGACCCGAGGCTGTTCATATAAGGCACATTCTTATAAAGATTGACCCTGCTGCAACCGAGGATGAGAAGAAAGAAAAAAGAAAAAAGGCACTGGAAATCCTTAAAAGGGCAAGGCAGGGAGAGGACTTTGAAGAGCTTGCCTATAACCATTCAGAAGATGACTGGCGAGTGAAGGGCGGGGATCTCGGTCTCATTCACAGGGGTAGACTTTTGCCAGAGCTTGAGGAGGTAGCCTTTAAATTAAAGCCAGGTGAGATAGGTGATCTCATTGAGACAATTTATGGTTATCATATAATAAAAGTTGAAGAAAAAATCCCGCCTACACAGTTAAGTTTTGAGGAAATAAGGGAGAAATTAAAAAAAGAGACAGAGGAAAAAAGACGCAAGGAGATTGAAGAGAGCATTCTCAGAAACCTGAAGGAGAAAGGGAAGGTGGAGATACTTGAGTAATGAGGCCAAGCCTGAAGAATAACGATGCGCAGGTTTTCAAGACATGAAGAAGGCTTTTAGGATATCGGTGAAATTTTTACAAAAGAAAGGGTATAGTTCAATATTGCAGATGAGAGAATTTCTCGTGAGTAAGGCCATCTTAATCCTGTTTTTTACCCTGGTCTCCTGTGCTACTTCCTTTACAACTTCCCGTATTGACATGACAGCCTCTGGTGGTATCTTCTGGCCTGGAGAGCCAGAAAAGCCAAGGATAAAATATCTGTGGAGTTTACAGGATGTTAATTATATTGAAGGTAAGAGCGCAGTTGATTTTTTGGCTGGCACTGACGGCACAGATGATCCGAAGGAATCTCCTGTTTTGTTAAGACCTCAAGGCATATATGTGGATGAGATGAGATATTACATAGCAGACCCGGGTGCAGGAAGGATTACAGTGATTAACAGAAAAGATATGAAGACCTTTCACATACTTTACGCTGATGCTGAGGAGCTCCAGTATCCAATAAGTGTAGTCTCAGACAAGGATGGTAATATCTATGTCTCAGACCCTGAACTCAGGAAGGTTATAAAATATGGGCCTGATGGAAAATTTATGGTTTATTTTGAAGGAGGATTTTCAAGACCCTCTGGCCTTGGTATTGATAGGGAGAAAAATATCCTTTATGTGGCGGACACACTGGGACATAAGGTTTATATACACAATGCCTCTGGTGAAAGACTTGGTGAGATAGGCAGACGGGGTGATGGAGATGGAGAGTTCAATTATCCCGGTTATCTCTTTGTAGATAGAAAGGGTTATCTTTATGTAAGTGATTCACTCAATTTCAGGATTCAGATATTTGGCCAGGATGGTAGATTTATAATGAAATTTGGTGAACCCGGTGATGCCTATCATACCCTTGATAAGCCAAAGGGAGTTGCTGTGGATACAGAGGGTCATGTCTATGTGGTGGATGCCGGCAAGGACATGGTGAAGATATTTAACAGGGATGGAAGGCTATTATTATTCTTTGGAGAAATAGGTCATGGATATGGAAAATTTTATTTACCAACAGGTATTTTTATTGATAAAGACAATATCATATATGTAGCTGATACCATCAACATGAGAATTCAGGCATTTCAGTTTCTTGGAGGTGATTAAATGAACATTAAAAAAATAGGGATTGTCCCTATTTTTCTGCTTTCAATCTTAACATTAACCTTTGCTCAGGGGCCCGGCAATCTCACACAGCCAGGCAATAAGCATAACCTTTCATCAGCTCAGACGGGTGTTACAATAAAAGCAGTCACAGAGACAAGGATTTGCATATTCTGCCATACGCCCCATAGTGCTATTGAGGTTCCTTTGTGGAATCATACACTTTCTACAGCAACCTATACCGTGTCAGTGCCGCCAGGCCCAACAGGAACACAACTGACTTATCCTTTGAATCCACCTGATGGAGACTCAAAACTATGTCTGAGCTGCCATGATGGCACAGTGCCACTTGGTGCTGTCAATAATCTTGGCGGAGTTTATGATGTTATTATACAGATGGGTGGTGGTATAGGACTTGGTCCATTAACAGGGTCATCTGTTATAGGAACAGACCTGAGCGGTCATCATCTTGTGTCCATTGAATACAATTCATCGCTTGCACTGGATAAGGCAGGGCAGTGTCCTTCTGTAACATGGAAATTAAAAGATCCTCCACCGGCGCGACCTTATCTCCAGCCCACCCATAGTCAATATGTTCCAGGGTGTTCAACACCCGGGGGTTGCAAGGATCCAAATAACTGGCATTATGGTGTTCAGTGCACATCCTGTCATGACCCTCATTATGATCCTGCACCAGGGACAACGAAATTTTTGAGAAATACAGCACCCACTCAGGGTACCTGGCCATGGAATAATTATAATGGCCTCTGTTGCACATGTCATATAAGATGTGATACAGGAGCATGCCCATGAAGAGATTAAACATTTTAATTATCTTTATACTGACCTTTGCAGGCGTGGTTTTTTCTCAGGGGATACCATCTCACCTTGACAGCATAAAAAATCCTGCCGGGTGTGCTGTTTGCCATAAAGGTCACGGAGTGAAGAGTTCACCGATGCTGAGATTTGATAAGAATGAGCTTTGTTTTTCCTGTCACGGTAGTTTCAGGGGTAATATGCCGGAGATGCTAAAGGCAAAGACTGATATTTACTCAGTATTCCAGAAAAGATACAGACATCCTGTGCTTGAGACATCCCGGTATCATAAGCCGCTTGAGGAATTACCTGAAAAAGACCTCTCCACACCAAGGCATGTTGCCTGTCAGGACTGCCACAGGGTTCATGAATCCACTGTTGCTAAGCCGTGGAAAAAAGTAAAGGGTTATTCTGCCACAAGGGTTAAGAAGAAAGAGGCGGATGAAGAATATGAGATCTGCTATCTCTGTCATGCAGATAGTTTAAATCGGCCACCTGATAAAAAGGATATATCAGACCTGATGGATAGTATGAATCCTTCCTACCACCCTGTTGAGTCAAGAGGAAAAAATGGGAGGGTTCCAAGTCTTATACCACCTTTAAATTCAAATAGCAAGATATTCTGCACGGACTGCCATGGAAATAATGATTCCTTAGGTCCAAAAGGCCCCCATGGTTCTGATTATGAATATATCCTTAAGGCAAGATATGAAATGCGGGAAAGGCCTGAATCTTATGAGGCTTACGAATTATGCTATAACTGTCATGAGAGGCAGTCTATTATCGGAAATCAGAGCTTTCAGAAGCACAGAGAGCATATTGTTTATAATGGGGTTCCCTGTTCTGCCTGTCATGACAGCCATGGCTCCAAGATTAATCAACATTTGATAAACTTTGATCCTGTCTTTGTATCACCCTCTCCAATTCCTTCCTATATGCCTTCGCCTTCTGGTAGAGCAGTTTGCTATCTAAGATGTCATGTGGCTGGAAGGGATGTGGAGCATAATACACAGTTTTATAATGAAAGGCGATGGCCATAAAATATGGACGCCACTATTATTTGGCACGGTAATTGCTTTATTTACATGCAGGAATATTTTATAAAGACCATGAGGATTTATAGAGGAGGCTGATATGCTTTTAAAATCAAGGGCTTTTATATTGTGCTTGGTTGCAGGGTGTGTGTTATTTTTCGCATTCAATGTGCGAAATTCCACAGCCCAGATAGCAGGTGGGCTTCATGACCTTTCCATGTTTGGCGGTTCAGCATTCCAGTATATTGAGGAAAATCCCTGTGTTTTCTGCCACACACCGCACCAGGCAAATACAAAGCAGACCTATACGAATAATCCAAATCCACCTTATGGTTCTTCCGGTAACCTGAATGGTAGATTCCTCTGGAACAGGGCTTTACCTGCAAATACATTCCAGCCCTATACCAGTGATACCTATACATTTAAAGGTAGTGAACCACAGCCCGGGGTATTTTCTCTGTTATGTTTGAGCTGTCATGATGGTATAGGTGCCATGAATGTGCTTTTAAACAGACCCGCTCCAGTTCCTGATATGGGAGTTCTCATTAATCAATTTGGGGATGCCTTTGATGACCCATCCATAAGACCTTTAAATATAGGTGATGCCTCCTGTACTGGAGACACGTGCACAGGCGGAACTGACCTGAGAAACGACCATCCCGTTGGATTTAACTATGATACCTCCGCAAGTTCAGACTCAGCTATCAAGCCCTATGCGCAACTTCCTTCGCAGCTCCAGACAAGATTGACATTAACAGGTCATCAGATGGAATGTAATACTTGTCACGACCCTCACAGGACAAATGGACCCGGGGATAGAAATAAATTTCTTGTGATTTTGCCTTCAGAAGGTGACCTCTGCCTTCAATGTCACAATAAATGAGGAATTTCACTCATTTTATGACAATTATTGTCATTTTTGAATGGAAAATGAATAAAAAAAACAATAATAAAGAATGGATTATAAATGGCAAAGATTTTGCTTTTAAGGTTTAAAAGACATAAATTTTGGAGGAGCTATGAGTAAGGGTAAATGTAAGGGTAAATTATTAAAAGGGGTTTTGATAGGGTTTATTAGTCTACTCTCCTTTTTTACCATTGCCAGTGCTGCAGTGGCGCCAGATGTGACAAAGCTCTTGACCATAACAAATGTAACCTTTCCAGGGGATATTGTCTCCCCAGCCAGTGGATATATATATGTAACAGATAGTGTGAATGGCTATGTGAGGACTTATAACTCCAGAGGAGTATTGATAAATTCTATAAAACTCAATTTTAAGCCTGCTGCAATTGCCCTTTCTCCCTCGGGCTATCTTTATATAGCAGGCAAAAATAGAATAGACCTTTACTCTGGCTCTGCATTTGTAGCTTCCTATAAAAATGTAGTTTCTTCTCCTTCATCAATGGTCTTTCTTAATGGAAAACTATATGTGGCCGATGGTTATTTTATAAAGGTCTTTGATTCCAATATGAATAAGCTATTTGAATTCGGTGGTTATGCAGGAAGTGACAATGAACAGAGAGATGGGAAATTCAATGGTCTTGATGATATAGCAGTGGATTACAATAATTCTCAACTCTATGTCCTTGACAGAGGTGCGATAGGTACAGAGGGCTCTTATGGAGCAACCTATGTATGGAGGGTACAGGTATTTGATGGGAATGGAAATTTTATAAGGAGTTTTTCTAATTATGGGTTTGATCAAGAAGGTAAAATCGGTAGTGCCTCATCAATCGCTGTTGATAAAGATTCAAGGGTATATGTGGCTGACAATGTCCAGAATATAATCGCTGTTTATGATTCCTACGGCTCCTATCTCAAGACCATCTACAGTTTGACTGATCCCGTATACAATCCTGTTGATATCTTTTTTAATAATGATAGACTCTATGTAGCCTCCAATATGGCAAAATCTATATATGTCTTTGGTATAGACCTTTATGCAGTTTTAAGGGTAGAACCATCGAGCCTTGAGTTTACCTCTCAGGGAGGTAATACACTCTCAGGAATAATGAATGTTTTTAATGATGGGAAGGGAGCCCTTAATTTTATAGCCTCTTCATCAGCAGCCTGGCTTAGCCTTTCACCTTCTAATGGGCTTGTGACAGCAGGCTCATCCATTTCTATAAATATAACAATCGACCCTTCAGGTCTTTCTCCTGGTACATATAATGGCACAATAGAGATAACCTTTAATGGAGGTTCAGAGACCATACCTGTAACACTAAATGTAGTTGCACCTCCAGTACTTACAGTTTCGCCATCAAGTTTTGACCTTGTAAAGAAGAAAGGTGCACCAGCTGACCCATTAATAGTAAATATAACCCTCTCTAATGACCTGTCAGGCTCAATGACATGGTCCGCAATTTCAGATTCTCCATGGTTGAGAATCACGCCAGGGACAGGCTCATCAAACAGCACTATCTCTGCAAACATCCTTGTTGATACAAACCTTGAGCCTGGAAGATATACAGGTCATATAACA
>JBDOIG010000087.1:0-2312 GCA_041082235.1 Thermodesulfovibrionales bacterium | reverse complement strand
CAGTGCTGATTTAAAATCTTACATTAAGGTGTCGCAATAAAGTCTCTTCAGCATACCCCGCTATTTCTATCGGCAGTTTACAATGACCCCCGTAATTTGCCGATAGAAATCTGAAAATAAAGCAGACACTATTGCTTTAGCTTTTAAAGGCATTTTTAAAGTCTTAAAAAGGTATCCTTTGATGAGTTTATCTTGCCTTTATTGTTTTGTTAGATATTAAATCCCTCTAATGCCTAATTTTTGCCCTTTTCAGAAAACACCTCCACTTTATATTCATCAGTTAGTCTTGTTTTTAACTTTCTTATCCTGCCAAGGCCAGAAATCTCAGGCGTATCTTCTTGTAAAGTATAAATTTCTCCACCTCTGTATATACCTTAAGGCAAAGTCCCCTTGCATGTTTTACTACCTTGCCAGCTTCTACCAGCATCCAACAATACACCCCAAAAAATCTCTGGATTTTTTTGGGGACCCCGATTATGCTCTGTATGGTCTTTGCCCTTAAAGCCTCTGGTAATACAAAATACTTCTTCATGACAAATACATTATAGGCAAGCACTCCAAGGGAAAACCAAAAACTGTTTGCCCCAAAATCCCCTGTTGGCATATACTCCATACCAAATCCATTCTTCAGTTCTTTTATAACATTCTCTATCTGAGCCCTGTCGTTGTATTGCCATACTACTTCCTCTGCTGGAGCATCAAGGTCTGTGAGTATCGAGTGGTAATAATACCCATCACTGAATAAATCCATCTGCCCTGCACGCCATCTCAACACTATCAATCTGAATGAAAAACTTAACTTGTTCATCGTGTGCACTGTCTCTCCTATCTCCCTGTCTGTTAACACCCCATCCCTGTCTCTGAAGGGCCTCCAGTTGTCTATCCTCTTTATGAGTTCCTTAACGGGGCTTTGCCCCTTTAAAACCCCAAATAAAAATCAGAATTATTTAATAGGGAGTTTGAGGGACTTTGTCCCTCAAAGCTATGTCTTTGTCTGCTGCTATGGTGAATGTTGTCCCTTTGCTCCTTAAATACTCCATTACATCTGCCCGGTAATATTCACTGTCCAGCGAGGCATGCCTTATTCTTTTGCCTTCTGGTAGAAGCTCATAAGGCCTCTTTATTGCATCCATTACATTGCCCACCACATTGCCTTCTCTAAATTCATGATAGATTATCAATGGAAACTCTTTGAAGACTGTAATGATCGGCCTGTAGCCCTTTACTCCAAGATAGGTCTTTAAGGCATCTTGCTTGTTGGACTCTATTATCGTTGGGTCTGACAATAATGTATACTCATCGTGGCTATCTTGCATAAGTGCCTTCTTGTTGGCCCTGTTTATTACTTCTTTAATCTCTTGTTGCCCCTTCCCATTGCCTCGCTTCCTTGCCCAATCTCCTACTGTGGATGGTGAGGGTATTTTATACATCCCAGTTAGTTTCCTTAACCCATTATCATTTATTATCTCCCTTAGCTCCTCTATGTGCCTGCCTCCACCAATGAGCATTAAAAGTATAGGTTCAATATATTGCCATGCCCTGTATCCCCTGTTTGAACCAGGCTCTGGCATGAGGCTCTCTATCAACTCCTTTATCCCATATGCCCTCATAAATTCACTGTAAAGAGCAAGCCCGCTCCTTGATGTGAGGGTCTCCCTTGATATGCCTATCTTGAATGGTAAAAGATTTTGTTTTATCATAATGAAGAAAGCCTCCTTTTTTGAAATTTTTTTCACCTATTGGGTGATATTTTATATCATCCAAAAAACAAATAAAAAGGAGGCTTTCAGTTTTTTTTGAGATTTTCTAATGGCAGATTACAGTTTATAATAGCATCTTTCTCCGATTATAGCCCTTTATGATATACTTAGATAATGAAAAATAGGGACTTATCTAATGAGCCTGTCATAAAGAGATTCCTTTTACTTCTGGAGCCAATAAGAAAGGAGATAAAGTCTGTTTATTTATTTGGTTCAAGGAGCCGTGACGACTGGAGACCTGATTCTGATTATGATATCCTGATAGTCGTTGAAAAGAAGGAAAGGGCTTTAATTGATAAGTTATATGACATTGTAATGGATATATTACTTGAGACAGGTAGATTGGTCTCACTAAAAATCTTTACAGAAGAAGAATTCAATCGTTTGAGATCTATACCCACACTATTTATGGAGAAAGTTTTAAAGGAAGGAATTAAACTTGGAACCTGCGATTAAGGAACTTATAAAGGGTTACATGGAAAAGGCTCAGAAAAAACTTGAGGTGGCAAAACGGCTTTTTGAGACAGAAGATTATGAAGACGCCGTTTCAAG
>JBDOIG010000059.1:0-67529 GCA_041082235.1 Thermodesulfovibrionales bacterium | reverse complement strand
TTTTCAATCAAGATTAGTCTTATCGCCGCCACAATTGCGACTTTGCTGTCTCTCTTTTTAGCGATACCTTCTGCTTATGCACTTTCAAGATTTGATTTCAGAGGCAAGCATGTTATTGACACTATCTTAGAACTTCCAATGATTGTCTCTCCAGCAGCCCTCGGTGCAATGCTTCTCATATTCTTCAATAATCCTCTCGGTGCATGGATTCAAGACAATTATGCGCAATTCGTATTTACTGCATACGGCATAATCCTTGCCCAATTCATAACTACTGCTGGTATCGCAGCAAGGCTCATTAAGGCAGCGATGGATGAAATCCCTGCCAGATACGAAGATGTGGCCCGCTCTCTCGGTGCGTCTCCATTCAAGGCATTCCTGACAGTAACGCTTCCACTCAGTAAAAAGGGCATTATAGCCGCATCTGTGCTTACCTGGGCAAAGGCAATAGGAGAATTCGGTGCTACAATCACGATAGCAGGCTCTATGGCGATGAGGACAGAGACCCTGCCGATTGCTATATTCATGAGACTTGCAACTGCCGACATTGAGGGCACTGTTGTCCTTATCCTTATCCTCATTGCGATAGGTCTTACGACCCTTTACGGAGTGAGGCTGTTAACAAAAAAAGGAACGGTTTAATGATAGAGGTAAAGAGTCTTTTCGTTCAAACAAAAGGATTCGATCTAAAAGATATATCGCTCATCGTAGAGTCTGGCTCATGCCACTGTCTGATAGGACCTACAGGTTGCGGGAAAACTACCCTTCTTGAGGCAACACTGGGTTTAAGAAAGATTAAAGAAGGAACGATTATGCTTGACGGCAAAGAGATCACAAATCTACCGGTGCATGAGAGGGGGTTCTCTTATGTGCCGCAAGACCTGGCAATATTTCCTCATCTTACAGTTAAGGATAATATCTTTTACGGCATAAAGCACGGAGCCGTTTCGGACAAAGAAAACAGATATGAGGCTGGTCTTGAAATAGCAGAATCATTGGGCATATCCCATCTTCTTAAGAGAAAGGCTGTTAATCTCAGCGGCGGTGAAAGACAGCGGGTTGCACTTGCCAGAGCGCTTGCGCCGGGGCATAGATATCTTCTGCTTGATGAGCCTTTATCAGCCCTTCATGAGGGGATGAAGAAGGAGTTGTGGTTTTTGCTTAAGGAATTACAAAGAAGATATCAATTAACCATTCTTATGGTAAGCCATGACCTTGAGGAGGCATTTTTCCTCGCTGATTATATTAGTGTTATGATTGATGGCAGAATCCACCAGAGCGATAGAAAAGATGTGGTTTATCGGAATCCATCCGATCTTGAAGTGGTAAGATTCTTTGGCATCAAGAACATCTTTGAGGCTGAAATAATGGGCAAAGAAGGCAGCTATTATAAAACTTACTGTAATGCCCTCAATGCAGAGGTCATAATACCCGCTAACAGGATAAAAGGCAACATAGAAAACAGAAAACAAAGAGACAAAGTGACCTTTGGTATAAGGAGTGAGGATGTCATTATATTAAGACCTGATCTGCCAATGAGAAAAGAGAATCTCCTCACAGGCATTATAAAAGAAATATATCCTACTGGCTCAAACTCAATTGTGATATTTAAACCTGATAGATCCACTGAACTTGTTGAGATAATCATGCCTGATTATGCCCTTTCAAAATTATCTGCCAGACCATTAATGCCTGCCACTGTATCACTAAGGCCAGAGAGGCTCTTTGTGTTAAGATAATAACTTATGAATAGCAAAAACCCCATACCCTTTCTCCATCAATAATTTACTGCTTCTTTGCACTGGGCATTATCTCGGCAATTGCCTTCAAGGCGATTATAGTCTTTCAGCGACTTGAGCCATCATGGGTCAGGCCTGTATGGTATGTGGGAGCAATAGGTTATATGGTCTTTTTCCTTTACAGGTATTACATCTCAGAGAAAAGGAAAAAGGCAATTGAAGATTTCCAGTTGATTGAAAAGTTAAAGGCAAATGCATGCCTTACAGATGAAGACAGGGAGGTTATGGTCTATCTCCTTTCTTCCATTAGAAAATCTCCTGAGAATGTCAATTATTTTATTATTTTTTGCTCTCCATTTTAGCGATAATTGCTGATATATGTTTTGTAGTCGTAAAGTAAATTTGAAGAAAACAGACAGCATATTACCGCAATACATGGATAGGTGCTGAAAACAGCATGGGCTTTCATAATCCGCCAGAGGCGCTGCGGGTGCTTGGTGACGCCCTTGACCAGGGCAGGCAGGCCGAGATGCTGGCGAAAGAGGCAATACTGAAGGCAGGTGCGACTCCGCCAGAGTTTGATATGGCAAGAATTGATGCAATTGTTGCAGAAAGGTATAAGACAAAGACGGAAAGACGGGATTTAAGCCCTCGGTAAAGAGAAAGGCTGCATTGGTACTACAGCAATAGGCGGCTTATAAGCCGCCTATTTTTGTTCGATATCCAACCTTCATTGCCAGATGGTATGTGTTATCTCCTTTACAAAGGGAAATGACTTTAAGAATTTCTCAGGTATATAAAAAGTATCCCATTAGGCGGGAAAGAAATCTGCAATCCTCTAGAGCCTCCTTATAATCCCAGAGAAGCCTTTTTGGAATCTCAATAGTCTTCATAGCAGGTATTATATCATATGATTTCCTAACAATATCCCACAAAATTGTAGTAATCTACAAAATTGTATCAACATTTCTGCCAAGATTTCTTTATAAATCAATGATTTGCAGGGTGGCACAATTCTGGCTTCTAAAAGCAATAAATGAACAATTCGCTAAAGGATAAGGTAAAAGAGATAGAGAGGCAGGAGATAATCAATGCCCTTAAGGAGTGCAACTGGGTTATGGCAAAGGCAGCAAGAAAGGTCGGCATAACAGAAAGAATGATCGGTTACAAGATTAGGAAATACGGAATAAAAAGGGAGGAAGAAAAACAGAAAGTAATTAAGCACTATCAAAAAGAAAAGGGTTGAGACGCAGGTTTCCTGCATGGAATAAAACTTTGGAGGTTTTCAATGAAAGGTGTAAAGGTTCTGGTTTCATTGATTGCCTTTATTCTTCAGGCAACTGTTTTATGTGCGGAGGAAAAGGTTATTGCTCTGACAGCGGATGATATTAAAAAATTGCTTGGCTTGAGTGTGTATCTACAGGGTGGTTATACTTATAATTTCAGAAATCCTGATTCACAGGAAAATGAATTAAGGATATTTGACCATAAGTCAAACTCTTTTACCCTTGACCTTGCCCAGCTGGTATTTACAAAAGAGGCTTCCGTTGGTGAAGCTGGTTTTAAACTTCAGCTCTCAGCAGGCGAGACAGCAAAGTTGATACATTCCCGAGGACTTGGCGCTCCGGATGATTCATTTGACCTTACAGAGGCATATCTAAGCTATATAGCTCCTCTTGGAAAGGGTTTAAGGTTTGATTTTGGTAAGTTTGTCACATTTCATGGTGCTGAGGTGATAGAGGCAAAGGATAATCCGAATTATTCCCGTTCCTTTCTCTTTAATTATGCAATACCATTTACCCATACAGGACTGAAAATAAGTTATCCCTTTTCTGATGCCCTCAGTGCATCCCTTCACATAGTAAACGGATGGGATAAGACAGATGATAACAATAAGGGAAAGACAGCGGGTATGAGTGTTGGCTATACACCAATGGAGCAGCTTGCATTTACATTTAATCTTATGTATGGACCTGAACAGGACAATAACAGCTCAAACAACAGATTACTCTTTGACTGGGTTGGGACTATCAAACCAGCAAAGGCTTTATCATTTATCCTGAATGTAGATTACGCTACAGAAGAAAAGGCAACTCCTGATGGAAGTGACGCAAAGTGGTATGGTATTGCTTTAATAGCGAAATATGACTTTAACGATTCCTACAGTCTTTCTCTGAGGAGTGAGTATTTCAAGGACGATAAGGGTATAAGGACAGGGACACCTCAGACATTGAAGGAGATAACCTTAACACCTGAATTCAGAATAGCGAGGTCATTTATCTTAAGACCGGAATACAGACATGACTGGTCTGATAAAGAGGTATTTGATTCTGGAGATAAAAAGACACAGGATACAATCGCCCTTGGCGTGATGTATACATGGTAAAACTATATGATTCAAAACAGGAGGATGAAATGAAAAGACTGATGAGCATATTAGTATTATTAACCCTTCTCTGCAGAGGAGGTCTTGCCCTTGCAGAAGAGCAGGTGTCTGCCCCTTCAACTCCAGCAATAGCAGAACAGGCTGAGACAAAGATAGACACAGGAGACACTGCCTGGATGATAGTTGCCACTGCACTGGTGATGCTCATGACACTGCCTGGATTGGCACTATTTTATGGAGGTCTGGCAAAGAGGAAGGATACCCTTAATACCATGACCATGTCATTCATTGCCTACTCAGTAACAAGCATACTCTGGATAATCTATGGTTATAGTTTTTCCTTTGGACCTGACTTAAGCGGTTTAATAGGTGCTCCTGTGAAGGCCTTTCTTAAAGATGTAACTGTAAAGAGCATTGCTGAGGTAGCAAGGACTATACCTGAATATATATTCATTGGGTACCAGCTTACCTTTGCTGCCATTACAGTGGCACTTGTTAGTGGTGCCTATATAGAAAGACTAAAGTTCTCTGCCTGGCTGCTCTTTTCAATTCTGTGGATGAGTCTTGTGTATCTACCTATCTGCCACTGGGTATGGGGTGGAGGTTTCATAGGAGCCCTTGGAGCCCTTGATTTTGCAGGAGGAACAGTTGTCCATATAAATGCTGGTATTGCTGCCCTTATTGGCGCATTAATGATCGGTAAAAGAAAAGATACGACCCTTATCCCGCACAATCTTACCATGGTTCTAACAGGAACAGGACTTCTCTGGTTTGGATGGTTTGGTTTTAATGCAGGCTCTGCCCTTAGTGCAGGTGGTCTTGCTGGAGTAGCTTTTATAAATACAAATACAGCAACAGCAATGGCAGCCCTTTCATGGCTCTTTACTGAATGGATATTCTCCAAGAAACCAACCCTTCTCGGACTCTGCTCTGGTGCAGTAGCAGGGCTTGTAGCAATAACACCTGCAGCAGGATTTGTCAATATCACAGGGGCATTGGTGATCGGGTTGCTGGCTGGCATAATTTCATTCTTTTCAGTAACAAAGATTAAAACGCTCTTTGGATATGACGATACCCTTGATGTCTTTGGTATCCATGGAGTTGCTGGAATCCTTGGAGCACTTCTTACTGGTGTTTTTGCAGATCCCGAGATGAATGAACTCGGTAGAGGCTTACTTTATGGAAATCCAGGCCAGCTATATAAACAGGCTATAGGAATTACAGTCACAATAGCCTATTCAGGTGCCATGACATTTATCATACTGTTTGTTATAAAGATTCTAACTGGTCTTAGACCACATGTAAATGATGAGATAATCGGGCTTGATGAAAGCCAGCATGGTGAAAAGGCTTACAATCTTCATATATAAAAGGAGGAAACTATGAAAAAGATAGAGGCTATTATAAAACTATTTAAACTTGATGATGTAGTGGCAGGACTTTCAGAAGCAGGCATAGTCTGTGGAATGACAGTGACAGAGGTAAGAGGATTTGGAAGACAGAAGGGCTTTATAGAGGTTTACAGGGGAAAGGAATATGAGGTGAGGTTTCTTCCAAAACTGAAGATAGAGATTGTCCTTACTGATGAGCTCGTTGAGAAGGCTGTGGATGTGATACTCAATAAGGCAAAGACAGGTGAGGTAGGAGATGGAAAGATATTTATCTCTGACCTTGAAGATGCTATCAGAATAAGAACAGGCCAGAGGGGTGAAGAGGCACTCTGAGCCATAGATGCCGATAGAAAATGGACAGGCTGCCTCAAAGCCTTACAAAGCGACAATGTTTATTTATTATGTAGCAAGAGGTTTTTCACCAATGGTGAAGTCAGATATGTATAGCAAGTTGATTAATAACCTTACATCAAGGTGTCGCAGTAAAGCCTTTTCAGCATCCTGCCCATTTTATTTTAAGGTGACTTGTAACATTCTATCAGCAGTTACTGTCGCGGTAGTTGTTTTTTACTAAAATTTGTTTTAATATAAATAGGCAAACGATTGCCGTTTGCCTATTTTTTTCTGTAGAGGTTACGAGATGTGCAGACTGGCTGCCATAACATCAGAGGAATATTTCTCTCCGATGGAGAATGTCCTGAGCCTTGAGACCATGAAGGAAGGCCATGATGGCTCTGGTATGGGCCTTATGCTTAAGGATCTCGGAGGAGAGTTTGAGGAGCTCAAGGAATATCCTATACTCTCAGGGATATGCTCTTTAAAGGGTATAAAGCTCCTTGATGAATATATGGATAGGCTCGGTTTTAGGCTCAAACATGTCTGGACACCAAAGATAATATCTGTAAGAGGGATAGTACCGAGGGATTATTATTTTGCAAGGGTCTATGACTATCCAGACTCTTATAAAGAAAAATCCTTTAAAGAGAAAGAAGACCTTCTTATGAGAACAAGGCTAACCCTCAGGGCAATGGGAGAGGCTGATGAATCCATTGTGGTATTCTCCTTTTATCCTGATGTCTTAACTTTAAAAGAGGTTGGTGATCCTCTTGAGCTTGCTGAGTTCTTTGGGCTTGACCATAGTGACCTCAAGGCAAGGATCATATTTGCCCAGGGAAGGCAGAATACCAATTATGCAATAAATCTCTATGCCTGCCATCCCTTTTTTATTCAGGGATATGCCTCTATGACAAATGGTGAAAACACAGCCTTTGTTCCTATAAGGGAATTTCTCATGTCAAGGGGTTTTCCTGGCTATATAGGTTATAACAGTGATAGCGAGGTATTCACACATATATTACATTATGTCCACAGACAGCTTGGATTTCCTCTTACTTATTACAAGGATGTAATAACACCACTTAAACCTTCAGAGATTGAGGGGAGACCTGATAGGGAGGCACTCAATCTAATCAGATATTCCCTCAGGCCTCTCTGCATAGATGGTCCTAACTGCGTGATTGGTTTCACTCCTGATGGCACATGTTTTATGGTACAGGATTCAAAGAAACTGAGGCCAGGTGTTGTGGGTGGTGTGCCAGGTAAATATGGTCTTATGTCTGAGGAATGCGGCCTTGATAAGGCAATCCCTGAAAGGGAGAGGTCAAAGGATATATTCCCCATGAAGTATGAGATGGTGATTATTCCACCTGTTGCAAAGAGGGTATTGGTATGGAATCAGCTAAAGGGTGAATATGTTACAGAGAAGGCAGAGGTCTTATGTCAGGTGTAATAAAGATAAGAGAGGATTTTAATCATAAACTCTCATTAAAGGAATTTCCCTACATTGTAAGGTGGCGTGATGACAGGTGCAAGCGCTGCGGCCAGTGCACAGCAGTCTGTCCTGTAAGGGCGATAGTACCGTCAGTAAAGCTCCAGAGGATAGTTGAGTCAGAAGGTGGGATGCCCTCTCCTCGGGTAAAGACAAGGGTAATCCATATAATAGAACAGGTTACCGATATTGAACACTATTGCACAGGCTGTGGTACCTGTACACTTGTCTGTCCGAATGAGGCGATAGAGCCAGGATACAATCCGCAGCATAAGTTCTATCATTTTAAAAACAAAGGTGGTGAGCCCTATAGAAGGGGCGGCAGGAGAAATGACCCTTCTCCTTCAACACTTGACAGGATAAAATTCACCCGTATATCCATGCTCACAGACCCTGCCCTTGATGCTGGAAGGCATGAATTCAGGGTGAGGACATACATTGGAAGGATACTTCCACCTGAGGAGCTTCCTTTAAAGGGTGAAAATGGAAGGCTTGTTGTTGATCATACCTCGGGCAAATTCATACCTCCTGTAAGGGAGATATTCCCTATTATGATTGGCTCTATGTCTGTTGGAGCACTCTCACCCCCTATGTGGGAAGGTCTTGCAATGGGGGTTGCCTATCTTAATGAGGTAGAAGGTATTCCTGTTGTGATGTGCTCTGGTGAAGGTGGTGTACCACCAAGGCTTTTAAAATCAAGATACCTTAAATATTTTATCCTCCAGATAGCCTCTGGTTATTTTGGATGGGATGAGATCATCCATGCAATGCCCCATATGATAGAAGACCCTGCCGGGATAGAGATCAAATATGGTCAGGGTGCGAAGCCTGGTGATGGTGGATTATTAATGGCACAGAAGGTTATTAGGCTTATTGCAAAGATCCGCGGTGTTCCAGAGGCAGTTGACCTTGCCTCACCTCCAACACACCAGACAAAGTATTCTATAGAAGAGGCGGTTGCAAAGATGATCCAGTCCATGTCAATGGCCTTTGGCTTCAGGGTACCTGTCTTCCCGAAGATATCAGGTACAAAGACTGCCAGGGCTGTCCTTAATAATCTTGCAAGGAATCCCTATGCAGCAGCCCTCTCCATAGATGGAGAGGATGGTGGCACAGGTGCTGCCTATAATGTGTCAATGGATAAGATGGGCCATCCAATAGCATCAAATATCAGGGATTGTTATCTTGACCTTGTAAGACAGGGTAAACAGAACGAGCTTCCCCTTATTGCAGCAGGTGGTATTGGTAAGAAGGGACATCTTGCAGCAAATGCAGCAGCACTTATAATGCTCGGTGCCTCTGCAGTTACAATTGGGAAATATATAATGCAGGCAGCAGCAGACTGCTTTGGTGATGAATATAACAGGTGCAATCTCTGTAATACCGGGAAATGCCCTCGAGGTATAACTACTCAGGATCCAAAACTTTACAGAAGGCTTGATTCAGAAAAGGTGGCTGAAAGGGTTGTGGAGGTCTTTAAGGCAGCAGAGGTGGAGCTCAAGAAGATATTTGCACCAATGGGAAGGAGCACAGAATTGCCAATCGGGATGTCCGATGGTATAAGCATAGATGATAAAGATATGGCAGAGAGGTTACAGATAAGCTATGTCTGTTAGAGAAGTAGAATTCAGGGTTGAACCATCAAAGATAATTGAATGGATTGATAGTAAGACTGCTGTTGTCCATGGAAATGTGGATGGAAGACGGGTCCCCTCCAGGATACTTGAAGAGCATATACAGGAGGCTGTGAGGGAAGGTGCAAGGACGCTCTATGTAAAGGCTGATGGTCAGCATGGAATAGGTGGAAGACTCTGGTCAAGGGGTGAGACCATAAAGGTTATTATTGAAGGTCCAGTTGGTCAGAGGTGTGGTTCAATGGGTATGGCTGGGACTGAGATTGTTGTTAAAGGCTCTGCCTCGGATGATGTGGGATGGCTCAATTGTGGTGCAAAGATAACAATCCTTGGAGATGTAACAAATGGTGCATTCAATGCAGCAGCCCAGGGAATCCTCTATGTCCAGGGAAGTGGTGGTGCAAGATGCGATACCCTTACAAAACATAATCCAAGATTTGCTCCTCCTCAGTCCTGGTATTTCAGGGATGTGGGAGACAGCTTTGCAGAATTCAAGGCAGGTGGAATATCAGTGGTCTGTGGTGTGAATCCAAGGAATCCTGACAATATCCTTGGCTACAGACCCTGTGTTGGAATGGTTGGAGGGATAATCTATTTCAGAGGACCTATTCAGGGTTACAGTGAAAGAGATGTAAAACTCCTTGACCTGACAGAGCAGGACTGGAAGTGGCTTAAGGAGAATATGAAGCCATTCCTTGAGGCAATTGACAGGGTCTCTTATTACGAGGAGTTAACCCGTTCTCCAGCGGAATGGAAAAAATTCATTGCCTACACTCCTCAGGAAAAAAGGGCAAGGAAGTGGTTTAAGGTATCCATGTCTGACTTCAGAAAGGATTACTGGGAAAAGGCTGTTGGTGAAGGTGGGATATTTGCTGAATATATTGACCATGATAGGTGGTCAGTAGTTCCCTATATAACAACAGGCAAGGACAGAAGATTCAGACCTGTCTGGGCAAATGAAAAATATGCGCCTCCCTGTGCCTATGCCTGCCCTACACAGATACCCACTCATAAAAGGACAAGGCTTATAAGGATGGGGATGCTTAATGAGGCCCTTGAGCTTGTGCTTCAGTACTCACCACTGCCTGCAACAGTCTGTGGTGAGATATGTCCCAATTTATGCATGGAGGCATGCACAAGGGCAAGATATGATAAGCCCTTAAGGATAGATACAATGGGTAAACTGAGTCTTGAACTCCCAGCACCCAAGAAGGCATCTCCAACAGGAAAGAAGATAGCTGTTATTGGTGGTGGGCCGGCTGGTATGAGTGTTGCCTGGCAGCTCGGACTTAAAGGTCATGAGGTCAGCCTTTATGAGGCAGCTGACAGGCTTGGTGGAAAGATAGAGCTCTGCATACCAAGGGAAAGGCTTCCCCATGAGATACTTGAAAAGGAGATAGAGAGATTCAAGGCTATCGGAATAAAGGTCTATCTTAATACAAAGGTGACAAGGGAAAGATTTGAAGAACTTTACAAAAAAAATGATATAGTTGTGATAGCAGCAGGAGCACACCAGCCAAGGACCCTCAAGTTCCCTGGTTCAGAGGCAACTGTATCTGCCTATGAATTCTTAAGGCAGATTAATGAGGGTAAAAAACCAGACCTTAAAGGGAAAAAGGTGGTCGTAATAGGTGCTGGTAATGTTGGAATGGATGTGGCATCAGAGGCATTTATATATGATGCCTCAGAGGTGACAGCTATTGATATACAGAGGCCTGCTGCCTTTGGTAAGGAAATGGAGATAGCTAAGGCAAAGGGCACAAAGGTTCTCTGGCCAAAGGTTACAGAGAGATATGATCCTCACGAGAAAAAGATATATTTTACAGATGGCACTTCTCTTGATGCTGACTATGTAATAGTATCAATAGGTGATATGCCCTTGCTTGACTTTATACCACCTTCAATCCATTCAGAAAGGGGCTGGCTCAAGGTGAATGAATTTTATCAGACCACCGATCCAAAGGTGTATGCCATTGGTGATGTCACAGGTCTTGGACTTGTCACCCATGCAATAGGCCATGGAAGGTTCGTTGCAGAACATATACATTCAAGGCTCATGTCAGCACCCTATTCCTTTGAAAGAAAGAATCTTATTCCTTATGAAAGGATAAGGACAGAGTATTATGAACGCTGTAAAACCGACTTTCAAGACCCTCTAAAAGAGGCTGATAGATGCCTTTCCTGCGGGACCTGCAGGGATTGTCACATGTGTGAATATACCTGTTACTGGGGAGCTATTCAGAGGATTGAGCATGAAGATGGCTCTTATGAATATGTGGTTGATGATGAAAAGTGCATAGGCTGTGGATTCTGTGCTGGAATATGTCCCTGCGGTGTATGGGAGATGGTGGAGAATATTTAATTATTCTATTCACTCCATCTCAATATCTCATCAACAGGGACTCTATCAGGCCTGAAGATATTTGCCCTTGAGTCAAGGTCAGGATAACCTGTGGACAGTCCAATGACAAGCCTCTTTGAAGCAGGGATTCCAAGAAATTCTTTTATATATCTTGCATAGTCTGTTGCAAAGGCCTGAGGCACTGTAGCCACACCCATTGCATTTGCTGCGAGCATCAGACTCTGTGCAAAAAGGCCTAAGTCAAAAAGTGACCACAATGGCAGAGAGCCATCCTGATAAAGATAAATAACATGGGGCGCACCATAGAAATTAAAATTTGCTATCTTTGCCTTTTTCACTATCTCTGGATTTGTAAGATCAACTCCTGTTGCCTCAGCACGCATCCTGTAAAGCCTCTTTATCCTCTGCTGCTGAGTTTCTGGCCAGAACTCAGGCTCAGGTATATCAGGACAGGGTGGCTCACCCCTTTCAAGAAGGCTGATAAGGAGCTTTGAAAGCTCCTCCTTCTTTTTACCTGATACTATGATTACCTCCCATGGCTGGGTATTTTTATAGGAAGGGCTCCAGAGGGCAGTTTCTATAATATTAGTGAGCACCTCTTTGGGCACTGGTTCCTTTTTATATGCCCTGATACTCCTTCTACTTCTTATACACTCAATAGCCTCCATAAAGACCTCCCATTATAATCTCTCTATTTCTTCTTTAAAAAATTTATATGCCTCATCATCAAATATGCAGAATTCAACGACCTCAAGGGAGGTATCGGGATGGTCTTTAAGAAATCTTGCAGTCTCACCAATAAGTATCTTAGCACATCTGTCCTTTGGAAAGCCAAATATGCCAGCACTTATAGCAGGTACAGAGATAGTTCTGAAACCCCTTTCAGAGGCCAGTTTGAGAACACTGTTAATAGCACTCTTTAGTTTATTGTCCTCATCACCCTCACCCATCCTGGGGCCAACTGCATGTATAACCCACTTAGCCTTTAGTTTACCACCAGTTGTTATAGCAGCCTGACCAACAGGCACATACCCAATCCTGTCACTTTCTTCCTGTATTATCTGCCCACCCTTCCTGACAATGGCACCAGCCACTCCACCACCGTGCTTCAGGTGACTGTTTGCTGCATTCACTATTGCATCCACCTCTCGCTCTGTAATATCACCTTTAACAAGGGTCATCTTCTTATTGCCTATAGATTTTTCAATTACCATATAACACCTCCTTCCTGAATTTTAGGTTATTATAAGATACCATGACTGATCCAATAAAGATCATTAAAAAATACTATAAGCCTGATTCCCTTGCCTTCAGGCTCCTTGTGGAGCATGGAGCGGCTGTAAAGAGAAAGGCCCTTGAGATAGCCTCAGGACTCAAAGACAGAAATCCAGACATTGATTTCATAATAGAGGCATCAATCCTCCATGATATAGGTATTATTCATACCAATTCTCCTCTGCTTGGCTGCTATGGCAGAGAACCCTATATCTGCCATGGATATCTCGGCAGGCAGTTGCTTGAAGAAGAGGGCCTTCTCCGTCATAGCCTTGTAGCAGAAAGGCATATTGGTGCTGGAATAACAATAGAGGACATAAAGAAAAAATCCCTTCCCCTTCCTTTAAGGGATATGGTTCCAGAAAGCCTTGAAGAAAAGATCATCTGCGTTGCTGATAAGTTTTTTTCAAAAAACAGAAAGACCCATACTGAAGAAAAGCCTTTAAAGGTAGTGCTTGAAGAGATAGCAGGATATGGAGAAGACAAACTCAGGTTTTTTGAACAGCTCCTTGAGGAGCTCAGGTTAAAGGGCTGACATTCCTCAATGTCCTTTCCTTTCTGTCCATCTCTGCCTTTCCAATAACAATTGTTACAGGCCTCTCAGGTAGCTCATGTGTCCTTATATAAATCTTTCCTTCTCTTGGTTTAACAGCCTCAATAACTCCAATGGCAATATCCCTGTTAAAGGAATTCCTCAGGGAAACTATCCTGTTTTTTAAACTTAAATTATCAATGTTTGTCCTTTCCCTTGTAAAGAATATGCCGAGGTCTGAGAGCCTGAACTCTCTGATATCTGAACCTTCAAGATATGTCTCCATACTTCTGTATCTGTATTCAGCTCTTTCAGGAGGTGATTTCTGTCTAACACTAGAGGCAGGTCTTAATGTATAAAACCTCAGGTCCTGGTGCCTGTATGGCTCTCTAATATGACTGAGCTCATCAGCCCTCTCAAGACATATAATTAAATCTGGCTTGAGTATCTCTATCTTAAAATGTTTAAGAACCCTTCCTGCTGGTTCAGAGACAAGACCAGTGGTATCAACTATCACCTTATCTGAGGCACTAATTGCCCTGTCAACCATGAGCCTTGCACCTGTTATTGCTGGAAGAAGGCTTCCTGCTGGTGTCACAGTACCAGTGAAATAAAGCTCTTCTTCTTTTAAAGAATTAAGGCCCCTGAAATCTTCTGGTACCCTTGCCCATCCTATTGTGGTAGGAGGTCCTATATGGGACTGTCCCATATCAAGGTCAACTATAGCAAGGCTGAATTTGTAAGACAGTGTACTCGCAATGAGCTCAATAAAGGTGGTCTTTCCAGTATCAGATGCACCTATGACAAGGATAAGCCTGTTTTCAGGAGTCTCAATAAGCCTCCATAATTCATCAGATATAATAAATCCTCTCTCATCCACCAAGTGCCCTCTTCACTGTCCTTATAGCGCAGAATTCACCGCACATGCTACAGACATCATCCTCTGAAGGAGGTACCTCCTGCCTCAGCCTCCTGACCTTTTCAGGATCAAGACTTAAGTTTATCTGGCCTT
The DNA here is from genome assembly GCA_041082235.1 of Thermodesulfovibrionales bacterium. Classification (GTDB taxonomy): domain Bacteria; phylum Nitrospirota; class Thermodesulfovibrionia; order Thermodesulfovibrionales; family CALJEL01; genus CALJEL01. The sequence goes on along the minus strand of JBDOIG010000059.1, from coordinate 53,370 downwards.
CCCAGTTAAGCTCCTTTCTGTAGCGGGCCATGAGCCTATCCTTCTCAATTGCTGAGGGTATGCCCTTTGCAACATCTGCTGCATGGGCAGCAATCCTTGAGGCAATTACTCCCTCTTTCACGTCCTCAATGCTTGGAAGCCTGATATGCTCTGATGGTGTGACATAACAAAGGAAATCTGCTCCAGCCATTGCAGCCACTGCTCCACCAATTGCAGCAGCTATATGGTCATATCCCATGGCAATGTCTGTAACAAGAGGTCCAAGGACATAAAATGGTGCTCCTTTGCAGAGCTCCTTCTGTATCTTTATATTCAGCTCCACCTGATTCAATGGCACATGTCCTGGCCCCTCTATTAGTACCTGAACACCTTCTCTAAGGGCCCTGTCCCTTAATTCACCTATTGTGACAAGCTCTTCTATCTGGGACCTGTCAGTAGCATCCTCAAGACATCCAGGTCTTAAGGCATCTCCAAGGCTGAGTGTCACATCATATCTCTTTGCTATCTCAAGGAGCCTGTCAAAATGCTCATAAAGGGGATTCTCCCTCTCGTTGTATATCATCCATTCAAGAAGAAGTGAGCCTCCACGGCTCACCACATCAAGTATCCTTCTGTCATTTCTGAGCCTGTCTATTGCCTTCATGGTAAGACCTGCATGGACAGTTATAAAGTCAACCCCATCCCTCAGGTGTTCCTCAATGACATCAAAGAGCATATCCTCTGTCATAGCCTTTATACTTCCGTAAAGCTCCACTGCCCTTACTGCTGCCTCATAAACAGGGACAGTCCCTATGGCAATGGGTGATTCCTTTATGAGTGCCCTTCTCAGCTCCTTTATGGGTCCTCCTGTTGAAAGGTCCATCACTGCATCAGCACCATATTTCACAATTACATGGAGCTTTTCAATCTCATCATGAATATCCACCCTGTCTTTTGATGTACCGATGTTCGCATTGACCTTTGTCCTTAAGCCCTTTCCTATGGCAAGGGGTCTTATTGGATGATTTATGTTTCTGGTAATAACAATTGTGCCTTCAGTAATTCCTTTTGCTATATATTCAGGTGTAACGCCTTCCATCTGAGCAGCCTCTTTAAATTCATCAGTGATAATCCCTTTTTTTGCAAGCTCTATCCTTGTCATGATATTCTCCTTTCAATCTCCTCAATCAATTCCCTGGCAGCAAAACCAGGTTTCTCTGATGCCATGATGGCTGAGATAAGTGCCACTCCATAGGCACCAGCATCCATAACCTCAGAAACATTCTTTTTATTAATTCCACCTATGGCAAAGACAGGTATCCTTATTCTCTTTGTAACCTCTTTTAATGCCTTTATCCCCACTGGTTTGCCATATCTAAGCTTTGAAGGAGTCTCATAAACAGGACCGAAGGTTATGAAATCTGCTCCACGGGATTCTGCCTCAACTGCCTCATCAAGGCTGTGGGTTGAGGCTCCTATGAGAAGCCTTCCACCAGATATCCTCTCCACCACATCTGGAGGCAGGCCTCCTGAACCAAGGTGGACTCCATCAAGGTTAAGCGCAAGAGCTATATCTGCCCTGTCATTAATAAAGAGTTTTGCCCTGTACCTCCTTGTTATCTCCTGCAAATCCCTGGATAAGATAATCAGCTCCTTTGCTGTCATATCCTTCTCCCTTATCTGGACCGCCCTCACACCAGCCTTCAATGTCTCCTCAATGGTCCACTTAATATCAGAGGTAAGTCTTCTATCAGTTATCAAGTAGAGCCTGAAATCAATCTGCCCGTCCATCTTGGTTCCTTATATAAGCATGCCTTCAAAAGGACTGCTTGCAGTAGCATAGAGTTTCTTCGGGATCCTTCCTGCAAGATAGGCAAGCCTTCCTGCAATGACCGCATGTTTCATTGCCTCTGCCATCTTTACAGGATCCTTTGCACCTGCAATCCCGGTATTAATAAGCACAGCATCACAACCCAGCTCCATTGCAATTGCAGCATCAGAGGCTGTTCCAACACCTGCATCCACTATAACAGGAACCTTCACTGTCTCAAGGATTATCTTTATGTTATAGGGATTCCTTATCCCGAGGCCTGAGCCAATGGGTGCACCAAGGGGCATCACTGCTGCTGCTCCAGCATCCTCAAGCCTCTTTGCTGTTATGGGATCATCATTCGTATAGGGAAATACAATAAAACCCTCCTTAGCAAGTATCTCAGTTGCCTTTATAAGCCCGCAGACATCCGGAAAAAGTGTCCTCTCATCACCAATAACCTCAAGCTTCACCATATCGGATATCCCTGCCTCCCTTGCAAGCCTTGCATATCTCAGGGCATCCTCAACAGTATAGCAGCCAGCAGTATTTGGAAGGATCTTGTATTTTTTAGGGTCAATGTAATCAAGGAGATTTTCACTCTTTCTGTCAAAGATATTTACCCTCCTTACAGCAACAGTAACCACATCAGTACCAGAGGCCTCCACTGCCCTTTTTGTCTCCTCAAAATCCTTGTACTTACCGGTACCAACCCAGAGCCTTGACTTAAACTCTATACCACGGATAATGAGTCTATCATCCATCTATCCACCTCCTACAAAATTTACTATCTCCACAACATCACCATCTTTAATCTTAAAGCATTTAAAATCAGCCTTCCTTATCACCTGGAGGTTCACCTCAACAGCAACCCTCTCAGGCAGAATAGAAAGCCTTCTTAAAAGCTCCTCTACAGAGAGCTCTTCTTCAATATTGTAGTCCTGACCATTGAGTCTGATCTTCATAAAACAAAAAGCCTGCTTCCCTTGAGGAAGCAGGCTTAAAAATTCTTTCCCGCCCTTCCCTACGCCGGCATTACCCGGATCAGGTTCAATGGGTTCCCTCATCAAGAGGGTCTCAGGCCTTTCGACCTCCCCAAGGGTTAATCTTATCTTACAGGTAAAGAGAAGGGTATGTCAACTTTTAAAATGACCCTGCTCATAAGAAATTATTGCAAAACAGCTTCTTTCTCCTTGAAGAGACTTGTAAATGAGTTTAAGAGGAAGTCTTTTGCATCAAATATTTCAATAAGCACAGGTTCATTGTCTTTTGAGAAATGAATTATTATCTGACCTTCTTCCTCAGCATGATCAATTGGCTTATCTGAAAGCTCAATAATAAGGGCATCTACATCTTTGCTGTATCTAATCTTTCTCATACCTTGACCTCCTTCCAGGATATATTGTTATTACAAGCCTTTGTTCTTCACCTTCTTCATAAACAACCCTTAGCACATGATTTTCACTTATCCTTTTCTGAGCGATCATCCTATTTTTATAGCCTCTCTCAATCTTGTCTGGGTTCTTTATTATATCTTCAACCATGCTAATTGAAACTTCTACACCATGTTTTTTCAAAATCTCTATTTTCAGAATAGCATGATCTGTAAATCTAATAGTCATTTAGTTTCTTTAACCCATCCGTTCTCGGTATTACCTTGATGAATGACTCTAATCTATTTTATCACGATTACTGTAAATCCTTTATACAATTCTCTGAGGCCTGAAAAGTAGAAGAATCCTGCAAGATGGAGGTTTCATCCTGTCCTCAGGGCATTCACTATATTGAGCCTTGATGCCCTCAATGCTGGGAGAATCCCTCCGACAGCGCCCATTATAAGCGAAAAGACAATGGACTTCAAAACAATGCCCGGTGTTAATCTGAATCTGAAGGCAAGCTCAGAAAAGGTCTGCCAGTTTAATGTGGAGACCGTATAAAACTGAAGAAAGGAAGAAAAGACCAGTCCTGTTATTCCACCAGCAAGGCTTAAGATGACTGATTCAAAAAGAAAGCTCATGAGTATTTCCCTCCTCTGGAATCCAAGGACACGGAGCGTGCCTATCTCCTGAATCCTGTTTGCAACCTGTGCATACATAGTAATCATTGCTCCAATAATTGCACCAAGTGAAAAGACAATAGACAGGGATGTACCAAGTATCCTCAGAAACCTTGCCATTACCTCTGACTGCTCTTTATAGAAATCTATCTCCCTTTTTGCCTCAAGACCGAGCCTTGGGTCTGTCTCTATTGCCTTCTTTACAGAAGAAAAGTCCTGAGGAACCATGAGCTTAAAGACTACAGAAGAATAAACAGGTCTTTTGAAGGCCTGCATGAGACTATCAACAGGAGCCCATATCTCTGAGCTGAAGGCAGTATTGCCTGCATCAATTATCCCTACAACTGTCCATTCCCTGAGGGCAAATCTCAGCCTGCTTCCGGGCTCAAGGTTCTTAAATCCCTTTTTTATACTAGTGCCAACCACTATCTCTGTTGAACCGGGTCTTGGCATCCTTCCTTCAATAAGCCTGACCTGTCTTCTAATGGAGAGAGACCTTTCTCCTGTGCCCCTTATAACTACATTTGAAGGACTGCCATCCTTTTTAAGAAGGCTTATAAGCACAACAAGCTCCCTCTCGGAGAGATTTCTTCCATCAGTATCTTTTCCAATCCATGGAAGTGTCTCCACAATAGATGCCTCTGTCCTCTGGATCGTGCTCTGAACCTCTGCCTGAGATGCCCTTCTTATCACAATTACATTATCATAGGAGCCTGTATCTACCAGTGATTTTTCAAGACCCTCTGCCATCATCATTACAGAAGAAAATACAAATACCACAAAGGCCATTCCAAGACCTGTAAGGAGGCTCGTTAGCCTCCTGGTCTTAATATTTCTGATGTTATAGATAATAAGTGGTGTCATCCTATTCTTGTCAGGGCCCTCTGGACAGGCACCCTGATAGCCTTCCAGGCAGGCAATAGCCCTGCCGAAATACCAACAGCCATTGAGATAATAAAATCCAGAATCAGGGTCTTTTCTGTAATATTAAATACAGGCATAAGTGTACCCATTGCATCAACAAATATCCTTGCAGCAGGAAATGTAAGGAGCATGCCTATTATTGCACCAGTTGTTGTAATAACAAGGGATTCTCCAAATACAAGGATTGATATATGAGGCCAGGAAAAACCCATTGTCTTCATAACAGCATATTCAGAAAGCCTTTCCCTCACATTCATGGACATGGTGTTTGCAACTATTGCAAGGATAATGGCGATGATTACATAGGAGACAAGTTTTATTGTAATAAGTATAGCCTCTGTCATGGCAACGAATCCAAGCTGGAAGGACTTTTCTGTCTCTGTAAGTGTCTCTGCAAGGGAATTCTTAAAGAGGCTATCTATCTCAAGGGATATCTCAGCAGCCCTTCTTGGATCATCAATGCCAATAAGGAAAAATCCTGCATGGTCTGCCCTCTGGGGATATATCTTCTTCAATCTCTCATTAAGATAGTCAAAGTGAAAAAAGAGCTGGGTCTCATCAGTAGAAGGTCTCAGTCCCCTGTAGATACCCCTCAGGGTAAATTCCCATTCACCAGGGAATATAGTGCCCTTCAGGACAATGGTATCTCCAATCCTCCATCCAAATTCTCTTGCTACCTTTCTTCCAGCAACACAGCCCTTTCTGTCCTGAAGGAATGCCTTTTTCTCCTCTGCTGATAGCGCATATTCAGGATAAAGCTCCAGGTATGTGGCTGCATCAACAGCAAAATTAGGGATGAAATTCTTCTCTGATATATAAATACCACCAAACCAGTTCCCATAGGAGACAAGACTGACACCTCTTACTTTTTTGATTCTGTCTTTATAAGATATGGGAAGGGGAGTTGTAAGGGATATAGCATTCCTTGTGACGAGCCTCTTTGGAGAGGATGCCTCAACACCTGAATACCAGGCATCAACAATGGTCCTTAAAAATCCAAAGGCAAGTATGGCAATAGTTGTTGCAATAATGGTAAGGATTGACCTCAACCTCTGCCTGAAGGCATTTTTAAGAAGGAGTTTGAGGAGAAGCATTCAGAACCCCTTTGTCAAGATGCCTTATTGTCCGTGCCTTTGATGCTGCCCTTGGGTCATGGGTGACCATAATAATGGTCTTACTGAACTGAGAATTAAGCCCTGCCAGCAGGTCAAGAACCTGTTCTGCTGAGTATTTATCAAGGTCACCTGTTGGCTCATCAGCAACTATTATTGATGGATCAGTAACAATTGCCCTTGCAATAGCAACCCTCTGCTGTTCACCACCTGAAAGCTGAGATGGATGGTGATTGAGCCTGTGCTCAAGACCAACAATCCTCAATGCTGTAATCGTATGCTCTCTTCTCTCACTTTTTGAGAGACCTGTAAGCAGTAGTGGTAGCTCCACATTCTCAAGGGCAGTAAGCACAGGGATAAGGTTATAAAACTGAAATATAAAGCCCACATGAAAGGCCCTCCACCTGGCAAGCTCATCCTCTGATAGTGTTGTTATATCTATACCTGAGACAATTACCTTACCACTGTCTGGTCTGTCAATGCCAGCAATTAAATTCAAGAGTGTGCTCTTACCAGAGCCTGATGGACCCATTATGGCAAGAAATTCTCCCTCAGGTATGGAGAGATTTATATCGCCGAGGACCGAAATAATCTCTGAACCACGCCTGTAGGATTTGGTGATATTTATTAATTCTACAATGTTATTCACTTCTCTTTTACTTTAACCTTCATACCGTCCCTGAGCTTCCTTGAAGGATTAGGCACTATACTTTCCCCTGGCTTAAGCCCGCTCATGACCTCTGTAAAGCCATTGAATTGCCTTCCTGTTGTAATCTCTCTTTTTTTAAGCCTTCCATCTTCATAGACAAAGACAAATTTATTATTATCATTGCTCATTATTGATGAGCTTTTCACAGCAAGGACAGGTTTGAGCTCATCAGGAGAGGGCTCCCTCTCAAGAAATGAAACCTTTGCACTCATATCAGGAAGCATACCTTTTTCTCTATCAATAAAGGCTATCTTCACCTTTATAGCTGCCTTTGTCCTGTCTGCAGTGGGTATTATCTTCAGGACCCTTCCACGAAATCTCCTCTCCGGAAATGCATCAAGCTCTATCTCGCAGGCCTGACCTTCCTTTATCTTTGATATGTTCTGCTCAGATACATCTACCTCCACATGGAGACTATTCAGGTCAGCTATGGTAATAACAGAGGCCCTTGCATTTGCTGCTGCTCCAAGGGGTGTTACAATATCTCCAACATCAGCATCCTTTGTTAAAACAACTCCATCAAAAGGCACTTTAATGTAAGTGTATTCCAGATTGACCTCTGCCTCCCTCAGCTGCGCCTCTGCTAACTTTATCTGTGCCTTTCTCTGAGAAACCAGCGCCTCTGCCCTTTTGAGCCGTGTCTCTGAGGCATCATACTCAGCCTTTGAGATAAAGCCCCTCTCAAGAAGGGCCTTGCTTCTCTCAAAACTAAGCCTTGCATCATAGATCTCTGCCTCTGCCTCCTTGAGTGCTGATTGAGTAAGCTCAAGATTTGCCCTTGCCTGCTCAAGATTGAGCTTTCTGTCCTCATTCTCAAGCCTTCCTATGACCTGGCCTTTCTTTACAATGTCTCCTTCCTTGACCCCAAGCCACTCTAATGTGCCTGTTGTCTTCACTCCAAGGGCAGCCTTTCTGTCCGCCATAACATATCCGCTGGCACTCATGACTGAAAATGACCGGGATGGATAGATAAGGGATACACTGCTTATCTCCACAGATGGGGCAGAGCTAAAAAATAGATAACTGCCAAGGACTAATAAAAGCAAAGGGATAGATATGAGAAAAAGTTTCTTTTTTTTCCTCCCTGTTGAAGGAGAGGTCTTTTCAATCTTAAGGCTGGTTATATCTTCTCTTTGCATACTCCTATATTTTAAAACACAACTATAAATAATACTATAACTCCTGAAACATTTCGCAATAATTGAAGATTCCCTGTGGCAAACCGCAGGGAATAGGCTTACACCCATTTAAGAGAAATTACACACTATAAAATATGTTTATATATCCCAAAATGAGGCTTTTATTAATTTCCAACTTGTGATATAATCCGTTATCGGATGCCCATATCGGTGATAGATAATGATTAGAAACTTTTTCATAGGCTTCATAAGGATACATATACTTTATCATTCATCAAAGAAACCTTTTTATGGCTTATGGATGATAGAGGAACTTGGCAGACATGGTTACAGGTTAAGTGCAGGCACATTATATCCAATTCTCAAAAATCTTGAGGCAGAGGGCTTGCTTAGATCTTTCAAAAAAACAGAGGCTGGTAAGATAAGAAAATACTATTCCATCACTCCTAAGGGTAGAAAGACACTCTTAGAGGCAAAACAGAAGATAAGAGAACTTGCAGGTGAGGTAATGGGTATAAGGAGAGATAAAAGATAAAGAGTACATCAGTCTATCTCATGAGAGATAGAAATCTTAACAATGGAGGGGTAAGATGATTAAGAGAATGTTTTACATCCTGTTTCTTCTCAGTCTCTTAGTCTGGTTCAATGGCCTGTCAATGGCAGATGAATATGCGGGAAGTGATGCCTGTTTCAAGTGTCATCCTGCAGAATACAATGATTTCAGGGTCTCAGGACATCCATATAAGCTGCAGAAGGTAGATACAGCAAAGCTCTGGCCTTTACCATTACCAAAGGGTTATGCCTGGGATGATATATCCTATGTAATAGGTGGTGCTACCAAAAAGGCAAGGTATATGGATAAGAAGGGTTACATAATAACAGCAGCCAAGGATGGTTCAGAGCTGAAGACCCAGTATAATATTGAGACGGGTGAATGGGCATTCTATGAAAAGGGTAAGAAAAAACCCTATGATTGTGGCAAATGTCACACAACAGGATATAACAAAGAAGGACATCAGGATGGTCTTGAAGGCATTGTAGGGACATGGGTATTTCCCGGTATCCAGTGTGAGGCCTGCCATGGTCCTGCTGCTGAACATGCAAAAAATGGTGACAAGACAAAGGTAAAGGTGGATAAATCATCTGCACTCTGCGGTCAATGCCATATTAGAGGAGAGAAGGACAAGATACCTGCAAAAGGCGGTTATATAGAACATCATGAACAGTATAATGAGCTACTCGCAGGTCCTCACAAATCACTGGACTGTGTGGTATGTCATAATCCGCATAAGAAATCCGAGTTCAGTATCAAGAAGGATTGCTCAGCATGTCATGAGAAACAGGCTAACACCTTTAAGGGTAGTGTCCATGATGGGGTCGGCATAAGCTGTGTTAAATGTCATATGCCAAAGGCAACAAAATCAGCAACTACAAAAAACAAGTATAAGGCAGATATAAGGACCCATCTCTTCAAGATTAACATAGATACAAAGGCAGAGATGTTCTATAAAGAACCAAAACTTGATAAAGAGGGGAAGCCTGTACTTGATAAGGAGGGAAAGCCAGAGTTCTCAGAGTTTGCAAAGGGATTTGTGACCCTTGATTTTGCCTGTCTGGGATGCCACATTAATAAGGATATCTCCTGGGCTTCAGATAAGGCAAAAGGTATTCATGCCTACAGGAAATAAATGACCTGTATTTTAGTGAAAAAAGCTGGGGATCAGGATTTGAGGCTCATAGTAGGTGGCAGACCTTTCAGGTCTGCCACCTTAAGCTTATTTCTAAACTGTGGACTTTGTTAACTCTTTTGCCTTCTTTGATTTATCTTTTATTGCAGCCTGGGCAGCAGCAAGCCTTGCAATAGGAACCCTGTAGGGAGAGCAGCTCACATAATTAAGTCCTACCCTGTGACAGAACTCCACAGAGGCAGGGTCTCCACCATGCTCTCCGCATATACCCATCTTCAGGTCCTTCTTAACAGCCCTTCCCTTCTTTACCGCAATCTCCATAAGCTGACCAACGCCGCCCTGATCAACGGAGATAAATGGGTCTTCATCTATTAATTTGTGGTCAATATAATAGGGAAGGAACTTCCCGGCATCATCCCTTGAAAGCCCGTAGGTGGTCTGTGTGAGGTCATTTGTGCCAAAGGAATAAAAGTCTGCCACAGTGGCTATCTCGTCAGAGGTTATTGCAGCCCTTGGAAGCTCAATCATTGTTCCAACTGTGTATCTTACCCTTGTCTTATACTTTGCCTGAACCTCCTCCGCAACTCTCTCAACAAGCTCCCTCATGAGTTTAAGCTCGTTTACATGGGCAATTAGAGGAATCATAATCTCTGGTATTATCTTTATACCCTGAGAGGCAAGCTCACAGGCAGCCTCCATGATTGCCCTTGCCTGCATCTCATATATCTCGGGAAATGTTATTCCAAGCCTGCAACCCCTATGGCCAAGCATAGGGTTAAATTCATGGAGTGCCTTGTTCTTTGCCTTTAGTCTTTCAACAGGAACTCCCATCTCTCTTGAAAGCTCTTCAAGCTCCTCATCACTGTGAGGAAGGAATTCATGAAGGGGTGGATCAAGAAGCCTTATGGTAACAGGAAGACCTTCCATGACCTTGAAGATCTCTATAAAGTCTTTCTTCTGCATGGGAAGTATCTTCTCAAGTGCCCTCTGCCTTTCTTCCCTTGTCTCTGCAAGTATCATCTCGCGGACAGCCTTTATCCTGTCCGCCTCAAAGAACATGTGCTCTGTCCTGCAAAGACCAATTCCTTCTGCACCAAAGTCCCTTGCCACCTTTGCATCCTTTGGTGTATCTGCATTTGCCCTGACACCAATCTTTCTGAATTCATCAACCCATTTCATTATTGTTGCAAAATCACCTGTTAGCTCTGGCATCACAAGTGGTGCCTTACCAAGGATCACCTCTCCAGTTGTTCCATTAAGGGTTATATAGTCACCTTCACGAACCGTTACCTCATTGTTTATGGTGAAATATTTTTCTTCTTCTTTAATATTTATAGCTCCACAGCCAACTACGCATACCTTTCCCATACCTCTTCCAACAACTGCCGCATGGGATGTCATCCCGCCCCTAGCTGTAAGTATTCCTTGGGCTGCTGCCATCCCGCCGATGTCCTCGGGAGAGGTCTCTGTCCTTACAAGTATTACCCTTTCACCTTTTGCTGCCTGTTCCTCCGCATCCTGCGCTGTAAATACAACCTTCCCAACTGCTGCACCTGGAGATGCGGGAAGTCCCTTTGCAGCTGCCTTTACCTTTGCCTTTGGATCTATCATGGGATGAAGGAGCTGGTCTATCTGTGCAGGGTCTATCCTCATTACGGCTGTTGCCTTGTCAATGAGTTTTTCTTTGACCATATCAACAGCAATCTTGAGGGCTGCCCTTGCTGTCCGCTTGCCGACCCTTGTCTGGAGCATGTATAGTTTTCCTTCTTGAATAGTAAATTCAATATCAAGCATGTCTTTGTAGTGTTTTTCAAGCTTCTGATATATCCTTTCAAGCTCCCTGTATGCCTGAGGCATCCTGTTTTTTAATTCATCTATATGAAGGGGTGTCCTTATACCTGCAACAACATCCTCACCCTGGGCATTAATAAGACACTCAGCAAAGAACCTCTTCTCACCTGTAGATGGGTCACGGGTAAATCCAACACCTGTCCCTGAATTCTCTCCCATATTACCAAAGACCATAGTAACAATATTACAGGCAGTACCAAGGTTATCAGGTATCCCGTGAAGTTTTCTATATTTTACTGCCCTGTCGCCAAACCATGAGCCAAAGACTGCGTTTATTGCAAGCCTCAACTGCTCATAGGGATCCTGAGGAAAGTCAGAGCCTGTTTCTTTTTTATAAATCTCCTTAAATCTCTGGACAACCCTCTTAAGGTCTTCTGCGTCAAGGTCAGTGTCAAGGTGAACTCCCTTTTCTTTCTTTATCTCCTCAAGGCTATTCTCAAATTTCTGTCTGTCAATGCCCATGACTATACTTCCAAACATGGTGATAAACCTTCTGTATGCATCATAGGCAAATCTCTCATTGTTGGTCTTTTTAATAAGACCCCGGAGGGTCTGCTCATTAAGACCGAGGTTGAGGACTGTATCCATCATCCCAGGCATGGAGAATTTTGCACCAGAGCGGACTGATACAAGAAGCGGGTTGTCAGGATCTCCGAATTTCATTCCCATTGCCTTTTCAACCCGTTTCATATTCTGAAGCACCTGTTCCCACATACCTGGAGGATATTTTTTATGATTTTTAAAGTACTCATTACATGCCTCTGTGGTAATGGTAAATCCAGCAGGAACAGGGATTCCAAGGTTTGTCATCTCAGCAAGACCAGCTCCCTTTCCTCCCAGAAGATCCTTCATGTCTCCACGACCTTCTGCCTTTCCATTACCAAAGAAATAAACATACTTCTTTTGTTTCGTTGTTTTCACTGCAGCAGACTTCTTTGCCATGATGAGCCTCCCAAAATTAATTTTTTTTATCTATCTATAAGAGCAATGAAGCCTTTAAAGACATTAAATCATAGCCTATTAAAATAGCTTAAACATTTCAAAAATTTCAAGTTTTCCAAAATCCCTGATTATCGTAGCATTGTAAAGACTTTAAGACAGGCAGACAAATTTCTAATGGCAAATGACAGAGTTTTAACCTTTAAGCCTCTCGTATATCTCCTCAAAGAGGGATGCATTCTCCTTGAAAATCTTCAATATATTCGGATCAAAATGCTGGGGGAGGGTTCTTCCGTCTCCTTCAGTAATTATCTTGAAGGCTGTCTCATGGTCAAAGCTTGGTTTATATACCCTCGGATTTCTAAGGGCATCATACTGATCAGCAAGACTCGTGATCCTTCCCTCCAGAGGTATCTCTTCACCCTTAAGACCCCTTGGATAACCGCTTCCATCCCATCTCTCCTGATGGGTAAGGGCAATGTTCTTTGCCATCTTAAGTCTTGGATGGTCTCCTATAATCATTGCACCATAAACAGGATGCATCATCATGACCTTCCATTCCTCTGGAGTAAGTTTACCGGGCTTCTTGAGGATATCAGGATGGATGTGAATCTTTCCAACATCATGGAGCCTGGATTGAAGTTTTATGTCCTTTATAAAATCCTCTGACAACCCCAGCCTCTCAGAAAGCACAGAACAGAATTCACCAACCCTCAGGATATGATTGCCTGTATCCTCATCATTTGCCTCAGATGCCCTTGCAAGGGCATTTATTGTATAGGCAAAGGCATCCTCTGTCTCTCTTATCTGCGCAAATAAAGACCTGAGATAAAGACCCTGCATCACAAGGCTGTTAAGGACATTTGCATCAAACTGGGTTACCTCTCTGCCATAATTAAAGGTTAAGATGCAGAGGTCTTTACTGATATAACAGACTCCATTTGATAATGATGGATATAACTTCCTCATCTTTGCTGTCAGATTAATCAATTCTGATTTCTCCATATCTGATTCATTAAAATAAATAAGCTCTTTTGATATCTCGCATCTGTCGTAGTGGAAAAGCTCACTGCCAATCACTGTCTTATTTATTCTTCCACCTTTCCATGAGTAAAGATACCATTTTCGTGAACCACCTATGCCTGTACCAATTATTATTACTTCTGGCTTTTCATCATTTTCTGCTCTCCTTATAAGCTGAAATACAATATTCTCAATAGCTGACATCAGTTCCCACCTCTGGGGATCTATTTCCTTAAGAAGCTCCTCTCCTGCTGAGATCAGATGATTTATTGTGTTATATGCAGTGGCAAGCCTTTCTGTAAGGTCCTTTACCTTAAGAAGCATCCTTATCCTTGCAAGAACCTCTTCACTATCAAAGGGTTTTGAGATAAAATCCTCTGCCCCGGCCTCTATGCCACGAATCCTGTCTTCCTTTGAAGTGAGGGCTGTAATCATAATCACAGGAATATGCCTCAGGGAATCATCTCCTTTAATAACCCTGCACACCTCATAACCATTCATACCCGGCATCATCACATCAAGAAGCACGAGATCTATATGATCAGACCTCAATTTATCAAGGGCATCTATACCGTTGTCTGATTTAATTACCTCATATCCCCTTAAGGAGAGGATTGATTCAAGAAGTCTCAAATTTACAGGTTCGTCATCAACACAGAGAATCTTTCTTTTCTTTTCCATGTTCTTTACCTTCGGGTATCCATTGTTTCTCTGGGAGTATAAATGTAAAGGTACTTCCCTTACCAGGCTCACTCTCTACAGTAAGCCTTCCACCATGCATCTCCACAAATCTTTTCACAAGGGCAAGTCCCAGTCCTACACCCTCGTAGGTTTTTGTGTAAGGAGAGACAAGAAGAGTAAAACCTTCAAAAATCCTGCTGATATCTTCCTTGCTGATACCCTTACCTGTATCTTTTATTGAGAATTCTACAAATTCTGGCTCATCAGGAGCCCTGTAAGAAGACTTTTTTACAGAAAGAACAACCAGGCCATTCTGTGGAGTGAATTTTAGGGCATTGCTAAGAAGGTGCATGAGAATATCCTTCAGTTTTGTCCTGTCAGCCTCTATCCTGAAATCATCTGGCAGGTTATATAGGAGTTCAAATGAGATGGATTTTTTCAAGGCATTTGCCCTGTAGATATTAAATGCTGACTCTACCACATCCCTGAGCCTGAAAGAGCTATAAGAGAGACTCATGTCTCTTTTTTCAAGGGCAGCAAAATCAAGCATCTCATTCACAACCGTGAGAAGCCTCTGACCACTCTCATGGATTTCTTTTATATAATCTTTCTGTGTCTCATTCAGCTCACCATAAAGACTGTCAATAAGGAGCCTTGAAAATCCAAGGATAGAATTCAGGGGTGTTCTTAACTCATGATTTATATTAGCAAGAAATTCTGACTTTGTCCTGCTTGCCCTTTCTGCAAACTGTTTTGCCATCTCAAGCTCTAATGTCTTCTTGTTTAATTCTTCGTTCAATGCCCTCATCTGCATGTTTGCTATCTCAAGCTCCTCAGTCCTTGCCCTCACCTCTTCCTCAAGGTGTTCAAGTATCAGCCTGTTCTTTATGGCAAAGGCTACCTGATTGGAGATGATCTGTAGTGCTTTAACCCATGAAGGTGTAAAAAAATCCCTGCTCTCACTGTAAAATACAAGGGTTCCAAGACATTCTTCTCCTCCGTAAAGAAGTGGTACACCAAGCACAGCAGCATATCCCCTCTTTTTTGCCTCCTCATACCAGGGCTTAAAACCAGGGTCATCAATATTTATTAAATATGGCCTTCTTGTCTTGATGGACATCCCAGCAGGACCCATCCCCTCTGGAGAGTTATCCCACCTGACATGTATCTTTGATAGATAACCCTCTTCAAAACCAGCATGACCAGCTGGTTTTATATCAAAGCTACCCTGCTCAATGAGTCCAATCCAGCAAAATTTTATTCCAAAATAAACCCTCATTATCTCACAGAGGGAATTATAGTAATTTTCTTTATCTGCTGAGGAGATTATTAGATTTGATACCTCATAAATTGTGGAGAGCTCTATATCTTTATGAATGCTCATGCTAAAAAATATAAGAAAGCAGGGTGAACAAAAAGACAACGATGCTCAGATATCCGTTCATATTAAAGAATGCCATATTGAGTCTTCTAAGATCATCAGGTTTCACAAGTCTGTGTTCATAAAATAGAATAACACCAGCAAGAAATACACCAATAAAAAACCATATATTAAGTTTAAATAAGATACCTGTCATAAAAAGTAAAGCCCAGGAGATTACATGAAAGAGCCTTGAAATACCAATTGCCCTTTTGACTCCCAATCTTGAAGGTATGGAATAAAGACCATATCTCCTGTCAAAGTCTATATCCTGAAGTGCATAGAGGATATCAAAGCCAGCTATCCAGAAGGCAACTGAAAGTCCGAGGCTAAGTATTCTCGGGTCAAAGGTGCCTCTAATAGCTATCCAGGCACCTATAGGTGCAGCAGATATGGTAATACCAAGGAAGAGATGGGACAGAGAGGTAAACCTCTTTGTATAGGAATAAAGAAAGATGGCTCCAAGGGAAACAAAGGAGAGTTTAAAACATAGAGGATTCAAGCTCCAGGCTGAGTATATAAAAAAAATAATTGCCACTGATACAAAAAGGACTGCCTCAGTAAGGCTGACCTTTCCAGAGGGGATTTCTCTCTTGGAGGTCCTTGGATTGAGTTTATCTATATGCCTGTCTATTATCCTGTTTAGGCCCATGGCAGCAGTCCTTGCTGAGACCATAGCAACAATGATCCAGAAAAATTTCTCAAGTTCTGGGGAACCCGCTGATGCAATAAAGGCTGATGTGAGGGCAAAGGGAAGGGCAAAAACAGAATGAGAGAATTTTATCATTCTTAGATAGGTGGCTATTCTTTCAATAAATCTGAAGTCTGGCACTGTTCTGGTCACTTGAATCCTCCATGGATTATTATACCAGAGATGTATGATAAAAAAGGCTATGACATGGTTTGTAAGGGAGGCACTTGAGAGGATTATTCTAAAATTTAAAAAACCTTCCCTGAAAGGATTGAGGGTCTATATGTCTTTGATTCAAGAATAAGAGAGGGAAGAATTTAATCTTCTGGAGGAGCCAGCTTTTGTCCTTTGAATTAAGAAATTTTGAGGGGCTGAGTTCCTCAAAGGAATGACAATTCCTTCAATATCTTGAGCACCTCTTCCTCTGGAAGGTCATACCACTCTCTATAGGCATCAGCAACAGCAAAGACAGGACCTGCCCTTACATTCGGGCAGATAAGTTTATCCACCTTTGGAAGAATAGCCTTTATCGCCCTTTCAGAGGCTGTTGGGACAGCTACGATTATCCTTGCAGGCATGCTTTTTTTGACATAATTTATACCAGCTAATATTGTATAACCTGAGGCAAGTCCATCATCAACAATTATTACTACCCTGTCTTTTAATAATGGAAGGGGCTTATTCTTTCTGAATAACTCATCCCTTTTCTTTACGCTCTCTCTGGCCTTTGTCATCTGCTCCATAATATCGCTTTCAGTCAGCATAAGGCTTCTTAAAAGAGACTCATTAAAGATTGGCTCTCCATCAGGACCCACGGCACCAAAACCAGCCTCTGGATTGTATGGTATCTGTATCTTTCTGACTATAAGAAGGTCAAAGGATAGACCCAATACCCTTACTATCTCTGCACCAACAGGCACACCACCTGAAGGAATGGCAAGGACAATGGCATCAGAATCCTTATGTTCCTGAAGCATTGAAGCAAGAATCCTGCCTGCCTCTGTTCTATCCTGATAGACATGAAGTTTATTCCTTAATGTTCTATCCTCAATCAGCATTATTTAAAAACATATATTTAAGCTAATCGGACATAAAATGCTTAACAGTATGCACCAGGCCTTCAATAAGAAAGATAATGGACTCCACATCAAGAAACTCTGGTGTTATGGCATCAAAGAGTATCTTTAATGCTGATGGGAACTCTTCATCACCGTTTGAATAAAGAATAAGAATCCTCACCCTTGGCAAGAGGTCAATTATAATGGCAATATCAGAGGGATAACCCTCTATCCTCTTACCACCAAGCCTCTCAAGAACTTTAATGGCCTCTTCAGGATTAAGCTCAAAGACCTCTTTTAAAGGAGCCTCACAATCTCTCTTAAATGTGGATGCCTTTACAAGACCACCTTTAATGTCTGAAAAAGATATCCATTTACCCGTGAAACTGCCTTTACCCCTGAGCCGTATGTAATGCAGAAGAAGGATCTTGATCCATTTGTTCTCTGTATCAGGCAGGATAGTCCCATCCCTTTTTATAAGATAATCTCTGCCAATACACTTTATAATCAAACCATCTTCATGCTGAAGAGCACCAAGGTCATGAGCTATCTCATTAAACTTTAGCTGGGAGACCTCTTTTCTGAGAGAATCTATAAGATTATCCCTCCAATCAGAGGTGATAATATTAGCCTTCAGATAGCTCCTTTTTTGCTCTTCAATGTAAGGACATTCATCAAGCAGAGAAGGCATTTTGTTGAGCTTAATAGCAAAGGCCATGCATGTACCAGCAGAACACTCCTTACAGTTTTTCCCGGGAAGGAGTTTATAGATATCTATCTCTTTCACTTAATGACCTCTTTGAAAGATATATGTGGAAAAAAATAAAAAGGCTGCTGAGCTTACAATCAGAATAGATATATCCAGATAAAAGGAGAAATCAAGGATACCATAAGGAATGAGTATGTGTCTCAGTCCGTCAATGCCATATGTGAGTGGATTAAGTGTCGCAGCATATTTAAGTAAAACAGGAAGTTTTTTTAATGGATACATGGCGCCTGAAAGAAAGAACATGGGCATTACAATAAAATTCATTATCATGCTGAAACTCTCAAGGCTCTCATAAAAGGATGCAATGACAATGCCAAGGGCTGAAATGGAAAAGGAAAGAAGGATTATCACCATAAGACAGCCAGCAATCTGTCCTATTTCTGGATAGATACCTATCAGAGGTGACACTATCATGATAAGCATCGCCTGTATCGTAGACAGAAGGGTCCCACTTAATGCCTTTCCAAGGACAATGGAGAACCTTGATACAGGAGCAACAAGTATCTCTTTTAAGAACCCGAATTCCTTATCCCAGATTATAGATATAGAAGAAAATATAGCGCTGAAAAGTATCGTCATCCCCAGGATTCCGGGGAAAAGAAACCTCATATAATCCGTGCCTGTGATATCCTGTGGAACAAGCCTTGACATACCCATTCCAACAAAGAATAACCATATGATGGGTCTTGCCAGTGTGGAGACAAGCCTGCCTTTCTCTCTGAAGAATTTTATAAGTTCCCTCATTACTATTACATAGACAACCCTAAGCTCTATCAAAACGCCTCCTGTATGCCCTGATGGATTCCTTAAATTCATCTTCAGGAGAACCTTCCCTTATCTGTCTGCCAGTGAGTTTTAAAAAGACATCATTTAGTGTTGGCCTCTGGAGCCTCACTGATAAAACCTGCTCACCCAGTATCCTTATGATCTCGGGTATACAGACATCACCCTTCACACCATGGACAAATATTTCACCATCCCTTACTTCAATCTCTGCACTTATCCTTTCCTTTAATATCTGCCTTGCCATTTTATTGTCCTTTGCCTTGAGATAAACCACATCGCCGCCAACCATCCTCTTGAGCTCGTCTGGAGCACCTTCGGCAATTATCCTTCCATGGTCTATAATAGCCACCCTGTTACAGACCTCTGCCTCATCCATGTAATGGGTTGTCATGAATACAGTGACATTATGGCTCTCAGGAAGCCTTAAAATATGCTCCCAGAGCCCTGCCCTTGACTGGGGATCAAGTCCCAGTGTCGGCTCATCAAGAAAAAGAACCCTTGGATAATGCATGAGCCCCCTTGCCACCTCAAGCCGCCTCTTCATACCGCCAGAGAATCTCTTTACAGGTTCATCCTTTCTATCATAGAGATCCATGAAAATAAGGAGTTCTTCTATCCTCTTTTTTGCCTCTTCCCTGCCAAGTCCATAGAGGTATGAATGGAAAAGGAGATTCTCATAGGCAGTAAGGTCTTTATCAAGGGTTGTGTCCTGAAAGACTATGCCTATTGAGCTTCTTACACGATGGGCATCCTTTACACAATCATATCCATTTATAAAAGCCCTTCCAGAGGTTGGCCTGAGAAGTGTGCAGAGTATATTAATAGTGGTGGTCTTTCCGGCACCATTTGGACCGAGAAATCCGAATATTGTTCTCTCCTCAACATCAAGGTTAAGATTATCAACCGCCCTGAGGTTATCAAAATCTCGTACAAGGGATTCAGTCTTTATTATTGGTGCCATATCTATACATTGAAGCGGAAATTTATTATATCCCCATCCTTAACGATATAATCCTTCCCTTCAAGCCTCAGAAGGCCTTTCTGTCTCAATAATGATAAACTGCCCTCCTTTATAAATTCGTCATAACTCACAACCTCTGCCCTTATAAAGCCGCGCTCCATATCTGAATGAATCTTCCCTGCTGACTTCTGGGCATTTGTTCCCTCCTTGATGGTCCATGCCTTAACCTCATCTTCACCTACTGTAAAGAAAGATATATATTTTAAAAGGCCATAAGAGACCTTTATCAGTTTATTCAGTGCAGGCTCATCAATTCCGAGTCCTGAAAGAAATTCTTTCTGCTCATCAGCTGTCATACGGGATAACTCCATCTCTAACTTTCCTGAAAGGCTTATTATCTTTACCTTATCTTCAAAGTAAGGGCTGAACTTTTTAAAATACCCCTCTGCCTTTTCAATTAAATATTGCCTGTCCTCAGCACTCATATATTCATCTGTGTTAAAGACTATCACCTCTGGTTTGTCAGAAAGAAATTGCATAGGTCTCAGGACGGCATGCTCATCCTCATCAAATTGAACAAATCTCAAGGGCCTTTCTGACTCAAGGGCCTCCTTGCACTTCAGAAGCACCTTTATCTCTTCATCGCTAGTTTTTTTCCCTTTTTTCCTTGATTCCTCAATCCTCTGAAGCCTTTTTGTGACAAGCTCAAGATCACCGAATATAAATTCAAACTCCACTGTCTCAAGATCTCTTAAAGGCTCAATGCTACCAAGGGGATGTATAACAGCCTCATCTTCAAAGGCCCTTACCACATGGACTATGGCATCAGCCTCCTTTATAAAATCAAAGACCCTTTTATTCTGCTCGGCATCTCCCTTCGTAAGTCCTATGTAATCAATATACTCTACTGTTGCAGGTGTGACCTTCTTTGGTTTAAAGATATGGGCAAGGCTCTCAATTCTTTTATCAGGCACCTTTACAGTGGCAATCTGGGGTTCCATCTCTCTTGTTACATAAAGGGATGTGGCCAGGTCAAGACCTGTAAGTGCATTAAATATGGTGGTCTTACCTGTATTTGCAAGTCCTGTAATAGATAGTCTCATTGAGTATTCACCCGTAGATTAAAAATTTTTATTAATTGTGGTATTATAACAAAAAGCATGAAGGACATACTTAACTCATGAGGGATTTTTAATAAATTATGAGACAATTTAAGCTCAGGCTATTGATTCTAATCCTTGCCTTTTTTATCTTTTTCATCAAAGAATCCTACGCCATTGAAAAAAAGACAATAGGTGTGATACTGCCATCCAATGTTCCCTATTATGAAGAGATTCACACTCATTTTCTGAAAAAAATGGAGGCAACTATTTTATCAGGTCAGATAGATTTTCTAATTCAGAAACCCTTTCCAGATCCCATTGCCCTGAGTAATGCTGCAAGGAAACTCATAGCCCATAATGTGGATATAATCTTCTGCTACGGAACCGAGGCAACAATTGCTACTTTAAATGAGAGACCTGACCAGCCTGTTATATATGTGGCAGTATATACTCCAGCCCTTGAAAGATACAGGACAAAGAATAGCACAGGTGTTGAATTCAAAACACCTATCTCAAGTATCACACGGTACCTGAACAGCATGAAGGAGATAAAGGTCATTGGTGTTGTATACAATCCACTTGAAAGTGACTCACTCTACCAGCTCAATGAGATCATGAAATGCTGTCCTTATTACAAAATAAATGTTGTAAAACTTGGTATTAAAAAACCATCAGATATTAAACAGGTAATTAGAGATGTAAGTGCAGACGCCCTTATCTTTACAACAAGCAGTATAGCAAATATAGCTCTCTTAGACTTCAGAGAATACTGGGTACCTGTTGCATCCCTACTTCCAAGAAGAGAAGCAAAACCTGTTATCAGCCTATATCCATCACCCAGAAAACAGGCAGAAAAGGCTGTTGCTATTATACAGGCAATACTGAAAGGTAAGAAACCCTATGAGATTGTAAGAGATTCCAGTGCTGACATGGAACTGGTATTTGCAATTGGTGAGGCGCAGAGGCTCAATCTCAGGATTCCCGCTGACCTGCTAACTGAGGCAACAGAGGTGATCCACTGATGAGATTATTAGTTTTAATAATATCAGCCTTAATCCTGTGCTTCAGTACAATTTCATTTGCTGCAGAGAGAGAAATCCTTATAGGTCTCATTCCTGAGGAAAATATCTTCAGACAGATGGATAGATACAAACCACTGAGTGAATATCTTACGTTCAAGCTGGGCATGAAAACAAGATTCACTATCCTGAGCAGATACGGTGACATAATAGATAGATTTGTAATGAGAAATCTTGATGGCGCCTTTTTTGGAGCATTTACTTCTGTTCTTGCTATGGAAAAACTCGGAGTTGAGCCAGTTGTAAGACCTATGGATCTTGACGGGACATCAAGTGCTGAAGGCTATATCTTTGTGAGAAGAGACAGCAACATAAAGGATATAAAGGATATGAAAGGTAAAACTATTGCCTTTGTGGACAGGGCAACTGCTACCGGTTATATCTTTGCCCTTGCCTATTTCAAAGAACATGGAATTAAAAATCCACTCAATTATTTCAAAGAATACTACTTTACAGGGAGTCATGACTCAGCACTTCTCAGTGTCCTTGATGGAAGGGCAGATATAGGTGTTGCAAAAAATAAAATCATAAAGGAAAGAATTAAAAAAGATCCTGTAATGCAACAGGAGATATTGATTATAGCAAGGTCTATTGCACTTCCTGATGTTACTCTCTGTCTATCAAAAAAGATTGATAAGGGCCTGAAGGAAAGGATCAGGGATATTTTATTAAAAATGGATAAAGATCCGGAAGGCAGAAAGGTCCTTGAAAGATTTGGCGCCTTGAGGTTTATAGCTGCATCAAAAGAAGATTTCTCAATTGTTTATAATCTGCTTAAAAAAGCTGATATTGAAATAAAGACCTATAAATACAGATGAAAAAGAGACTTATTATATCTATGGCACTCTTATTTCTGCTCTTCAGCACAGGAGTTGGAATTACGATCTACTATATCTACAAGACCACAACAGACCTTGAGACTGTTATCAGTCTCCACAGGGTTGAGATCATCAGACAGAACCTTGTTATAAATACCCAGACGGTTCAGACACACTTATATACTATAGGAACAGCCTTTGGAAGCGAACTTGATGTAATAGTTGAACATGTCTCTGACCTTGACAGGTCAGTGCAGAGCTGTAAGTCGTGCCATCATAGTAAAGAGCTTACAGAGAAGTTAAATCGTGTAAGCGACATGGTGGAACAATATAAGGATGCCCTGAGCGCCCTGATCACCACCACAGCAAATAGAGAAAGAATTGAAAGGTTGAGACTTGTTGCTATAACCCTGGGCAATACCCTTTTGAGCATGGTCCAGGAGATGGCCTTTACAGCAGATCAAAGACTCTATGCAAAGACAGTAAAGGCACTGAAGGATATAAATAACTCCAAAATTATATTATTTCTAACCCTGTCCTTTGCTTTTTTTGCTGCACTTACTGTAGCCATAGTCTTTACAAAACAGATAACAAAATCCATGGGTATCCTCATAAATGCCACTAAGGAACTTAAAGCAGGAAAACTCGGCGTAACAGCCTCCTATCCTTACAGGGATGAGTTCAGGGACCTTTCAGAGGCCTTTAATGATATGAGTATCACCCTTAAGAAAAACCATGATGAACTTTTAGGATTCACGAAGAGACTCTCACACCTTTACAGGGCAACCATACCTCTGTATTCCCTTTCAGAGGAAGGGATGCCTTATAATGAGCTTATCGGAGTTGTAAAGGAACTATTTGATGCAACTGACTGCAGGATATTTATCAGGGATAATGAAAGGTTCCTTGATATTGCAGGCAAAGAGATAATACTACCTGAAAAAGAGATAGAGGCACTTCACCTGTATTACAGGAAAGAACCAGCTATATTCACCCTGGGGTCTGCTCCTTCTATCAAGACCAGCTTTTTTGACAGCATAAATGAACCATCACTTTTGATCTGGATAAAGGAACAGGAAAGGCTATCAGGCCTTCTGATAGTGATGAACAAAAAACATGGGTCTTTTGATGATACAGATCTCAGTATAGCAGCTATACTTTCAAATCTGCTCTCTGTCTCATTTATGAATGTGAAACTTATGGAAGACCTCAGAAACAGGATGCGGGAACTCCAGCAGACACAGGAGCAGCTCATACAGGCTGCAAAACTTGCTGCCCTTGGAGAGATGGCCTCAAACATTGCCCATGAACTGAACAATCCCCTTACAAGTATCATAGGATTTTCTGAGCTTTCGCAGGAAGAATCAGATATAGAAACCATTAAGAAAGACCTGAAGATTATCGAACAGGAATCCCTCAGGGCAAAGGAAATTGTGAATCAGCTCCTTGAATTTGCAAGGAAAAGGGCAATTAATATTGTAGAGGTGAATATAAACCTTCTGTTGAGTGAGATACTTAAACTCGCCTCTCTTCAGCTCAAACATAGTGACATAGATGTAATAGAAGAATTCGGACAGGTTCCGATTATACAGGCTGACCATAACCAGCTGAAACAGGTCTTTTTAAATCTTATCAATAACTCAATACATGCCATGGAAAAAGGTGGTACCCTCGTACTTCGCACAGGGATCATGGATAATGCTAATATCTATGTGGATGTGGAAGATACAGGTCATGGAATCCCTCCCGATATACTGCCAAGGATCTTTGAACCATTCTTCACCACAAAGAAGGAAAAAGGGACTGGACTTGGCCTGTCAATAAGCTACAGAATCATAGAAGGTCATAACGGAAGAATAGATGTCCACAGTGAGGTAAATAAGGGGACAAGATTTAGGGTAATTTTACCGGTCAGGCAACCTTCCTTACAAGTATCTCATCAGCAATCTCAGGATCAATCGCTATAATAGTCTCTTCAATCTGAAGTATGATGGTTGGTTTTTTCTGAAGGAGCCTTATCCTCGCACCTGGTATTATTCCCATTGATGATAGTTTTACAACACTGCTTTTCTGAGAAGGTACTATGAAGACAATCTTTACCTCTGTACCAGGTTCAATACTGGAGAGCCTTGTTATCAGTGGCTCCACATCAACACGATATTTTTTACAACACTCACCCCTGGGTATTGGCTTTCCATGAGGACATGTGGGTGGGTGACCGAGGAATGTGCAGACGCTGTCAGTAAGCTCATTGCTCAATATATGTTCAACCCTACAGGCATCATCCTTAACAAGGTCATCTCTCAATTCAAAGACATCAGAAAAAAGCCTCTCCGCAAGTCTGTACCTTCTTATAAGACCCCTTGCCCTTTCATAACCCATTTCAGTAAAACCAATCTCTTGACCCTTTATATTGACCAGCCCGTCGTCAATGAGTAATCTAATTATCTCTTCAGGAGATTCATCATCAGAGCTTGCTTTAAAATTAGAGAGAAAAGCCCTGTGGTCTTCTCTCAGAAGCCAGATGAGTTCAAGGGCCTCATCAATCCGTTCATTCTCTATAGGTGTCCTTGTCTTCATGACCTTTTTATGGCTCACCTTTGCCGACTAAAAAATGGTATGCCGAAAAGCCTTTATAGCAATACCTTAAATATCCATAATAGATGATAAGATGAAACCTGTTCCTGAATCTTGTATCTTGAATCCTGTATCCTGTTCATTGTCACATTATAAAGGCTTGAGACATACCCTCTATTGCTTAATACATTTCTATCAGCAATTTTGTGACTGGTTAAAATAGAACTCCATCTGGTTTATGGGTTTAAATGTCTTTCTATGAATTGGACAGGGACCATAAATCCTGAGGCATTCTCTGTGCCTTACTGTAGCATATCCCTTGTGGTCTTTGAAACCATACTCAGGATAAAGGAAATCATAATACTCCATGATCCAGTCCCTGAGAACCTTTGCAACTATTGAGGCTGCTGCAATAGATGCACTCTTCTGATCGCCCTTTATTATTGAGATATGCTTCAATGGGATGGTTAATCTCAGGGCATCTATCAGGATAAGGTCTGGCCTTTTTTTCAATCCATTTATTGCCCTGTTCATTGCCATCTTTGTAGCCTGAAGGATATTAAACCTTTCTATATCCTCAACATCCACGACCCCGAAACTCACATCCTCTGCCTCAAGCATCAGCTGCCAGAAAATTTCAGCCCTTTTTTGATGGGTTAGCTTCTTTGAATCATCAAGACCTTCTATCATGACCCCTTCTTTCAATATAACAGCACCTGCTACAACAGGACCTGCCAGAGAACCCCTTCCTGCCTCATCAATACCTGCAATAACCCTGTAACCCTTCTTCCTGTAGCTATTATCATACTTAAAGAGGGGCATGCTGAACTCTCTGAGCTTTTAACTGTTATTACCAATCTCCCCCGCTGTTACTTCGCCACCAGTCCTTATCTCTTTTTCCTTTATCCTGGCCTCTTTTCCTTTCTTCTTTCTCAGATAAAAGAGTTTTGCCCTTCTGACATTTCCTCTCTTTATAAGCTCTATGGAATCAACAACAGATGAATGCAGGGGGAATATCCTCTCAACTCCAACACCAAAGGAGATCTTTCTTACCATGAAGGTCTCCCTCAGGCCTCCACCTCTACGGGCTATCACAACACCTTCAAAGGGTTGTAGCCTTTCTCTGTCACCTTCCTTGACCTTTACATGAACCCTCACAGTATCTCCTACCTTGAAATCTGGTATCTCTTTCTTTTTATAGGTCTCCTCAACTGCCTTTATTAACTCGTTCATGACTCCTCCTTTATCTCTTTTATCAAAATTAAATCCTCCTCACTGAGGACCGCCTTTTCAAGTAAATCAGGTCGCCTCTTAAGAGTTCTTCTCAAGGCCTCCTTTCTTCTCCATCTCCTTATTGCCTCATGATCACCGCTCAGTAAGATATCAGGTACCTTCATTCCCCTGAATTCCGGTGGCCTTGTATAATGGGGATAATCAAGGATACCCCACTCAAAGGACTCTTCTATTGTTGAATCATAATTCCCGAGAACACCTGGCAATAATCTTGATACTGTATCTATTATAACTAAAGCAGCCAATTCTCCTCCAGTTAGGACATAGTCTCCTATGGAAATCTCATCATCCACTATCGCTCTCACCCGCTCATCAATCGCCTCATATCTACCACATATAAACACCAACCCTCTCTTTTCCTCTGAAAGTGCCCTTGCCATTTGCTGGTTGAATTTCTTTCCCTGAGGTGTAAGGAGAATTATCAATCTTTCAATGCCATCGGACTTTATGTGCTCAATTGCATCAAACAGTGGCTCAGGTTTCATCACCATACCTGAACCACCTCCATAGGGATAGTCATCCACTGTCCTGTGCCTGTCCCTCGTAAAATCCCTGAGATTATGAATTCGTACTTGAATCATGCTCTCGTCAATAGCCTTCTTTAAAACTCCACAGGAAAGATAAGTCTTTATTATCTCAGGGAAAAGGGTTATAACATCAATAACCATCTTCATGATAAAAAGGGCAGGTAACAGGGCCTGCCCTACAAGGTGCCTTTGTGCGCAGATGAAATAATAAATTACAAAAGATTATTAATTAATCTATCGCACAGGTTTTACTATTCAAGTATCTCAAGGACGCAGCGCTTACCGACCTTCGTCCCTGCTGCACTTAATATTGCCCTCATAGCACGGGCAGTCTTACCCTGTTTTCCTATCACCTTTCCGAGGTCACTCTGAGCAACCCTGAGCTCAAATACGGTAGTCTTTTCTCCATCCACCTCCTTAACACTTACCTCCTCTGGCTTATCAACCAGAGCCTTTGCCATACTCTCAACTAATCCTTTCAGCATGATGGTTCACCTCCTGAAGGAATTTGGGGCACTACAGGCCCGCTCTTGTTAAAAGTTTTTTAACAGATTCTGTTGGCTGTGCACCCTTTTGAATCCATGCCTTAGCCTTATCTTTATTGATCTTGACCTCTGAATCTTTCAGAGGATCATAAGTTCCAAGAAGCTCAATATAAGGTCCATCCCTTCTTGTCCTTGAATCAACCACAACAATCCTGTAATAGGACCTTTTGTGGGCACCGATCCTCATTAACCTAATCTTTACCACAGCACACCTCCTTTCTGATTAAATATTATAAATCATATCTGCAATATATTTGGAAGCCTGAATCCCTTTTTACCCTTAAAGGCCTTCATTAACTTCTTCATCTCATTATATTGTTTGAGGAGCCTGTTTACATCAGCTACTGTTGTACCACTTCCAAGTGCTATACGCCTGCGTCTGCTTCCATTAAGGATAGAGGGTGTCCTCCTTTCCTCAGGTGTCATGGAATTGATGATTGCCTCAACCTTCACAAACTCCTTTGTATCTATATTAATACCTTTGAGTTTACTGAAACCAGGTATCATGCCCAATAAACCTTCAAGAGAGCCCATCCCCTTTATCTTTCTTATCTGAAGTCTCAAATCATCAAGATCAAAATCATCCTCCTTGACCTTCTTCTGAAGTCTTTCTGCCTCCTTCATATCATATGTCTTCTGAACCTTTTCTATAAGGCTGAGGACATCTCCCATTCCAAGAATTCTTGAGGCAATCCTGTCAGCATAGAAAGGCTCCAATGCATCAAGCTTTTCACCTGTACCTATAAATTTTATTGGTCTTCCTGTAACTGATCTCATAGAAAGTGCTGCTCCACCCCTGGCATCACCGTCCATCTTGGTAAGAACAATTCCCGTAATGGATATCTTTTCATTAAAGGCGGAGGCAACATTTACGGCCTCCTGACCTGTCATGGCATCAACCACAAGCAGTATCTCATGAGGCGAGGTCTTTTCCTTAATCTGCCTGAGTTCCTCCATTAGTTCCTCATCAATGTGAAGCCTGCCTGCTGTATCAAGTATCAATATATCACGGGCATCTACCCTTGCCTTCCTAACCGCCTCTTCACAGACCTGAACAGGGTCGCTTATATCCTTTGAATAAAATACAGGTATCTGAAGCTGGGCACCAAGGGTTATAAGCTGCTCAATGGCAGCAGGTCTTTTAATATCCGCTGCAACGAGCACAGGTCTTCTGCCCTGAGACTTATAATAATTTGCAATCTTCGCTGATGTGGTGGTCTTTCCAGAACCCTGTAATCCTACCATCATAAGAATTGTAGGCGGATTTGGTGAAAGTTTTATAATTGAATCTGAAGAACCCATGAGATTAATAAGCTCTTCATGGACAATCTTTATGACCTGCTGTCCGGGCGTGAGGCTCTCAAGTATACCACTTCCTACGGCCTTCTGTTTTATTGAATTAACAAAATCCTTGACAACCTTATAATTAACATCAGCCTCAAGAAGGGCAAGCCTTACCTCTCTCAGGGCCTGTTCAACATCCTCCTCCTTGAGTATGCCCCTTCCACGAAGCTTCCTGAATATGGAGTCAAGTTTTTCTGTTAATGCATCAAACATCTTGGTATTATAACAATCCCTTAATTTCTTTATCTATCTTACGGGCAAAATCAGGAAAATATCCAGGATATTTTTTGACAAGAATACCTTCTTTATTAATTATAAAAATAGAGGGGATGGTATAAACTCCGAATTTTTTACTCAAGGAGATCCCATCAACGGCAACGGGGTAGGTGATATTATATTCATTAATAAAATCCCTGACCCTTTTCACATAATCTCCACCTTCATCCACAGATACAGCAATCATTACCAGACCCTTATCGCTGTTATTTTTATAAATCTCCATAAGGTCGGGAACAGCTTCCCTGCAGGCCTCACACCAGGTTGCCCAGAATTCAATAAGCACTACCTTTCCCCTTAGTTCATGAAGTTTGATAGACTCTCCATTAATATGTTTAAAGGAAAGCTCTGGAACAACCTTACCCTCCTGAACGGGGGTCTCTCTGGAACAGGAAAAAAGCACGAAGAAAAAAAATAACACTACGAGCTTCCATCTCATTAATATCCACCTGAAATCTGACACGCTTAATTTTGAATCTATGCAGTCAGAAGTGTATCTATCTTGGATTTTAAATGAGATTTGGGAACTGCTCCTACAATCTGGTCAACCTTCTGACCATTCTTAAAAAACATAATTGTAGGAATACCCATTATCTTATATCTGCTGGCAACATCAGGATTCTCATCTGTATTGAGTTTAACCACCTTCACCTTTCCAGCATATTCCTTTGCCAGCTCTTCAACAGTAGGTGCAATCATCCTGCAGGGACCGCACCATACTGCCCAGAAATCAACCATCACGAGTCCTTGAGCATTTAAAACTTCCTTATCCCATGTTTCTGTAGTTGCTTCTACAACACCTTCTGCCATAACGCCCTCCGTATGGATTAGTTTTTTCAAGAAGTAAAAAGTATATTATTTTATTGTTTATAAAGAATCTTTGTCAAGTAAATGAATTTTGCCCGATAGCAATAGTACGGCATGTCGGGAAGCCTTTATAGGGCACCTTAATATAAAATTTCTAATCAGCATTGCCAAACATAATTTACTTCACCCTTTGGTGATAAACTTATTACTACAGAGCTTTTAGGGACGAAGCCCCTCAAACTCCCCAAATAATCTTATTAATTCCATATTTTGGGTTTCAAAGGGTGAAGCCCCTTTGAGCTTTATACTCGAGTAACAGACCTTCATGCTATTATTATAATTCTGCAACAAATTTTAAATTAAAAACTCATTACACATCACGCATTATGATATTATGGCTGAAGGATATTTATCCTGTGGGCAAGACAGGCAGCTCCAAAGCCATTGTCAATGTTCATCACAGCCACACCCGGCACACAGGAATTTAGCATTCCCAGAAGTGCTGCCATCCCACCAAGACTCATCCCGTATCCAGAGGATGTAGGGACACCTATAACAGGCTTATCAGTGAGTGCTGCCACAACACCCGGAAGTGCACCTTCCATCCCAGCAATTACTATAATTGCCCTCGCCTTTTTAAATCTGTCAAGATGTTCCACAATCCTGTGAAGACCTGCTATCCCTATATCATAAAGTGTCTCCACACGACTTCCAAGAAATTCTGCTGTGACCTTTGCCTCCTCAGCAACCCTGATGTCAGATGTCCCTGCTGTTAGTATCAAGACATCTCCAATCTTACCAGAAGATTTACCAGCAATAATGGCTCCGCTCTTTTCATAAAATCTTGCACCTTTAATCCTGATTTTTTTATAAATCTCCTTTGTTGCCTTTGTGATCAGAAATCTACCGTGTCTTTTAAATATATTTCGTGCAATAGCAACAACATCATCAGGGGCCTTGTCCTTTGCAAAGATTACCTCTGGAATACCTGAGAGGAGCTCTCTGTGATGATCTATCCTTGCTATCTTAAGATCCTCATAAGGAAGATGCTGTAGTCTCCTGTAAGCCTCTTCTGGTGTGATTTTTGATGAACTGAGAGCCTTCAGTATCTTAAGCAATTCGCTTTTGTTCATGCCTCAGGAAATTCCTCTCGGAGTGGTCTTGTCATGAGCTCCTTCAAAGCACTATGAGGAGATTTATCTTTATAGAGGATCTCATAAACCTTTTCAGTTATTGGCATCTCCACAGAATATCTCTCAGCAAGTTTATAGGCAGACTCAGCTGTTGGAACTCCTTCTGCAATCTCACGCATTCCACTAAGTATATCTCTCAGCTTTTCACCCTTGCCGATCCTGTATCCAAGGGTATAATTCCTTGAAAGATTGCTCGTGCATGTAAGGATCAGATCTCCCACGCCACTTAAACCTGAAAATGTCCTTGGATTTGCGCCCATAGCAACTCCAAGTCTTGTCATCTCAGCAAGCCCCCTTGTTATTAAGGATGCCCTTGCATTAGCTCCAAGACCAAGCCCATCAGATATTCCAGAGGCAATGGCAATGACATTTTTAAGTGCACCTCCTATCTCCACACCTGTCAGGTCATCATGAAGATATACCCTGAATCTATCTGAGCTCAGTATATCCTGAATTAGAAGACCCTGGTGCCTGTCCTTTGTGGCAAGTGTTATAGCAGTTGGTAGCCCCTTTGAGACCTCCTTTGCGAAACTCGGTCCCGAAAGCACAACGACCTCAAGACCTGTGAGCTCCTTTAATATCTCAGAAGGTGTTAGAAGGGTTTCCCTTTCTATACCCTTGGAGAGATTAATTATCACTGCATCAGGACCAAATTTAAGAGGCCTTGAAAAGACATTTCTTATAAACTGGGTTGGAACAGCATTTATGATAAACCTTGCTTTATAAACTGCATCCTGAAGGTCTGTGGTAATCCTCACATGTTCTGGTATGGGGACATCAGGCAGATACCATTGATTCCTTCTTATATTTTTTATAATCTCTGCAAGCTCGGACTCATAGACCCAGAGACAGATATCATAGTCTTTTTTCGCGATGTGGCAGGCTATGGTAGTACCCCAGTTACCAGCACCTATTACAGATATATAACCCATGGCTATGAGGTCTTTATTACCCTGTCAAGACGCCTGAGTGTCCTTTCCTTACCGAGTACTGAAAGCACATCAAATATTGGAGGGCTTACTGTCTTACCTGTTATTGCTACCCTCAATGGCTGTGCAACCTCTGAAAGCTTTACTCCAAGCTCACTGATAAGTTTTTTGAACGCCTCTTCAAGAGCCTTACTTTCAAAGCCATCCATGCTTGACAGGAGCTCCCTCACCCTCCTTAGATAACCAATGGTCTTTTCATTTATAAACTTCTGCCTTGCCTCCTGCTCAATTTCTATATCCTCAAGGATATAATATCTGAGGGAATTTGCAAGCTCTACAAGTGTCCTTGACCTCTCCTTGAGTGTTGCAATTGCCTTTGAGACCCACTGGATATCTATCTGTGTATCTTCTTTTATAATACCTTCCTTTATAAGAAAGGGCCTCACAAGCTCATAGAGTCTTTCCGGTGTAGAGGCATTTATATAGTGGCTGTTAAGCCAGAGGAGTTTTTCGGGATTAAAGACAGCAGCAGACTTACCGATATTTTCAATGTTAAACTTCTCAATTAATTCTTCCTTTGAAAATATCTCCTGATCCTTATAGGACCAGCCAAGCCTCACCAGATAGTTCAGGAGTGCCTCGGGAAGATAACCCATTTCCTTATAGGCCATCACAGAGGTTGCACCGTGACGCTTACTGAGCCTTGTTTTATCTGATCCAAGTATCATGGGTAGATGAGCAAACTTCGGTATCTCATAATTCAAGGCCCTGTATATCTGTATCTGCTTTGGTGTGTTATTAAGATGGTCATCGCCTCTTATTACATGGGTTATCCGCATATCAACATCATCCACCACCACGCAGAAATTATATGTGGGCGTGCCATCGGAACGCATTATTATAAAGTCATCAAGCTGCTCATTATCAAAGCTAACCTTTCCCCTTATAAGGTCATCAACCACTGTAATACCGACCTGTGGCATCTTGAACCTGACAGCAGGAATCCTCCCCGGCACCGGTTCTTTAAGTCCTCTGCAGCGGCCATCATACTTTGGCGGCTTTCCCTGTGCAAGGGCGAGTCGCCTTCTCTCCTCAAGCTCTTCAGGTGAACAATAGCAATAATAGGCATTGTCCTCCTTTAAAAGTTTATTAACATAACTTTTATAAATCTCAAGCCTGTCTGTCTGCCTGTAAGGTCCCTCATCCCAGTCAAGCCCGAGCCACTTCATCCCCTCTATAATAGCCTCAATATATTCCTCTGTTGAGCGGCTTCTGTCTGTATCCTCAATCCTCAAGATAAAAACACCCTTATTGTGTCTGGCAAAAAGCCAGTTAAAGAGTGCTGTCCTTGCACCACCAATATGAAGATGACCTGTGGGACTTGGAGCAAATCTTACTCTAACCTTTGAACTCATTGTTATTGAATATAGCAGATTATTAACTTAATGGGCAAGTGATTCGGAAATAACTCCCAAAATCGCCGGGGAAGTTGCTGTCTGCCTCAAGGTCTTTATAAAGCGACGATAATCAGGATACAGGATTCAAGATACAAGATTCAGGATTTGAGATTTAAAAAAACGTGTATCTTGTATCATGGATTTAAGGTATCGCAGGCCGGGTCCTAAAAAATCTTTTAGATTTTTTGGGAAGGGTATTGCCCTTTCGGCATCCCGGCAATTTTATTTAAGTTTTTTAAATCTTCCATAGGCAGAGGGCAGAAAATTCAAATGGGATAAAATTTCAATGTGCAGGATGCTCTCAGTCTTTTTCTCATGCAATGTAGAGAATCAATCATTCTTTTTATAAGAGCCTTTTATTGCATAAACTATAATCTAATTTTTACACCTTATTTTTATTCCCTTTATCAAAAACCATATTATTGACAGGCCTATAATGAGCCAGCCTGTTGCTCTTACCACTACTGCGATAAATTTATCATGCTGAAGCATGCCCATGTCTGAAAGGATCATATTCCAGTCATGCAATCCACCACCAACAAGCGGTAATGACATACTCCTTGCATCAGCAATATAGACAGAGATGTTGAGAAGGTTCTCACCGAGCCAGAAAGCGCCAAAGGCAGTGCCTGGAATATCCCCCTTAATCCAGAAGTTAATAAGAATAAGTGAGGGTATAAAAAGCTGCATAAGTGTGCCACCCCATAAGCCAATTGTTTCACCCATTATGCCAAAAAAGAGATGGCCGAATTCATGAAATGGAAGATTCACATAATCAAACAAAAGGAAGCCATCTTCATCTATAATTGCATGGATGATAAATAAGGATGCAGCAATAAGCCCTGACCAGAGACATATAGTTGATACAGATTTCCACCTATTATCTTCATAGTCTTCTGTCAAGTTATCATTCCTTTGAGGGCTTCACAAGCCTTCCACCCCTGGGA
Organism: Thermodesulfovibrionales bacterium; assembly: GCA_041082235.1. Classification (GTDB taxonomy): domain Bacteria; phylum Nitrospirota; class Thermodesulfovibrionia; order Thermodesulfovibrionales; family CALJEL01; genus CALJEL01. The sequence continues at coordinate 18,879 of JBDOIG010000059.1, read as the reverse complement.
ATAACAGCTATTCCAGAACGGTCTATATGGCATCTGAATCTATCTTTTCCAGGATCAAGGCCTATCTTCTCACCTTCTCCTATTGTATTAAGCTTATCCACTATCACACGCTTAAGAAATGCCCCCTTTTTGATTACCACATCATCCATTATTATGCATTCCTCAATGCTCACCCCATCCTCTACTGTCACACCGCTCCTGATAACAGAGTTTATTATCTTTGCCTTTCCGATCACGGTGCCTTCTGAAATAATGCTGTTTCTTATATCCCCACGCAATATCTTTGCGGGTGGGAATTCAGAACTTGAAGGATGAATGGGCCAGAGCCTGTTGTTCAATTCAAATAATGGCCCTTCTCCAAGCATATCCATATGGGCATTAAAATATGCCTCTATTGTTCCCACATCCCTCCAGTAACCTTTTTCCTCATAATCCCTTGTGCCAGGGATTATATTTGTTCCAAAATCATAGGCGAATACCCTTTCTGTCTCTACAAGCTCTGGAATGATATGCGCACCAAAGTCATGCTGTTTTTTCTTCTGAGCCCTGATGAGGGACTCAATAAGCATATCCTTGTTAAATATATAATTTCCCATGGAGACATAGGCCATCTCTGGATTCTCTGGCATGGGTGCAGGTTTCTTTGGCTTTTCCTGAAAACCTGTTATCCTTTTATCTTCATCAGAAACTATCACTCCAAACTGGGAGGCGGTCTCAACAGGAACAGGCCTTGCCGCAACTGTTACAAGTGCATCTTTTTCAAGGTGAAAGTCTATCATCTGCCTTATGTCCATCCTGTATATATGGTCAGCTCCAAAGACTATGACAAGTTCTGGAGCAAGCTGCTGTATTAAATTGAGGTTCTGAAATACAGCATCAGCAGTTCCTTGAAACCATTCAGGCCCCATCCGCATCTGAGGTGGCACCACTGTTATAAAATGTTCTTTGATAAGAGGAGATATAACCCAGTTTCTCCTGATATGTTCAATCAGTGATTGCGATTTATACTGAACAAGCAGATAGATTGAGTATATATGGGAGTTAATGAAATTGCTCAGGACGAAATCCACTATCCTGTAACGACCACCAAATGGAACGGATGGCTTTGAACGAAAGGCTGTTAATGGAAAGAGTCTCTCACCCTTACCACCAGCAAGCACAAAGGCAAGGACCTTTGGATGTGGCATCTGGCCTCCTTTGAAGGGCTTTGCCCTTCAAAACTCAAAGGGGCTTTGCCCCTCAAAGCTCAATGGAACAAAAATTTTATTCAAATTTTTAAAGGAGCGAAGCTCCTTTAAGTTTTTATTTATTTATAACAGAGCTAAAAATATCTGTCAAGAAGCAAGGGCTATCCGTCGCCGGCTTCCATTTCTGCTGCAAGGGTCAAAATGTTAAAATTATCCATGCAGAAAAAAATAAAGGCACTTATTGAGGGAAGGTTATCAGACCCGTTTGAACTCCTCGGTCCTCACAAAAGAGCAGATGGCCTTATTATAAGGGTCTATCTTCCCCATGCAAAAAAGGTATGGCTGGTCACTGATGGAAAAGAATATATATTCAGTGAGATAGAAAGGGGCTTATTCCAGATTAAGCTTGAGAGCCTTGATGAAAAGCATTATAAGCTGAAGACCACAGATTATAACGGCCTTGGAGAGGAATTTATAGATCCCTATTCATTTAAAAAACCTGTTCTTGGTGACCTTGACCTCCATCTTATAAATGAGGGAACTCATCACAGGATTTATGATAAACTCGGTGCCCATGTAATGGAGGTTGACGGGATCAAAGGAACTCACTTTGCTGTATGGGCACCCAATGCTGAAAGGGTAAGTGTGATTGGTGATTTTAATAGATGGGACTCAAGAAGGCATATGATGAGGCCGCTTAAGGACTCAGGCATATGGGAGATATTTATACCGGGTGTATTAGATGATGCATTATATAAATATGAGATAAGGTCAAAGTATCAAGGTAATATCATAAGGATAAAATCAGATCCCTTTGCCTTTTATTCTGAAATAAGGCCAAAAACTGCCTCAATAGTGGTGGATATCGATTTGTATAAATGGAATGATTCAGAATGGATAGAGAGAAGAAAAAATTCAAATCCCTATGAATCACCTATATCAATCTATGAAGTCCATCCTGGCTCCTGGATGAGAGTTCCTGAGGAAGAAAATAGATTTCTCAATTACAGAGAGCTTGCATATCATCTTATCCCTTATGTAAAGGAGTTGGGATTTACCCATATTGAGCTCATGCCCGTTACAGAACATCCCTTTGATGGCTCATGGGGTTATCAGACCACAGGGTATTATTCAGCAACAAGCAGATATGGAAGACCTGAAGACCTCATGTATTTCATAGACCGGTGCCATCAAAATGGTATAGGTGTAATACTTGACTGGGTTCCATCTCATTTTGCCTCTGATGATCATGGTCTGAGGTTTTTTGATGGCACATGCCTCTATGAACATGAGGATCCAAGAAAGGGTTATCATCCTGACTGGTCGAGTCTTGTATTTAATTATGGAAGAAATGAGGTCAGAAATTTTCTTGTAGGCAGTGCCCTCTTCTGGCTTGATAAATACCATGCTGATGGCCTGAGGATTGATGCGGTGGCATCCATGCTCTATCTGGATTACTCAAGAAAGGAAGGAGAATGGGTTCCTAATATCTATGGCGGGAGGGAGAATCTTGAAGCAATAGCATTTCTTAAGTATCTTAATGAGACTGTCCATCATTATTTCCCGGGCATATTGACCATTGCAGAGGAATCCACTGCCTGGCCCATGGTCTCAAGACCCACATATCTTGGCGGTCTTGGATTCAGCATGAAGTGGAATATGGGATGGATGCATGATACTCTTGAGTATTTCTCAAGAAACCCGATTTTCAGGAAATATCATCAGGGTAATCTCACATTCAGTATGCTTTATGCCTTCAGTGAAAATTTTATACTACCCTTAAGCCATGATGAGGTTGTGCACGGCAAGGGCTCACTTTTTGGGAAGATGCCAGGAGATAACTGGCAGAGATTCGCAAATCTAAGGCTTCTTTATGGATATATGTTTGGTCATCCAGGGAAAAAACTCCTCTTCATGGGAGATGAGTTCGGTCAGTGGAGGGAATGGGACCACAATTCAAGTATAGACTGGCATCTCCTGCAATACGAGTCCCACAGAGGGGTGCAGTTATGGGTAAAAGACCTGAATTCGCTCCTTAAAAAAGAGCCTGCACTCTATGAACAGGATTTTCAGTGGACTGGCTTTGAGTGGATTGACTTTCATGATTCAGAAAACAGCATCATAGCCTTTATGAGAAAGGCAAAGAATCCTGAAGACTTTCTCATCTTTGTTTATAATTTCACCCCGGTGATAAGATTTAACTACAGGATAGGTGTACCCCTCCCTGGTTTTTATAAAGAAGTGCTTAATAGTGATTCATCCATATACTGGGGAAGTAATATAGGAAATAAAGGCGGGGTTTATGCAGAACCCCTGTCAGCACATGGAAGACCTTATTCTCTAAATCTTACCCTTCCACCACTGGCTGCATTGGTATTTAAACCGCAGGGGAATTCATAATGCGAGACAATCAAGTAAATCCGGTAATATTAGACCATGACTTTCATGGTAGGCGCGAAGGGGATCGAACCCTTGGCCTCTTCCGCGTCAAGGAAGCGCTCTCCCACTGAGCTACGCGCCTGAAGTTATATAAATTAACCTATTCACCTACCTTTATGTCAAGGATATCTGAGTTCACCGTAACTGTCGATAGAAATTTATTACAGGCCTAAAACAAAATGGGCAGGCTGCCGAAAAGACTTTACCTGCGACACCTTAATGTAAGTTTATTAATAAGCTTGTTATACATATCTAACTTCACCATCTGGTGAAAGGCCTTTTGATACATAATAAATAAAAATCGTCGCTTTGTAAAGGCTTTAAGGCAGACTGCCTATTTTCTATCGGCAAATTCCAGTAGTTCACCTTTTTGGTGAAAAACTTCTTGTTACAGGATAAATAAAAATCGTCGCTTTATAACGACCTTGAGGCAGACTGCCCCTCCTTTCTAACAGCAACTTGCAGATGTTGCCAATACAGCTATACAACTTCAACCACTTTGCTCTTTAAGACAAACCCACCATTGTAAACTGCAAAATATAAAATCAGATATAAGATATCCTGTCCTTTTTCTTTTTTTCAGTCTCGGAGGAAGATGATTTTTCTGGAGCAATATGTTTTTTAGGAGACCTCTTCAAAGTCTCTATCCTCTTCTGTATGTCCCTGAACGAAGAATCTATGCCATAAACTTCCATGAACAATTCCAGTGCCCTTCCTGTATCGCCGTCCCTTTCACAGGCATCAGCAAGCTCATACTTCATGGCAAGATACTCCTCTGCCTTCCTATCAAGACCCTTCAGGGCCTCCTCAAGGGTATCTATTGCAAGTTTATTAAAACCTTTTTCCTTATAACAGATGGCAAGCATGCTCATGGAGGGTATATACCTGGAAGGGTCTTTTCTTGAAAGCTGGAATTCCTTTATCGCATCATCTATAAGACCCATCTCCTTATAGGCAATGCCCAGATTGTAATGTGTCTCTGAATCCTCTTCTTTTACCTGAGTTTCAAGCCCTTTTTTAAACTCCTCAAATATATCCATAACTGCATCTGTTAACTCAGGCTCCTTGTCCTCAATTGTCTCTTCTTCTGTTAATAATGTCTCTGTTAAATTTACAAGTTCTGTCTCAAGTTCTTCAGCAAGCGGGATTTTTTCTTCTTTTACCTCTTCAGCAAACCTCTCTTCAGAAGGTTTCTGCATCCTGGAAAGGTTTTCAATCTTGTGAGTTATCTCTTCATCTTCTGGAAATATGGAATGGAGATTCCTGTATAGCTTGAGTGCTTCTTCTATAAGACCCTGTTTTTCATAAAACTCAGCTTCTGTAAAGGCCTCTAAGTATTCATCTCTGGAAGGCCTTTCTACTGTTCGTCCTAAAACCTCCTCAGATATCCTCTCTTCAGAAATGCTTTCCTCAGCACCGGAAACCTCAGGCATGACCTGTAATCGTGGGTCATCAGGGTTTATAGATATGGCCTCTTTCATGCATTCCTCTGCCTCTTCCATCATCCCGCGCCTTCTGTATATCTCTCTAAGTGCAAGACATTCTGTCACAGCCATCTCTTTATCACCTGTCTCTATATATAGCTGCTTCAGTTTAAAATGAATTTCCGGTTCTTCAGGATATTGAACCTTTAAAGGCTCAAGCCTCTTTCTTGCCTCTTCATATACCCCGAACTTCAGATATATATCAGCCTCTTGAAGTATCTCCTCAAGCCCTTTTTCCTCTGTCTTAAGTTTTATAACCTCGCCCTCCTCTGAGGGAGTCTCTATCTCAAAGAGTTTTGTTTTCACATATTGATCATCAGGTCTTATAACCTGAGCTTCTTTGTAGCAGTTCTTTGCCTCCTCAGTCATACCGGAACTGAGGTAATAATCTCCGAGATTGACAAGTTCTTGAAAGGCCCTATCAGTATCTCCTGTATCTTTATAAATCACAATCAGTTTTCTTGTACACTCCGCTGGCTCAACATCTTTTAATTCTTCAAGTATAGAGATAATGCCGTTTCTGTCAAAGGATATTATCTGGTCAAGTGATGGTGATATAAGATTCCAGGCCTCCTCTTTACGCTCCTGTTTGAGATATATGTTTGCAAGATACTTTTTTGCCATAACATTGGAAGGATCAAGTTCTACGAGTTTCCTGAGTTCATTCTCAGCAGTAGAAATATCACCTGATTCTACAAGGGCATTCACATACTGAGAAAGTAGGTTCACATCATCAGGTGAGGTCTCAAGCAACCTCCTCAGGGTCTCAAGGGCACCTTTATAATCACCCTGTTTCTGGTAAATCTCGGAGAGGCCAAGATTAGCACCCCTGTCTGATGGATTAATTGATAGTGCCCTCTCATAATAATCCTTTGCCTTATTAAGGTCTCCTGAGTCATGATAGAGTCTTCCAATTACACTATACTGTTTTGCAGCCTCTCCTGTAAGACCCTCTTTATAAAAGATATCTGCTACCCTTACCCTCATCTGAAGATTGGAAGGAGAGAGGTTCAGAACCCGTTGATATATATCAACGAGCTCATTTTTCCTTTTTTCCTTTGTAAGGAGATCAGCAACACTAAGATAATACTTGATTGCCTCTGTTGCTAAACCCTTTTCCTCGCAGAGCTCACCTAAAGCAAGGGTTGCCCTGTAATCAGCAGGATTAAGATTGAGTAATTTTTTATAAAGTGCCTTTGCCTTATCATAAAAGCCCTGATCTTTGAATATACCTGCACCACGATGATATATCTCAATTGCCTTTTTTGTGTCTCCCTTTTTAAGATAGAGATCTCCGAGGGTATTATAAATATTGCCATCCCCTGAATCAAGGAGCTTTTCAAATTCAGAGATGGCCTTATCTATCTGCCCTTTGGCAAGATACTTCTGGGCCTCCTTTATAATACCTGCTTTATCCATTTTAAAATAATATCATATATTAACCCCTTCTTGAAAGAGCTCGCGCTTCCCGTAGATTACCGAATAGAATGTTTCAAGTCACCTTAAAATAAAAAGCGTCGCTTTGTAAAGGCTCTGAGCAGACTGTCCTTTTTCTATGGGCGATTTACAGGCTTCTTGAAACTTTCACTCTTAAATCTGCATAATTAAAGTATGGAAAAGAAAATCTCTGAAGTTCTTCCAGAGGCAATATACTTTATTGATGAGTCTCTCAGGATAAGATATATAAATCCCGAGTTTGAAAAACTCGTTGGTTCTGGGGAACTGCTTGGTAAGGAACTCAAAAAGGACCTTATTAAATATCAGGATGAGGCCGGCCATAGTCTCGAGCTCTATGAATTACCTGTCTTTCTCTGCTATCAGACGAAGACAGAGATAAGAAAAAATCTCTATATTGTCACGCCTGAAGGAAGGATACCCGTTGAAGAAAGGTGCAGACCTGTCTTTAAAGGTGAGAGACTAAAAGGTGTGATCTCAATAATAAAAGACCTGAGTTCAGTAATATCGGCAATTGAAAAGACCATCTCGGAACGAAAAAGGCAGAACCTCCTTGCCCTCTGTGCCTGGTGTAAAAAGGTAAGGACAGGTGATGATTCCTGGGAAAGTATAGAGAGATACCTTACAGAATCTGGGGCTGGTACCATTACCCATGGCATATGTCCTGAATGTGCAGAGAAAATATTTGAAAAGAGGGTATACCTTGAGAGTTACCAGAATATCTGCAGGGCAATAAGTAGCAGTCTCTCTCTTAATGAAGTCCTGAATCTCATTGTAACAAATGTTGTAAAGGTCCTCAAGGTAAAGGCATGCATGCTCAGACTCCTTAATAATGAAACAAAAAGGCTTGAGGTAGCCGCTCACCATGGACTAACCGAAAGATATATTAATAAAGGACCCGTAGAATTTGACCAGAGTATAAAGGAGGCACTGCAGGGAAAGACAATCTCTATATATGATATAACCCTTGATGAAAAGGCAAGATACAGAAAAGAGGCTGAGGAGGAAGGTATAAAGAGCATTATCTCTGTGCCCGTAAGATGCGGTAAAGAGATACTCGGTGTATTAAGACTATACACAGCAGAACCTGTAAAGTATACAGATGAAGACCTCAGATTCATTACAGCTATCGCAGAACAGGCAGCCATTGCAATAATGAATGCAAAGACATATGAGCTTACACTCTCAAAAGCCAGGGAATATTTAAGGGTATTTGAAGATGTTACAAAGGCGGTAACCTCAAAACTTGAACTTCAGGAAGTGCTTGATACAATAGTGAAAAAACTACCGGCGGTCATGGGCCTGAGGGCAGCAACCATAAGGCTATTGAGTGAGGACAGCTCCAGGCTTATACTTGTTGCCTCTCATGGATTGAGCAAAAGATATCTTGAAAGAGGACCTGTGGATCTTGAAGAAAATGTAAGAGAGGCACTTCAGGCAAGACCTGTTGCCATATATGATGTAACCAGCGACCCGAGGATCAGATATCAAAAAGAGGCAGAGGAAGAAGGCATAAAAAGTATGCTCACCCTTCCAATTATTTCAAGAGGGAAGGTAATAGGTATCCTGAGGCTTTTAACAGACATACCAAGACAATTTTCTGAGGAGGAAATTAATTTTGCAGCATCCCTTGCAGAGGTATGCGGTATTGCCATTGATAATGCAAGGCTTTATAACAAAAGACCTTTCCCTTAAAGGAATGAATTTCCTCAAAAGGGATATTAACCTGTTAAATACTTCTTCACTCTTCCTTATTTATAATTACTGGCATGCTTGATGCTATTTAACATATAAAAATAAGGGCTTGACAGCACCTCATAGGCTGTATTAAGCTTTATGTCAAGTTCTAAATTTAAAGGAAAGGGGGTGAATAAAGAATGAGGATTATAGCAGTAGTAGCAATGCTCGTAATTATAGCCTTTGCAGGCTCAGCACTTGCAGTACCACCTGGTAAGACAGTAGATTATGAAGGTGGTGGAGCAGGAAAGGTTGTATTTGATGGAAAGACCCATGCAGACAAGGGTGCAAAGTGCAATGACTGCCATCCCGCACTCTTCCAGATGAAGAAAGGTGCACAGAAGATCACAATGGCAGACATTAATGCAGGTAAGTCCTGCGGAGCCTGCCACAATGGCACAAAGGCCTTCAAGGCTGGCGATGCAGCTAATTGCGCAAAGTGCCACAAGAAATAATTTCTCAGGGCCTCCTTCTTCAGGGAGGCCCTCCCGCAATAATGCTATAGTATCCTGCTCTCTTCTAAGCCTCATCTGTTATAATTATTAATGGATATTTCAGTAAGACTCAGAAAGACTTTTTTTATATCTGTCTCTATATTTATTGCTGAATGCACAGGTGGTTTAATAAGTAATAGCCTTGCCCTTCTGAGTGATGCTGGTCATGTTCTTACAGATACCTTTGCTATTGGTCTAAGCCTCATCGCAGCAGAGATAGCAAAAAGACCCTCGGATTTCAGGGCAACCTATGGTTATCACAGATTTGGTCTTATAGCAGCACTTCTGAATGGCATAAGCCTTGTCGGCATATCTATCTATATATTCCTTGAGTCCTACAGAAGATTCAAAAATCCTGTGGACATAGATATAAATCTCATGTTAGGCATTGCATTCCTTGGATTGATAGGCAATCTCTCTATGACATTGATACTGGGAAAAGGTCATGAAGACCTGAATATAAAGAGTGCCTGGCTTCATGTGGTTGGTGATACCCTCTCATCAATTGCGGTAATAATATCTGGCATTGTCATAAAACTTTCAGGCTGGAGGACAATAGACCCTCTTACAGGTATCTTAATAGGACTTATCATAATCCTTGGCGGGATACGTGTTATCAAGGATGCACTTCATATATTCCTTGAGCTCACCCCACCAGGATTTGAACCAGAAGAAATAGTGAAGGAAATAAAAGGAATTCACGGTATCCTCGGGATACATGATGTTCATCTCTGGGCAATAACAAAGGGGCAGATTGCCTTTTCATGCCATGTGTATGTAAAAGACCAGAGGTTGAGTGAGCTGGAATGTATTAAAAAAGAGATTGAAAAAAGATTAAGAGATAAGGGAGTCAATCACATAATGATACAGTTTGAATGTCAGGAATGTGCGGAGGCACGGCTTTACTGTAAGATATGAATTCTAAGGCATACCAATTCCGTCTATAAGGGTATTGCACTTAGGGCATCTTGAGTTTTTCATATTTATCTTCAGGAGGGAAAAGCCATATCTTTCTATCAACAGCTCCTTACAATTTGGACAATAGGTATTCTCTCCACCCTCACCCGGGACATTTCCCTCATAGACATATTTAAGGCCAGACTTAAGACCAATCTCCCGTGCCTTTCTGAGGGTATTTACAGGTGTGCGGGGTCTATCCAGCATCTGATAGGTTGGATAAAATTGTGTAACATGCCAGGGCATTGATGGATCTACTGATTTAATGAACTCAGCAACCCATCTCAGAAAATCCTCTGAGTCATTAAGTCCAGGGATTATAAGTGTTGTGACCTCTACCCATACCCCGAGCTCTTTCATGAGTTTTATTGTGTTTAATACTGGCTCCAGCCTTGCACCTGCTATCTTTCTGTAGAAATTATCATCTCCCTTGAGGTCAATGTTATTTCCATCAAGATATGGAGCAATTTCTCTGGTTGCCTCTGGGGAGGTATAACCATTGCTTACAAAGACATTCTTTATGCCCCTCTGTCTTGCAAGTCTTGCACAGTCACAGGCAAATTCAAAGAATATGGTTGGCTCTGTATAGGTATAGGATATGCTCTCACAGCCAGCCAGTTCAGCTTCTTTTACAACCTCCTCAGGTGTCATTTCCTCACCGGGTATATCTTTATGTACCTTCGGATACTGGGATATCTCATAATTCTGACAGTGAAGACATTTAAAATTGCATCCTACTGTTGATATAGAATAGGACCTGGAGCCCGGGTGGAAATGAAAAAGTGGCTTTTTCTCTATAGGGTCAATATGTCTTGCTATGACCTTTCCATATACAAGGCTATATAATGTTCCATCAATGTTTTCCCTTACAGCGCATATGCCTCTTTTACCTGGTGATATGATGCAGTGTTGAGCACATAGGAAGCACCTGACCTTACTGTCCTTCAGCTTCTCATAAAACATTGCCTCTTTCATAGGCTATCCACTGATATCTACATCCCTGAAAAGGATATGGGGACTGCCTGTATTCCCATAAAATCTTAAATCATCTCCTATAGCAATTACTTTACCAAAAAGGTCTATGACATTGCCAGCAATCATAACCTCCTTCACAGGGAATGCTGGCTTACCCTTTTCTATCCACAATCCAGAAACTCCAACAGAAAAATCACCTGTCACAGGATTACCTGTGTGCATACCCATAACATCAAGGACATAGAGCATCCCTGGTTCAGATGCCATCAATTCAGAAAGAGGGATTGCCCCGGTCCTTTCTGATGGGGCTATGTAGAGATTGGAAATACCAACAGAAGGCACATCAGCGTATCCATGCCTAGTGGCACTGGATGTATTTTTTGCTGAAAGTCTTCTTGCTGTATAAGTATTGTGAAGATAACCCTGAAGCCTACCGGCTGATATAAGGTTATTAATCTTTGAGACAACTCCTTCTGCATCAAAAGGTCTTGAACCAAGCCTCCTTGAGAGAAGGGCATTGTCTATAATATCAATTAAAGGACTAAAGACCATCTCACCAAGCCTTCCAGCAAGCATGGACTTTCCCTTTATTACCTGATCTGCTAAAAAGGAAGAAGAAAGAAAGCCGAGAAATTCTGACGCCACCGCAGGATCAAAAAGCACCGCTGCCTTTCTTGAGGAAAGCCTCCTTGAGCCAAGCAAAGATATTGCCTTTTTTGCTGCCCTTTCTCCTATATCTTTAAATGAAATATCATCCAGAAACCTGCTTCCTTCAAATTCCCACGCACTCTGGGCCTCTTGAGCCTCCTCAGCAACAACCATGATCTGGCCTGTTATAGATGTGGACGCACAGGAGACATTCATGCCCCGGGAACTCACGATTGTGGTATTCACCTTTGAAAGTGCAACAGAGGCCTTTCTGGTCTTTTTTATCCTCCTGTCAAAGGAAAGGGCAGAGCCTTCAAGCTCCATAGCAGCATTTAGGATAAAATCTTTTTCAATATTCTCAATCCCGGGATCATAAATCTCTATGTTATGATGAAAACCAGAAGGTTCTGGCAAGGAGAGGTATTCATCTGAAGAGACAAATCTTGAGGACTCAATGGCCTTTAAAAGGACATTGCCTGCCTCATCAGGATTTGTTGAATAGGAAAAACCAAGCCTGTTATTATAAATCACCCTTATACCATACCCGGAAAAGACTGCATCCTCAAAGGCCTCCACATCCTGAGCCTTTACCTCGACAGATACATTCTTCCCCTCTATGATATAAATCTCTACCAGGTTTACTCCATCTGACTTTGCCTTTTTGAATATCTCCTCAACTGCTGGGGTGCCAGATATTTTCGCCATGGATGAAATGAATTTTTCAGTCTTCATAATATGTTGCTGATGCGGTATCAGATTCCCATACTGTTACGGCTATAATCCGCACATCATCTCTCTGAAGCTTTTTTTTCATAGAATCAAATATCCATTTTGCAATGTTCTCTGAAGATGGATTCTTTTCTGTAAAGGGGAAGACATCATTGAGAAATCTATGGTCAAGCAGAGAAAGAATCTCATTAAGATAATCTTTAAGTTCATGAAAATCTATTGCTATATCTATCTCATTGAGCCTGTCAGCAACTACATAAACCTGAACCCTCCAGTTATGACCGTGAAGTTTTTCACACTCACCCTTGTATCCCCTTAATTGATGGGCTGCTGAAAAGGTATCTTCAATCATGAGCTCATACATGGCTCCACTCCTTTGAGAGGCGAAGCCCCTCAAATGTTCATACTCTTTTTAAATATTGCTATATATGGAAGGTTTCTATATTTATTGTCATAATCAAGACCATAGCCCACTACATATTCATTTGGTATCACAAAACCTTTGTAATCAATCGGCACATCAACTATGCGCCTCTCCTTTTTGTCAAGAAAGGCACAGATCTTCAGGCTTTCAGGTGACCTCTGCAGTATTCGTTCCCTTATAAAATTAAGGGTAATACCGGTATCAACAATATCCTCTATGAGAAGGACATTTTTTCCCTCAAGTGGTTCCCTCACATCATAATATACCCTTACCTCTCCTGTTGTCTGTGTCTTTACATAACTTGAGGCTATTATAAAATCTACTGTAATAGGAACCCTGATCTGCCTCACAAGGTCAGAAAAAAACATAAAGGCTCCTTTGAGAATTCCAACTGCAAGTATCTCCTTTCCCGTATAATCCCTTGTGATTTCCTCTGCTATTGCCTTCACCCTTTCCTGGATCTGTTCTGGTGTAAAAAGTGGTTTACCTACAACCATGGTCACATCCTTTCTGGTGCATTGACACCCAGTATCTCAAGTCCATCTTTCAGTATTATCCCTGTTATCTTTGCAAGACAAAGCCTTGCACTTGTTAGGTCTTTATCTTCATTAACAAATCTATATTTATTGTAATAGGAATGAAATAGTCCCGCAAGGTCCTGAAGATAGAAGGTGATCCTGTGAGGTTCAAGACTCCTGAGTGCCTTTTCAAATATAAGTGGATAATGGATAAGCTTTTTAATAAGCCTCCTTTCCTCCTCCAGTCCGAGAAGCCCTATCCTTACATCCCTGAGCTCATCCTGCCCTATGCCCTGCTCCTCCGCATATCTGAATATGCTCATCACCCTTGCATAGGCATACTGAACATAGTAAACAGGATTTTCAGAGGATTGCTTTTTTGCTACCTCTATATCAAAATCAAGATGGCTATCAGGACTTCTTGTGAGAAATATGAACTTTGTGCTATCAACACCAACCTCATCCATTATCTCTTTTAAGGTTACAAACTCCCCTGCCCGTTTTGACATCTGGACAGGTTTTCCTGATCTCAAAAGATTCACCATCTGAACAAGGTGCACCTTCAATCTATCTTCAGGATAGGAAAGTGCCTTCAACACAGCCCTGAGCCTCGGTATATATCCATGATGGTCAGCCCCCCAGATATTTATTAGGAGATCAAACCCCCTGTCAATCTTCTTTTTATGATAAGCTATGTCAGAGCTAAAATAGGTATAGTCTCCATCACTCTTTTTTAAAACCCTGTCTTTATCATCACCAAATCTTGAAGAGGCAAACCACAGGGCACCATCCTTCTCATAAAGATAACCCCTTGATCTCAGGAACTCAATAGCCTTCTCTACATCACCATTTATATATAATTCTCTTTCACTTTCATAAGTATCAAAGGAAACACCAAAGGCATGAAGGTCCTCCTTTATCCTTTCCATCATCATCTCTACAGAGTTTTTTATGAAAAATGCTGAGACCTCCTCAAAAGATGACTCTTTGTATAGAGAACCTGTTGTATTTAATATCTTGAGGGCAATCTCCCTTACATAATCACCTCTGTATCCATCATCTGGAAAGGGGTATTTAATGCCGAGAAGCTCCTTGTATCTTGCAAAGACACTCTCTCCAAGCAGACGCACCTGCCTTCCCGCATCGTTTATATAATATTCAGCAATTACAGAATTACCGGCCTTTCTTAAAAGATTAACAATAGCCATACCAGTAGCAGCCCCCCGTCCATGGCCGAGATGAAGGGGTCCAGTAGGATTTGCACTCACGAATTCAACATTTATCTTTTTTGGTTGACTGACCTTTCTTATAAGGGCAGACTGCTCGCCCCTTAAAACCCTTTTTAGCCAGCCCTCAAGATAGGCATCAGAAAATCTCAGATTTATAAAACCAGGACCTGCAATCTCTGCTGACTGAAAGATCTCTGAACTGCTTAATCTATCTATTATCTCAGAGGCTATTGTCTTTGGAGGTTTTTTCAGGGTCTTTGCAAGGGTCATTGCCTGTGGTGTAGATATATCACCCAACTCCTCCTGCGGAGGAACCTCTATCTCTACCACTGAAATAGGTGCGATTTCCTTTATAACCCCTTCTAATTCCTCTATTGCCTCTATCATTACCGGTACCCCAAAAAATTTATCAAATTTTTGGGCCCCCCTTCATTCCTGCTTGACTTCCACTATCCTGTTTGATTCATCAAGGATTATGATCCTCGGTCTGAAGTTTTCTATTTCTTTTTCTTCAAGATAGGTATAGCTGAAGATTATAATCCTGTCACCCGCCATACCCTTTCTTGCTGTAGGACCATTGAGGCCAATAATACCTGAACCCCTTTTACCCTCAATCACATAGGTCTCAAAGCGTTCACCATTGTTGAGGTTGCTTACCATGACCTGTTCATAGGGGACAAGGCCTGCCTTGTCCATTATGTCTCTGTCAATGGTTATGCTCCCCTCATAAAAGAGGTTACTCTCTGTAACTGTAGCCATGTGGATCTTTGACCTCAGGACACAGCGTAGCATAATTTCTATTCTATTATCCTTGGTACCCTGAAAAAGTTATCTGCCCTATCAGGTGCATTTTTCAGGGCGTCCTGAGGAGAAAGGCATGAAGAAATCTTATCCTCCCTG
Organism: Thermodesulfovibrionales bacterium; assembly: GCA_041082235.1. Taxonomy (GTDB): domain Bacteria; phylum Nitrospirota; class Thermodesulfovibrionia; order Thermodesulfovibrionales; family CALJEL01; genus CALJEL01. The sequence continues at coordinate 3,703 of JBDOIG010000059.1, read as the reverse complement.
AACACATTCTTGAGAGGCATAACATGGGAGGTGGGCTCTATATTTGATGTATCAAGCTCATTTAGCTTTTCCATATAACTGAGGATATTGCTTAACTGATGGGAAAACTTCTCCATCTCTTCATCAGTAAGATGAAGCCTAGCCAGATGTGCTATATGGCTGACCTCTTTAAGGGATATCTTCATCCGAGCCTCTCCAGATTTGCAAACTTTACAGCAAGTCTCTTTATGCCTACAGAGGGGAAATTAACCATTATCTTTTTATCATCTCCTTCACCATAACAATCCCTCACAACCCCTATACCCCATTTGGGATGTCTGACCCTGCAACCTGCTGGATAAGGAATCTCAGCAACAACTGCCTCTTTACGCTTTGGACTGACCACACTATCTCTTATCTTTTCAAAGAAATAGCAACAGTCTCCCGGGATATCCTTAATAAACCTTGACGGTTCCTGCTGCTGAAGCTTGGAATAAAGTCGCCTCTGTTTCGCCGTAGTGAGGAATAAAAGGTCTTTTGCCCTCGTCATTCCAACATAAAAGAGCCGCCTTTCTTCAGAAAGGTCTTCAGGTGTCTCGGCAACCTTGAAATAAGGAAGAATCCCTTCTTCAAGCCCTATAATAAATACAACTGGGAACTCAAGTCCTTTAGCTATATGAATTGTCATTAGTGAAACAGCATCTCCTTCTGGCACATCATCAAGATTTGTATAAAGGGATATCCTGTCAAGAAATATCCTCACGGGGTAATCCTCTGCTGAGGAGACAAGTTCCTCTATATTCTGAATCCTCTCCTCTTCAAGGCTATCCCCATAACCTGTAGCATTCAATATAAATCTGAGCATCTCCTCTGCCCTGCCCTCTCTGAGGGTGGTAAGCTCCTCTATAAGTTTCATAAACTCTATTAAATTTTCTTTGGTAGCCGAGACCACGGAATCAGACCTCGCAATAACCTTCAATGCCTCAAAAAGGCTTATACCCTTTTTCTTGGCCTCATGTTCTATCTTTGACATGGTGGCCTGACCTATACCCCTTTGAGGCACATTAATTATCCTTCTAAGGCTTACATTGTCATTATTGTTTACAGCGAGTTTCATATAGGCAAGGATATCCTTTATCTCCTTTCTCTGATAAAAACTTATACCACCTACTACCTTATAAGGGATACCCTCTGCCCTCAGGGCCTCCTCAAGAGGTCTCGTAAGAATGTTTAATCTGTAAAGTATTGCAAAATCTTTAAAGTGGTATCTCCCTTTAAGAAAGAGGTCCTTGATGGTCTTTGCTATATACCTTGCCTCATCAACCTCATTTGCCAGCATAGCATAACATACCTTCTCTCCGGTACCCCTGTCTGTCCAGAGCCTTTTTTCCTTTCTATTCACATTTCTTGATATTACAGCACCTGAGACATCAAGGATATTCTGGGTGGAACGATAATTTTTCTCAAGCTTTACAATCTTCCTTTCAGGAAAGTCCTTTTCAAATCTTGGTATGTTACCTACATTTGCACCCCTGAATTTATATATACTCTGGTCATCATCTCCAACAACACATATATTCCTGTCTCTCTCTGCAAGCATTTTCAAGAGGGTATACTGGGCTATATTTGTATCCTGAAACTCATCAACAAGTATGTAGGAAAAGGTATCCTGGTATCTCTGAAGGACCTTCTGATCCTCTTTGAAGAGTCTTACTGTAAGGGAAATAAGGTCATCAAAATCAAGGGCATTAGCCTTTTTTAATTCCTCCTGATACCTCCTGTAAATCCTTGCAAGCCTCTCATCAAAACCATAACTATCGCCAGATGTAAGAAATTCCTCGGGGCTTATGAGACATGCCTTGAGATAACTTATGCGCGAAGCAACACCCTTATAAAGGGCCTCATACATCTTGAATTCTTTAAGTATCTGCCTTATAAGGGTGCTCTGGTCTTCATCATCATATATACAGAAATCCGGGCTATATCCAAGTGTCTTTATCTCTTTACGCAGGATCCTGCTGCACTGGGAATGGAATGTCCCAATCCATGTGGATGAACAATCCATCTTCAATATATCCCTGATCCTGAACTTCATCTCATCAGCAGCCTTATTGGTAAAGGTGACAGTAAGGATTGAATTAGATGGTATCTTTTTATTCTTTATAAGGTAGGCATACTTATAAGTGATAACCCTTGTTTTCCCACTTCCTGCTCCTGCAAGGACAAGGAGCGGCCCTTTACAACACAAAAGGGCCTCCTGCTGCTGGGGATTCAGATCATCGAGGAATGAAGCAACCTTCATTATATAAGTTTAACAGAAAATTAACCCTTGAGGCAAGAAGTATGTTATAATTTTTTATGGCAATATTAGAGATAAAAAAATATCCGGAAGATGTCCTAAAGAGAAAGGCACTTCCTGTTGATGAGATAAACGGTAAACTCCAGACCCTTATTGATGACATGATAGAGACCATGTATGCTGCTCCGGGGATAGGTCTTGCTGCTCCACAGGTAGGGGTGTCAAAAAGGCTTATTGTGCTTGATGTGGGTTACAAAGAGGGTCAATCTTCCCTCCTGACAATTATAAATCCTGAAATAAGCCTCTCAAAGCAGAGTATTGACTCTGAGGAAGGCTGTCTCAGTGTGCCTGGTCATATAGTGACTATCAAGAGAGCTGAAAGGGTGATTGTAAGAGGACTTGACAGAAATGGAAGACCTTTGGAGATTGAGGCAGAAGGTCTTCTGGCAAGGGCATTTCAACATGAGATAGACCATCTTGATGGCATACTTATTATTGATAGACTGGGCCCCTTCAGAAGGGAGCTCCTCAAAAAACAGCTCCTTAAAGAGAGACGGCAGACCTTCCAGAGATAAATGAGCCTTATCTTTTTTGGTACCCCTGAGTTTGCAGTACCTTCCCTGGAGGCACTTATTGATGCTGGAGAAGAGGTCAGTCTTGTTGTTACACAGTCACAGAAATTTAAAAGGGATAAGACACCCATACCCATCCCTGTAAAAGAACTGGCACTAAGAAAAGGAATACCTGTCCTCCAGCCCGAAAAAATAAGAGAGCCTGAATTCATAGATTTAATTAAGAAACACAATCCAGAGTTTATCATTGTTGTTGCCTATGGTAAGATATTGCCTCCCGAAATACTCAGAATACCCGGGAGGTATCCCATAAATGTCCATGCATCGCTTCTTCCCAGATACAGGGGTGCTGCACCAATACAATGGGCGATCATAAGGGGAGAGAGATTTACCGGGGTTACCACCATGGTCATGGATGAGGGACTTGATACAGGGGATATCCTGCTTCAGGAAAAAACAGAGATAAGAGAAGACGAAGATGCAATGGGTCTTTCAAAAAGGCTTTCAGTGCTCGGGGCTCGGTTACTCCTTGAAACACTATCAGGAATAAGAAACTCAAAGATTAAACCAATCCCGCAGAAAGGTGAACCATCCTATGCACCACCACTCAAAAAGGAGGATGGCCTTATTGACTGGAATAAACCTGCAAGGGAGATTTATAATTTGATAAGAGGAACAGTCCCATGGCCCTGTGCAGAGACTTTTATAAAAGGAGAGAGGATTATAATATTGAAGGCATCCGTAATAGAGGGTAAAGGAGTTCCTGGCAGAATAGAAGAGGTAGAAAAAAGATTTATAATCGGGACAGGTGAGGGTTTACTTAATATCCTTGAAGTCAAACCAGAAGGTAAAA
>JBDOIG010000043.1:0-3353 GCA_041082235.1 Thermodesulfovibrionales bacterium | reverse complement strand
CTTCTTTACAATCCCCGCTTCATATAGTATATCCATACATTCTGAATATGTCTGAGGTTCTCTGAGGTCAAGGGCACTGACCAAATGCTTGCATATACTTACCATCTGTTCAACGGCAAGTTCCATATTCCGTTCAATAAATCTCTTTTTGATAATGTCATTTTTAAAATTTTCAAAGGAGTTTATCTCTATACTGGAAATCTCCTTTACAAGTTCCTCAATCCGCCTTAACTTCTTTTCCACTAATTCTCTATCTATCATATTTTTTTCCATACCAGAGATATATTTATATTCCTGATAGTCAGAGATTGTTTTTTCTCTAAATCTTCTGTAGATCTCCTGATCTTTGCAAATAAGTAAAACCCTCTCTTTCATCACCTGATGCCTCAGAAAGGCTGAGGCCCTGTTAAGAACAACAAGGTCAATTTCATCCCCAACCCTATCAGAGAGTTTAGAGATATAGTCTAATAATGCAAGACCCTCAGGCGGGTTTTTAAAATAAACAGCAAGGTCTATATCGCTTTTCTGAAGACCTTTCAATGTCTTGCCCCTTACCCTTGAACCGAAGAGTACAGCAAAGACTACATTGGGATCATCCGCAAGTGCATTTTTAAGTTTTTCTATCTGGACTTCCTCTATTGCTTTATGCATAATCCCATTGCCTCTATAAGCCTTATATCATCAGAATAGGTCCTTCCTGTTGTTGTAAGGTAATTCCCTGTAAGAATAGCATCAGCACCTGCAAGGAATATCATAGAATTAAACTCTCCAAGGACCTGTGCCCTTCCACCGCAGAGCCTTATTTCTTTGTCAGGAAGGAGGAATCTGTAAAGGCTTACAATCTTCAGTGCCTCAAGAGGCTGCATCATATCCTTCCCATTCAAAGGAGTTCCTTTTATAGGGATAAGAAAGTTGATTGGTACAGAATCCACCTGAAGCTCCCTGAGGGCAATCGCCATATCAATCCTGTCCTCCCATTCTTCACCCATGCCAAATATCCCGCCAGAGCAGACACTGAGACCAAGGGACTTTGCAGCCTCAATAGTGAGGAGCTTATCCCTGTAGGTGTGAGTGCTACAGATATTTGGGAAAAATCTCTCAGAGGTCTCAAGGTTATGATGATATCTTTCAAGACCATAGTCTTTCAGGTACTGGAGTTCGTCCTTTTCAAGAAGTCCGAGTGTTGCACAGGGAAGCAACCCGAGCTTTCTTATGCCCTCTATCATTTCTCCTATCTTTATCAGGTCTTCCCTGCCTGCCTTTCTTCCGCTTATTACAACACAGAATCTCCTTACAAGATTCTTTTTTGCCTCATCTGCCTTTGCCAGCACAACCTCTTTTTTTACCAGTGGATAGACATCAATGCTGGTTTTGTGCCTTGATGACTGGGCACAGAAAGAACAGTCCTCAGGACAGGCACCTGATTTTGCATTTATTATTGCGCAGAGGTCAACCTCTTCTTTCCTGAAGTAAGCTCTTAACCTGTTAGCTTCAGAAAAGAGGTCAAATAGTGCAGTCCCTGCGAGTGTGCTTAATTCAAGGGCTTCCTCTTTATTTAATCTATAGCCAGGAAGAATCTTTTCTTTTAAGATGGATACACTAAACTTCACTCTTTAATACCTTATCCTGAAATCAGGGAGATTTTCTACAGGTTCATTCCAGTTCAGGTCAATATTGTCAACCCTTGCAGCAGGTGGACCGACCTTGATCTTTTTTAAGGCCTCCTCTATAAGTTCTTTTGAGCCCTCAAGTACGGCCTCAACCCTTCCATCAAAAAGGTTCCTCACCCATCCCTTCAGCCCGAGGCTCTCAGCCACATCCCTTGTAAAGGCCCTGAAGAATACACCCTGAACCCTTCCAGCAACAAAGATGTGACAGCGAACTTTTTGCATGAAAATATTATAATAAATAGCATGAATAGAGGTAAACTTCACTGGCACCCCAAAAAATCTACAGATTTTTGGGGGACCCCGCTATTTTCCAAAAGACCATTGATTGCAGGTGTTGTTACAGAGATAGCAGCACTTCAGAAAGAGCTTGTAGAAAGTGCTGACATACTTGAGCTCAGGTTTGATATGTTTGATATCAGTCAGGAGGAAAATCTTGAAGAGATAATCAGCAGGGCTGGGGTCTTCAATAAACCCCTCATAGCAACTATAAGGAGTGAGAAAGAAGGAGGAAAGAGATTCATTGATGATGATACAAGATACAGACTCTTTAAGGAGATTATTCCCTCTGTGGATGCAGTTGACATTGAATTTGCATCTGAGGACCTTTTTGAGAGGCTCAAACCTTTAATAGAGAAAGAAAACAAAATCCTGATAGGTTCATATCATAATTTTAATGAAACACCAAAGGACTCAGTTATTGAAGAGATATTTTTGAGGGCAAAGGACAGAGGAACAGATATTGTAAAGATAGCTGTTACCGCAAAGGACAGAGAAGACCTGATAAGAATGGCTTCCTTTACTATAAGACACAGAAAAGACAATATAATTACCATATCCATGGGTGAGCATGGTAAACCTTCAAGATTGGTTTTCCCTGTGCTTGGCTCCATGATTACCTATGCAGCACTTACAGGCAGCTCAGCCCCTGGCCAGTTTTCAGTACAGGAGATGGCAGGCTATTTTAAGGCCTTCGGATTATAAATAGGCTGAAGGCTATATGCTTAAGGCTGAAGGATTAAGAATTAAGGCTTGAAGACCACTACTTTAGCCGTAAGCCTATTAAACTTGCACCTCGTAGGTGCAGGTTTTTACTGTTGGAGCAGCATAGAGTAGCGCAGTAGTCCTTTTTATGATTCACGATACATGATACAAGATACAAATAATCTTAAAATCCTGTATTCTGAATCTTGTATCCTGCTCTACTGTTCTATTTGCTGCTCTGCCGGTCTGCTGCTCTAAAGGTGAAAAATTTGACAAAAACACTGCATATTTGATATAAAAATAAGTACTTCCCGGGTAGCTCAGCAGGCAGAGCGGGTGGCTGTTAACCACTTGGTCGGGGGTTCGAATCCCTCCCCGGGAGCCAGAAAGGAAGTTTTGAAAAAAATGGCATTTGTTTCCGCCTTTCAGCTTCACCATCCGGCAGCTAAATTTTCCGAAGAAATTTTGCTTTTTAAGTTTAAAGAAATTGTGATTATGATTTGAAAATAGAGAAGTAAAAATGAAGTGGCATTTTACACTTAAAACAAAAAAGTTAATTACGGTTTATATTAAAGTGAGATAAATATGAAAACCTTTCACAGGATAATCATAGGTGATTCCAGATGGATGAAGGAAGTTCCTGATGAATCTGTTCATCTTATCATTACTTCTCCACCTTACTGGCAATTAAAAGATTATGGT
>JBDOIG010000038.1:0-2026 GCA_041082235.1 Thermodesulfovibrionales bacterium | reverse complement strand
CAGTGCCAGCTTCTTGCCCTTCAGAGGGCAAGGGCATCGGCAATTGAGCAGGTGGCAGGCATCAGGGTCTCTTCCCACACAGTTGTCTCTGATATGAGGCTCGCAGTTGACTTTATCAGGACATACTCTACAGGCTACATAATTAAGGAAAAGGTTCTTGAATGGAAACTTGACACTTATCAGAAAGACAGCTCTACACCACCTGTGCCAGAATATATTGTGAAACTCAGTGCTGATGTCTATATACCAGAGAAAAAGTCCACCTCCTTAGGCCTTGAAGCAAAACTCAATGGAGGGGTCTTCAGGCAAGGAGAAAAGGCAGCCATCACTATAAGGACCAGTAAAAAGGCAAAGATAGCCATATTCAATATCACTGCAGAGGATAAAGTGATAATGCTTTTCCCGAGTGACTATGAAAGGGAAAACACAATAGAAGGTCTCTTTATCTTTCCACCAAAAAATAGCATCACAGAACTTGAGATGTCCACCCTTACAGGTCATAAAAGGGACGCAGAGGCATTCTTTATATCTGCTGTAGATGATGGGGCATCAGGTGTAGATTTCAGGAGGTTCTTTTCACCTCTACAGCCTGTAGGACTCAGTGAGTTTTTCAGGAGATATTCAGAGATTGCAGATTATGCAGAGGATGTAATAATATCCTATGAAGTGATAAATGAATAAGGAGGGCTATTATGAAAAGGTTTCTATTTTTCCTTTTTTTAATGGTGATTTTTACAGGACAGGGCCTTTGCGGTGGATATGATAATGAACTCATAGGTGCAGCAAGGAGGGGTGATATTGCCACCGTAAAAGAACTTCTTAAAAAAGGGGCTGATATAAATGCAAAGGATAATGTTGGCAATACAGCCCTGATAGAGGCGGCTTCTGAAGGCCATACTGATACAGCAAAACTCCTCATAGAAAAAGGGGCTGACATAAATGCAAAGGATAATGTTGGCAATACAGCCCTGATGTGGGCGGCTTATAAGGGCCATACTGATACAGCAAAACTCCTCATAGAAAAAGGGGCTGACATAAATGCAAAGGATGAGTTTAGCTGGACAGCCCTGATGGGGGCGGCTCTTAATGGCCATACTGATGTAGCAAAACTTCTCATAGAAAAAGGGGTTGATGTAAATGCAAAGAATAATGATGGCTCCACAGCCCTGATGTATGCGGCTAACAGGGGCCATACTGATACAGCAAAACTCCTCATAGAAAAAGGGGCTGATGTAAATGCAAAGAATAATGATGGCTCCACAGCCCTGATGTGGACGGTTTATAATGGCCATACTGATACAGCAAAACTCCTCATAGAAAAAGGGGCTGACATAAATGCAAAGGATGAGTTTGGCTGGACAGCCCTGATGTTGGCGGTTTTAAATGGCCATACTGATATAGCAAATCTTCTCATAGAAAAAGGAGCAACAGGCTACACGGCTCTGATGAAGGCTGCTTTTGAAGGCAAAATAGATACAGTAAGACTTCTTATAAAAGAAGGGGCAGATATAAATGCAAAGAATTTTGCTGGGCAGACAGCCCTGATGTGGGCGGCTTCTGGGGGCAAGACCGAAATAGTAAGACTTCTTATAGAAAATGGAGCGAATATAAAAGCAAAGGATAAAACTGACGTAACACCTTTAATGTGTGCGTCCCTGAATGGCCATACTGATATAGCAAAACTTCTCATAGAAAAAGGGGCTGATGTAGATGCAAAGAATAATGATGGCTGGACAGCCCTGATGTATGCGGCTTCTCAAGGCTATACTGATATAGCAAAACTTCTCATAGAAAAAGGGGCTGATGTAAATGCAAAGGATAATTGGGGCAGGACAGCGCTAGATTTGACAGTATACCAAGCGATTCAGGACCTTATTATGAATGCAAAGTCTTTAGGTTCTTCAAAGACAAGGTGTGTTGCGAAGCCAGGTCTTAAACCTGATTTAAGGCTCTCTGTTAATTTCTCCGAGCCTTCAGGCAACAATATGCTTGATGGTGATGAAAGGGGTGAGTTTGTAATAACTGT
>JBDOIG010000015.1:0-1203 GCA_041082235.1 Thermodesulfovibrionales bacterium | reverse complement strand
CGTTATTGGCAATCCCTCCGTGATGGAGTGCCTCTATAAGACTTTTATAGGAGTCCTTGAGTCCTATGTATTTCCCTACTATGGCTATGGATACCTCATATTTTGGTTCTTTGATCTTCCTTACTATCTCTTCCCATTTCCTTAAATCAGGTTCATTATCTGGCAGGCCGAGGAGCTTTGATACCTGTCTGTGGAGCCCTTCTTTATAGAAGACAAGAGGCACCTCATAAACAGTCTCACAGTCTATGCCAGCAATAACATTTTCTCCATCAAGGTTGCAGTGGAGTGCTATCTTTTTTTTAATTTCAGGTGGAAGGGGTCTTTCTGTCCTGCAGATGAGTATATCTGGCTGGATACCTATTTCCCTCAGCTCCTTCACACTGTGCTGGGTTGGTTTTGTCTTTAATTCTCCAGAGGATTTTATATAGGGAACCAGGGTGAGGTGGATATAAATTACATTTTCCCTTCCCACATCATATTTAAACTGTCTTATTGCTTCAAGGAATGGAAGGCTTTCTATATCTCCAACTGTGCCGCCTATCTCTACTATTACAACATCATTGTTATCCTCCACTGTCCTTATGGATCTTTTGATCTCATCAGTGAGATGGGGAACTACCTGGACAGTATCTCCAAGATAATCTCCCCTTCTTTCCTTTGTGATTACATTGTAATAAATCTTTCCTGTAGTGTAATTGTTATTCTTCGTTGTCCTTATAGAACAGAACCTTTCGTAATGGCCGAGATCTAGGTCTGTCTCTGCTCCGTCATCTGTTACAAAGACCTCTCCATGCTGGAAAGGGCTCAGGGTTCCGGGGTCGACATTTATATAGGGGTCAAGTTTCTGAATGGTGACCTTCAGTCCTTTTGCCTCAAGGAGGGCTCCTATGGAGGCAGCGGCAATGCCTTTCCCAAGGGATGAGACAACGCCACCTGTTATGAATATGAATTTAGCCATTCCTCTGCCCTTTTGAGGTCTTCAGGTGTATCAATACCGATGGTATTAAAAGAGCTCATGCCAATCTTTATCTTAAAACCATTTTCAAGGGCCCTTAATTGTTCAAGCTTTTCAATCCTTTCAAGTTCACTCTGGGGTGTTTTTGAGAGCCTTAGAAGGATGTCCTTTCTATATCCATAGATGCCAATATGCTTGTAAATCTTTATATCCTCCTGCCAGTTTATCTCTGTTATTCTTTTCCATTT
>JBDOIG010000314.1:0-1121 GCA_041082235.1 Thermodesulfovibrionales bacterium | reverse complement strand
ATCTATACCCCTTCCATCATCTTCCACTTCAATATAGATGGAATCACCAACCTGATAGGCACTGAGGTTTATAACTCCTTTCTCTGGTTTGCCTTTTGAAAGCCTTTCTTCAGGAGTCTCTATTCCATGGTCTATGGCATTTCTTATGAGATGGACAAGGGGATCCGTGATCTTTTCAAGTACGCCTTTGTCAAGCTCTGTATCTTCGCCTGAAATAATAAGTTCAACCTTTTTATTCTGGGCCTGGGAAAGTTCCCTTACAAGCCTCATAAATCTATGAAAGACCTCTCCAACTGGAAGCATCCTGAGTGACATGGTGCTTTCCTGTATCTGCCGCCCGATCCTCTGGAGCTGATTAAAAAGGACATGTATGTTGAAGGATGAATAATCCTTACCATTGCCTTCATTTATAACCCTCTCAAGCATTGAGTGGATGATAACCATCTCTCCAACAAGATTGAGCAGGCGATCAAGTTTTCTGAGATCAACCCTCACAGTTGATGTAAGGGTTTGTTTAAAGGAATCAACTCTCCTTTCTGTCTGTTCATGGACTGCCCTTTCAATAGTCTCCCTGGTTAGTTTGCCCTTTTCAAGGAGTATGTCACCTATCTTCTTCTGATTCTCAAGGGCATCCTCTACATCCTTTTCTGACACTGCACCTGACTCTATGAGAACCTCCCCTATTAAGGGCACTTCATCCTGAGACTGGGTAGCTGGCATTATCTTTATCTCTTCTTCATCAAGGCCAGAAAAATAGGACCTGAGGGTATTTATGTCTTCCTCGGTCTCCAGTATTATGTCCCAGCGAAGATAAAGCCGTTCAGGATCAAGTTCTGAAAGCACGGGCACTGTATCTGTGTAGGCCTTTATATTAACTATTCTTCCTCTGGTTTTAAGATCTTCAATTATCATTGATGGGTCAAGACCACTTGAAAGCATCTCAGGATGAGGTGAGAAGACTATCTTGAATAATTTTTTAGCAGAAAATTTCTTTATCCCTTCAAGTGCTTCTACAATGCCTTCTGAACCCTTAAGATCATGATCATGACCATCCTGAGCCCTCTGGATCATCTTTTTTATAAAGTCTCCAGAAGAAAGGAGCACATCTATTATCATTTTTT
>JBDOIG010000312.1:0-5773 GCA_041082235.1 Thermodesulfovibrionales bacterium | reverse complement strand
AAGAGATTTATTGAACGGAATATGGAACTTGCCGTTGAACAGATGGTAAGTATATGCAAGCATTTGGTCAGTGCCCTTGACCTCAGAGAACCTCAGACATATTCAGAATGTATGGATATACTATATGAAGCGGGGATTGTAAAGAAGCAACATTTGAGACATATAAATCAATGATAAGATTCAGAAATTTACTTATTCATGGTTATGATGGGATTGATGATTCTATAACTTATGGAATCTATAAAAAGCGTCTCGGTGATTTTTATCTTTTCGCTAGGGAGATAAGGGATTATCTTTCATTGCTTAAAAATAACTGAAAAGTCAAAAAGAAAGTTGCAATTTCCAAGTTCAAAGATTATTTTATCGTCACTTGCATCAGTTAGTTTTGTGAATTTATTATTCAAATTTTTAAAAATTATTGCAGAAGTCCTTTCAGGATAAACAATTACATAATATCTCACACCTTCCTTTTCATATATCTCATACTTGACTGTCTGGTCTTTCTGGAGGGTCTGAGAGGAAACCACCTCAAAGATAACCTCAGGAGCCTTTGTAATATATTCGCCTTCGGGCTTAGAGCATATGACTACAATGTCAGGTCTTAGGACTGTGTCTTCAGAAACTATCCAGTCAAGTTCATAAAGGGCCAGGCAGTTTTTACAATCCTTCAGGGCCTCCATAAGCTGGTAGTGAATAAGACTACATATCCTCTGATGGGTAAAGCCAGCACTTGGTGACATGGCAACGGGAATTCCGTCGATGAGCTCCCAGTCTCCTTCCCATCGCATATAATCTTGAACAGTATAATGGGGTATATATTTTTTAGCAAGCGGCATTACTATATTCTACCTTTTTTCCAAAATCTATGCCATCCTGAGCATTCCAAGGGGATTTGGTGAGCTTCTCCTGTAGCCCCTTCCCTGGGCTATTATATCAAGTGGAAGGCTTATAAGGTCAGCAATGTCAATGGAATAGTCCTTTAACTTCTCTTCCTTCACTGTCTTTATATAAGAACCGCAGTCATCGCAGAATTCTATCCTGTAGCCTTCTTCCTCTTCAATGATAAGTATATTGTCTTTTTTAATATCAAAATTTCCACACAGGGGGCATCCGAGCCTTCTATAGAAACCTGAATTATCACAAAAAGAGCAGTGAAGTCTTCTTCTTCCATCCTCAAGTATTGAGGACATGGCAGGCCTTGCATTGCAAACAGGACATCTTCCGTCCTGCCAGAAAAGACCATCAAGGTTAAAGAGCCTTTTCATGCCAAGGAAAAAGGGCCTGCCAATAATAAACATTATCATCCAGAGTTCATCTTCATGATAGGGTAAGAGAAAACCTGAGACCTCACTGTGGGGAAGCCTTGTGAGGTCTATCTGTCTGAGCCTCATGGCCTCCATAAGAGGGACAAGACTCTCAAGGGGTATATCAAAGACCTGGGAAAATTTCTGAAATATTCCTTCCACAATATAGGGTGGATAGCATATATCTGCCTGGTGTAATGAGTCCCTGTAAGATTCAACGATTAAGTCATTAAACTCCTTTACCTTTTTATAAAGAAGGAGAGTCTCTTTAAGGTGGGGTTTTTTCTCTATAATCTCTTCTATTTCCATCAGGGAATCTCTGGATATTTTATCACAATCTCCTCACCTGTAAGTGCTTCTTCAAGGAATACCCTGAGGTATCTTTTCTCCTCCTCACTGAGTCCAAGGGGTTTAAGCACAGTATTACCCCTGCCCCCTCCCTGATTGAAGAATTCAATTACCTCATCAAGTGTTTTCAATATCCCGTTATGCATATAAGGTGCAGTCTTTGATACCTCTCTTAATGTTGGTGTCTTGAAGGCCTTCCAGTCCTTTTTGTCCTTTGTTATCAGATATCTGCCAGGGTCTTCTCTGAGATTCAGGTAGTCCTCATAATGATAAACCTTTGCAACAAACCTCCTTGTGGCAGCAATCCTCGGGTCTTTTTCTATCTCTTCATTTTCAGGGACTCCGAGATTATAGAATTTGTCATCACTGAGATTCACTCTGTGATGACATTCAGAACACTTACCCTTACCTGTAAAGATCTCATAACCTTTTATTGCCTCAGGAGAAAGGGCCTTTTTATCACCATTTAAAAATCTATCAATGGGTGCATTCTTTGACACAAGTGTTCTTTCAAAGGCAGCAATTGCCATTGCAATCTTCTCCCTTGTTATCTCTCCACCGAAAACCCTTTTAAAGGCATCAACATATTCAGGCACTGACCTCAATTCCTCCTCAAGAAAGTCAAGGTTCTGGTTCATCTCAAAGGCAGAGAGTATGGGGAATAGTGCCTGATCCTCAAGGGAGGTTGCCCTTCCATCCCAGAATAGGTATTTACTGAAGGCAACGTTTATCAGTGTTGGTGCATTCCTCCAGTTTCTTGTTGTTGGATAACTCAAAGAGACCTCAAGGCCATCTGTAAAGGCAAGGTCAGGTATATGACATGTTGCACAGCTCATTGTCCCATCTCCAGAAAGCCTCCTGTCAAAGAAGAGCTTCTTACCGAGCTCTATCTTTTCAGGGCTCTGGGGATTGGACTCAGGTATGGGAACAGACCTGAATGGTTCAAGGTGTCCTCCTAAAGTTATCGCTGGAATACTTATCCAGATTAAAAGAAGTAAAAAACACAGGATAGAGACCCCTGTATTTCTGCTTCTGTGTTCTGCCTCCTGTCTTTTATTTTTTTGCACCTTTAAGCTCCTCCTCTATGACCTTTTTAAAATATTCATAAGGTCTATTACCAATGACCTTTCTTCCATTAATAAAGAATGTTGGTGTGTTATAAAGGTCAAGGTCAATTGCAAGTTTTTTATCCCTCTCAATTATGTCTTTGTGCTTCATCCTATCAAGGGACTCCGTGAATTTATTAATATCAAGTCCGAGTTCTTTTGCATATCTTATCAGGCTTTCCCTGTCAAGCTGAGGTGACCTTTTTAATAATAATTCATGCATCTGCCAGAATTTACCCTGCTCATGAGCAGCCATGGCTGCCTCTGCTGCGATGTGGGAGAAATCCCTGTACTTATAGGGGTAGTGTTTTATAATCAGTCTTATCTTTCCATGGTATTCCTTCAGTAATCTCTCAATGGTCGGACCGACCCCAACACAGTGGGGTCACTGATAATCAAGGAATTCTATTATGGTCACAGGTGCATCAGGAGGCCCGTAGGATGGAGAGCCCTCAATCGGCAGAGTATATCTCTTTTCCTGAGCATAAAGAATGGTGGAGATTAAGATTAGGGTTAGGATTGAGATTAAGGATAAGGCTCTTTTTCTAAATCCCAATCTTAACCTCATCCTTCTCAGTCTCCACCTTAATCCCATCTCACCTGATTCATTCAAGAAATCTCTTTAACCCTTCAAGCCTTTCCCGGGTTCTTAAGAGGCCGAGGTGGGTCTCATACCACCTCGCCTCATGACCAGCAGGGACATAGCCTTTCTCAATCTTTAATAGCAATCCCTGACCATTGATACTGTATCTCTCTTCTAATTTCTTTAATTCCTTTTCATATGCCTTTATTGCATCAAGGCATATCTTTACCTCTCTTGAGCTTGTTATCCAGACCTCATCATAAATAATTGCCATTTTAATATCCTAATTTCTGAACCCACTTTCCATGCCTTTTCCTTGCCCACTCTACAGGCACTGTTCCATAGACCATGATTCTGAATGTCCCTGGGTTTGCAAGTGTCCCGAGATAGATATGAAGCGGTATTGCGATTACGAGGAGGTCAAAGGCGATGTTATGAAGTAGATGAGAAATCAAAACCCATTCCCTGACACCAGCCATAAGCCATATCACAAAACCTGAGGCAGCTATTACTATACCTGAGATAAGCAGGAATAGATAAAATAGCTTCTGACCCGCATTGATTATATCCTGAGGAGGCACCTTCACACCCTTTGAGAGATAACCCCCTGCCTTCTTGAACCACTCTATATCTTCTTTCCCCCAGCTCAATGCAACAGGTAAATAATGGAACACAGTTCCAAAAAGGGCTATCACAAAAACCACTCCAGACCAGTTGTGGATTGTCCTCATTGAATGGAAGCTCCCGAATATTGATGCCATCCACTCAAGTCTGAAAAGAAATCCAAATCCGGTTATTGCGAGGAGGAAGAAGCTCCCTGCAAGTAACCAGTGATTTATTATCTCAGAAGTTGTTGCCTTTCTAATATACTCAGCCATTTTTATTCACCTCCCTCATCTCTCTTTGGCCCGATGGCTATGTAATGCAGTGCTGCCAAGCCCACTGCACCAGCAAGGCCTATGTAAGAAAGGGGCTTCAGCACCTTGTGCCAGAAGAGGACTGTCTCGGGTATCTCTGGTTTTTCAATCATCCCGTACAGTTTCGGTGCATCCTTAAAGGCATAGAGCACGCCAAGACCACCGAGGTCTGCCTCTCCATAGAGTTTCTGGTAAGCAGCCTTCTGTGCCTTTGCTATTAATTCATCCCTGTCACCATAGGCAATTGCACCTGTTGGGCAGGTCTTTGCACAGGCTGGTGGAAGACCTTCAGCAATCCTGTCCGAGCAGAGATGGCACTTTGATATCTTATCCTTCTCATCGTATCTCGGCACATTGAAGGGACAGCCTGCAACGCATAGTTTGCAGCCTATGCATTTGTTCTTGTCAAAGGCAACCGCACCCTCCTTTGTCTTAAAGAGTGCACCTGGTGCAGGACATATCCTCATACATCCTGCATCATCGCAGTGCATGCACCTCTGGCTCACAAAGAGCCATCTTACCATGTTGGTCTCTGAAGGAACCTCCACATAACGAATCCTGTTATAAAGATTAGGTGTAAGGTCTGGTGGATTCTCAAAGGTACCTTTATTTACTGTCTTTGTTGCAGGAAGCTGATTCCAGTTCTTACAGGCTGTCTGACAGCCCCTGCAACCAATGCAGAGCTCTGGAGATATTAATAATGCCTTTCTTGCCATCATGCACCTCCTATGCCTTCTCTATATTGACCATGAATGCCTTTGTCTCAGGAATCAGTGTATTGGCATCTCCAATGGTCGGTGTGAGGAGATTGGAGCTATCACCACCACTACCATCCTCAGGATACTGCCATCCAAAGCACCATGGTAGCCCGATCTGATGTATTGTCTGGTTCATGACCTTAAAGGGTTTTAGCCTTTCTGTGACTATAGCTATTGCCCAGACCTTTCCACGGGCAGAGGAGACTATTACCTTATCTCCACTCTTTATGCCCTTTTCTGAAGCAAGCTCCTTGCTGATCTCAACAAACTGCTGTGGCATGAGCTCCAGCTGCCATGGCAGATGTCTTGTAAGCACCCCTGTCTGCCAGTGCTCTGAGACACGATAGGTTGTCGCAACATAGGGATACCGTATGTCACAGCTGAAGAATATATCTTCCTCAGGACCCTTTTCCTCGGGCATATCATGAGGGCCTTTAACAGGATAGAAGAGCTTAACAGTTGGATTTATCCTGTGACTTTTTGAAAGTGGATTCTCCTGCAATGGACATTCAAGGGGCTCATAATGCTCGGGGAACGGTCCATCATTAAGTCCAGGACCAAATATAAGACCAACTCCCTCCGGTCTCATAATGAATGGATATTTTCCACCTTCTGCTCCCATAGGTGGTGCCGGTCCATCAGGCACATCACCTTCCCAGGTTCCAGGCTTGTTTGTCTGGGGATTTATCTTTGTTGGGTTCCACCATATAACAGCTCGTTTCTTATCCCATGGCTTACCCTGAAGGTCAACAGAGGC
>JBDOIG010000296.1:0-3496 GCA_041082235.1 Thermodesulfovibrionales bacterium | reverse complement strand
CCCTTGGTTATAAGGGTGATCCAATCAGGTACGGAGCAAGAAAGATAAAGTAAAGGAGGATGCCATGAAAAGGTTATATCTGTTTGCAGGAATTCTGTTGATACTATCCCTTGTGTTATCAGGGATAGCTTTCTCAGAGGATGTAGTGTCTATCAAGGGAAAGGTAAAGACAATAGACCTCAAGGCAAATACTGTGGTGATTACTACACAGGATGGTCAGGAGGTTACAGTTACAGTTGAGGATGAAACAACCCTTGCAAAGTTTAAGGATGGAAGGATAAGCGAGGGTGATGAGGTAAAGGTTAAGTATACTACAAAGGATGGAAAAAACATAACCACATATTTTAAAAAGGCAGCAGGCTGCTGATTATATTAAAGGGGGGCTGGGATTTTCCCAGTCCTCCCCTTTTTTAATTTCAATGCGTCTTATTTATTGCCATGTCTTGGAATTATGACAGCCAGTAAGCCCACCTGCTCCGGGATTACAGGTATGATTGGTTGGATTATATAGTAACTGATCCCTTAATGTAGCTGATGCAGGACCTTCCATCTGAGGTGTATAGAGATATTTAAAATGATTCGTCTGAAGTTTTGATGTATCATGACATTGAGTGCAGAGAATTCCTTCATTGTTTACATGCTTATCATGCTTACCTGAGTAATAACTATTGTACTGATCAGATACGCTTCTGGAGCGATGGCAGGATTGACATTGCGTATCCACATCTATTGAACCTGTTAGCCAGTCTGGTGTTGTCTGGGCTCCATGGCAGGATATATTTGAACAGATTTTATTTGAGCTATTATAGGAACCCTGTCCAGTCTTTGCATAAAATATTGTATGAATAATCACATCAGGTATATTGTTCTGATGTTTTGAGGTTCCATATCCTGCACCGTAATGGCAGACTGAACAATCTTGCACAAGGGAATCAAAGGTATTATGTATACCGTGTCTTCCAGCTGTATTTGGCGGAGTTTGTCCATCAGGAGGTATGCCATGACAGTTACCGCAGACCGTCGTGCCATGACAGAGGGTATTATTAAAACATCCAGGCGTGCCCTGTGCACTTCTGTGACAATCAGCGCATACTGAGGCATTTCCAGGGTTTGTATTAGTATGAGTCCTGCCATTTATCCAGGGAGATGGTGGATGAGGTGCATTTACATTATGGCAGGTAAAGCAGGATACGTTTACGATACCGCCGGCAAACCCTTCTCCATGACAGACCTTGCAGACATTGAATCCTGTTGTATTAGAGGGCTGCGCCTTTGCGATGGCACCATGGGCATCAGGATTATCCCATCCTGGTGGATGACCTGGACCATTTGCATGACAGGAAAGTCCATTGTACTGGGCAGTAAAGCAACTGACATTTGATATACCACCATGAAGATTTATACCATGACACTCCTTGCAGGTCTCGGGGTTCTGTATATATTCAATACCATGTTGAGATATCCATCCATCAGGGTGCTGACCTGTTACGGAATCAAATATTGCCTGTTCATTGCCTTTTGAGCCACATCCTGCTAACAGAAGTAAAGCTATAAGTAAAAATTTTATCTGTGACATGTTAAACACCTCTTATTGTTTTTACGACCATGACATTTCATGCATGATGCTGGATTCACTCTTCCATCAATCTTATGCTGGGTGATATAGTCTCCCCTGTGTGGCATTATCCTTTCAGGAGATTCCTTGAATTTGTCGCTGGGTTTTATTTCCTCTTTATTTGTATGACAATCAGCACAAAAGGCTGGGACATGGCAGCTGCTGCACATTAAGCTCTTTTGAGAGGCGATAAACCCGTGTTTTTTTGAAAAGTCATAGGTATGGTCAAGACCTGACCTTTCATCACTGTGACATTTACTGCACAGGGGTGGTGAAATCAGTTCAATTGGGTGTTTCTTGACAAGTTCGCCGTAGCTGCTGATTGCAATACATGAGAATATTATTATGAGCAAAAAAGTTTTTGTACGTTTATTCATTTTTTCCTCCTACAATCTGTAAATAACTTTAAGCATAGTCTTTACCTCTCTGTCAAATTCAGGATTTTTCCCATACTCTGCATCTGCTGAGAGGATAAGGTTTTTTGTCAGGGAATAACCGAGATAGCCTGATATGGCATAGGCATTTTTAACTCCATTTCTTTCAAGGTCATATTTTATATCTATGATATCAGTGGCAAGGCTTACTTTATTAAGATTTAATGAAGCAAAGAACCTGTATTCATTATATTTAAGCGATTCTATTTTTCCATCCATGCGATGTACAGAGATGCCAAGACTTCCCTTCTTTTTTGAAAAGATTGGTGAAATAGAAAGATATGTAATACTGCCACCATAATAGTCTGCACTTTCATGGATTTCATAGTTGTGTCGCTTGTAATCACCACTGATTATGAAAGGGCCTACATTATATTCCACTGAGCCACCATATGTGAGAAGTTTCTCATTAGGGTCAACAATTGCAGGGTCAAACCTGAAGGCAGATGTGGTTGGAGAATAAAAAAAGTTCCTATAATCAATCCATGATATCAGGGGTTTTATATAGAGACTAGAAGCGGGACTTATTGACAAATAATAAGAATGCTCCTGCCATCCTGATTCTCCTATGTTATAATCTGAATGTCCTGTAAGCTCTATTTCATTTAAAGGTCTCAAGTAAAGGTCAATACCTGTCTCTTCTCTAAAGTCATTACTATCATTTTTTTCTTTCAGATAGGAGAGGCCAAGGATATAGGACCTTCCTTCAAAGGATAGCCTTCCACCATAAATTGAATCTCCACCTCTTTCATCAAAGTCTGTCTCTACAGGTATGCCTCCATACACTGCAAGACCAAATTTTTTTCTGAAATATTTTTTTACATACACACCGTCAATCTGTTCTGAGGCAATGCCCTCAAACACATAGAATCTTCCCAGTTCAGCAGTAAATTCTGATGCCCTGTGGTTGTACTGGATGAAGGCATACTGGAGATTGTTGTCATATCTCTTGTTGTAACTGATATCAGCAAGGTCATAGGAGAGCCATCCACCGAAGAAAAAGGATATATCTTTACCATTGATATTGCTGATATGGAAATCAAAATATTCATAAAGAGGATTGAATGTATCATCATTAGTGGATTCCATAAATCTAAGATAAGTTCTTGAGTTTCCGGAAAGGTCTGCTCCAAAGGAGGGAGAACTTAAAAAGAGGATAAAACAAACGATTGAAACTGTCCGCCTCATAAAAACCTCCCCTTGATTTTTGGTTTCTGTAAACAGGGTCTATTTTTAGAATCATAATCTATTAAAATAAATAAGTCAAGTTTTTATTTAAAAAAATTAAAATAAATTGGTTGTATAATATGCCATGCGTATCATACTTATAGTCATGGATGGCCTTGGTATAGGTGAGGCTCCTGATGCATCTGAATATGGTGACTCAGGAAGTAATACCCTGGGACATATTGCTGAGGCAGCTGAGTTAAAGATCCCTGTTCTTGAG
>JBDOIG010000237.1:0-16780 GCA_041082235.1 Thermodesulfovibrionales bacterium | reverse complement strand
CTCTCCACCATGAAGCATGACCTTTGCCATGCCATCATCAATGGCAATCACAACGCCTGTCTCAGGAACCGAGGGTTTCATAATTTAGTTTATGAGAAAACAGGGAGATTACATCTATGAGATAAATCATAAACCAGTCACCCCGATTGACATCCTTAAAATCACTGTATTATGATTATTCACCTTCAGGGGGAAAATGAAGGGCTTTGCCCTGTTTAATAATTTATAAACTAAGGGAGGTGTTTCATGAGGGTCATTTCTATTGTGTTCCTGATCCTTTTAATCCCGGTTATCGTCCATGGTGCAGGAAAACATGAGCTCCTTAATTGCACAGGCTGTCATGGAATCCACACAGCAAAGGGAGAGATAATCTTTGCGGTGGAGCCCAACAAAAAGGCACTCAATCCTAAAACAAAGGCACCTTATACAGGTGTTACTGCACTTTGCCTTGGATGCCATGAGACCCCTGAAAGAGGAGGTGCTGGTATAGCACCTGTCTCAGGTGCAATGAGCCATCCTTTTAGCGTAACACCCAATCCAAAGGTTGCAACAGTGCCCCAGGGGCTCTTAAGGGATGGAAAGCTTGAATGCTCTGGATGTCATGATCCCCATCCATCAAACCCGAATTATAAATACCTGCGGGTTGATACTAAAGGTGGAAGGGAGATGGAGGTCTTCTGCGCAGCATGCCATCCTTCAAAGGCAGAAAAGGCTCCAAAGGAAGTAAAGATATTTGACAGCATGGATGAGAGAAAGTTTGCTGAAAAAACCAGCCAGCCAGCAGCACCTGCTCCACAGCCAAAAAAGACTCAGTAAGTATTATTTTAAAAATAACAGGGGGGTGACTTTGCACCCCCCTGTAAGAATTCCTGTAAAATTCAGATATTCATGTTTAAGACCATCAATCTCAATTCTGTCATTTCTTCAATTGCATATTTAACCCCTTCCCTTCCAAATCCTGAGAGCTTTACTCCACCATAGGGCATGTGATCAACCCTGTAGGTGGGGATATCATTAATAATAACTCCTCCAACCTCAAGGTTCTCAAAGGCATAAAAGGCTTTCCTGATATTGT
The DNA here is from genome assembly GCA_041082235.1 of Thermodesulfovibrionales bacterium. Lineage (GTDB taxonomy): Bacteria > Nitrospirota > Thermodesulfovibrionia > Thermodesulfovibrionales > CALJEL01 > CALJEL01. The sequence continues at coordinate 15,705 of JBDOIG010000237.1, read as the reverse complement.
CAGTAAACACACCTGCCTGAAGACCATAGACTGAATCATTTATTGCCTTTACGCCCTCTTCAAAGCTCTTAACCTCTGTTACTGTAACAACTGGTCCAAAGACCTCCTCACAGCTTATCCTCATATCAGGCCTCACACCGGTAATTACTGTTGGCTCATAAAAGTTTCCTCTTCTCCTGCCTCCTGAGAGAAGCCTTGCGCCTTCCTTCAATGCCTCATTAACCCATTCTTCAACCCTCATGGCATTTTCTTCATCAATCATCGGGCCTATCTGGACAGTCTCATCAAGGGGGTCTCCCATCTTGAGTGAAGCAACACCCTTTAAAAAACCCTCAAGAAATCTATCATGGACATCCCTGTGCACATAGATACGCTGAACAGATATACATATCTGGCCTGCATAGGAGAATGCACCTGTGATAGTCCTTTTGATTGCATATTCAAGAGCGCAATCCCTGTCTATCAAAACACCCGCATTGCCACCAAGTTCAAGAAGCACCTTTTTATTGAATGCAAGTTTTTTCAATCTCCAGCCAGCTGAGGCACTGCCTGTAAAACTCAGGACCTTTATCCTTCTGTCTGTTATAAATTCCTCTACAATCTTTGAAGAACAGGGAAGGATGCTCAGACAGCCATCTGGTATCCCGGCTTCTATTAGAAGCTCTCCAAGTTTGATGGCTGTAAGAGGAGTCTTTGAAGAAGGCTTGATAATAACAGGATTACCAGATGCAATGGCTGGCGCTATCTTATGGGCAACAAGATTAAGAGGAAAATTAAAAGGAGTTATTCCAAGGACTACTCCAAGGGGAAACCTGTTTACTATTCCCCATCTTCTTTCTGAAAATTGATTCCTGTCAAGCCTTATAAATTCTCCGTTTATCCTTGCGGATTCTTCTGAGGCTATTCTGAATGTAAGAGAGGCTCTCTCCACCTCTGTCCTTGATTCACTGATGGGTTTTCCATTCTCAAGTGTAATTGTCCTTGCAAACTCATCCTTCCTCTGTAAGAGCATATCTGAAACCCTCTGGAGTATCTCTGCCTTTCTGTAAGATGGAAGCCCTGCCATAAGCCTTTCAGAACTGGAAGCCTCCTCAACTGCCCTTTCAAATTCCTCTCTGGATACCTCTGAGACCCTTGCAATCACCTCTCCAGAATAAGGATTCTTTATCTCGATAAAATTGTCTGACCTGTATCTCTTAGAACCAATTATTGCAGGAATAATGTCCATATCTAAAACCTCCCGAATATAATCAGGTGCCTGTCACCTGAATCTCTTACTTCTAAATGTCCAAGGTTTGCACTTTTAATCTGTTCTTTTACCTCATCAACTGTCAAGGCAGCAAGAAGTGAATTATAAAAATCCCTTTTCAATATCTCTGGTTCATTTCCTGAATAGGTCTCAACAATCCTCATGGCCTCTTCCTTTGAAGATGGTCTTTTAAGGTCTCTTATAAATACAATGGTGCCTTTTCTTGAGAATCTCCTTACAGTGTTCCACAAAACCACTGGTTCATGAAGATGATGGAGAAGACTGTTACTTATGATTACATCATAACAGTCAACTGGAAGATTTATCTCAGGCAGGATTCCCTCAATAAAAAGGAGTCTGGATTGCAATTCAGGGCTGCTGGACAGAAGGTTCAGGGCAATTCTTATCATCTCCTTTGAGCCATCAATGGCATGAACAATACAATGTGGAAAGGCCCTTGCAAATCTGAAGGATATGTTTCCTGGACCACAACCAAGGTCAAGGACATATCCTTTAATATCTAAACCGAATTCCTCCACAAAAAGCCTCATGAACTGGCTATCAGGTTCTGAAAAATCTGCCATTGCATAGGCAAGTGCCTGCTCTGGCTCATCCATAAGCTCTGGCTCAGGAATCCGCTCCATGATAAATTATATCAGAATAACTATTGACACTTTGTCTTTAAAGTTGTTATAAATAAATAGTTTGGGGCTGTAGCTCAGTTGGGAGAGCGTCTGAATGGCATTCAGAAGGTCGGCGGTTCGATCCCGCTCAGCTCCACCATTTCAATATCTTCTTCCTTCTCTTTCAAACATAAGGGCTAATTCTATAAATCCCTTATCCCGAAGTATTTCTTCAAGTGTCTTTACTGACCTCTGTCTCCAGTTCGGATAGGCATCTACTGTGCCAGGCATATTCTGCTGAGCAATGGCACCAATAATATCATCAAGGCTCACGAGGACTATCTTTGATGGCATCCTTGCCAGGTAATTATATATTGCAAGGCAGAGTTCCTCTGTCATCTCTTCTGGGATAACATAGTCCCTCTTGAGGATGCCTTCTCTCTTCAATGCATCAATTATCAATGACCTGTCCCTCTGTCTTTCTTCCACCTGAATTGTGTAAGTTTTTTCATCAGGATATTTCCCCAACCCTCTTCTCTGCTCTATATCCACTCCTTTCCAGAACCCATAAATAGTGGGCAGGTCATGGGTTGTTATTGCTGAAAGGCTCAACTCAGGATACTTAGAAGGTTCAAGAAAGGATGGGTCTGGATAATTCCTTTCAAAATAGAAAAGCCTGTATGAAAGCATGCCATATTTTTTCAGGCTTTCTCTCACATTCTCACCAACAGTACCCAGGTCTTCAGCAATTATAATCGTTTTATTCCTCACACTCTCAAGGGCTATAATCCTTAAAAGGTCTTCCCAGGGGAAAGAAACATAGGCACCCTCTGATGCCTTCTCACCCTGAGGGATCCAGAATTGCCTGAAGAGCCCGAGGGCATGGTCAATCCTCAGTGCACCTGCATACTGCATATTCTTTCTCAGTGCCTTGATGAAAAGGTCATATCCCCTCTGTCTGAGTTTCACTGGATTAATGGGTGGAAAACCCCAGTTCTGACCATCAGGGCTGAAGTCATCAGGTGGTGCACCGAGTGCTAAATCCAGACAGAAAAGATCTTTATTTACCCAGACATCAAAACTCTCCTTTATCGCACCTATTGCAAGGTCATGATAAAGGCCAATAGAAAGACCGACCTGCCTGCATCTTTTATATACCTCGCTGTGCTGAGAATCTATCAGCCATTGAATATATTGAAAAAAAAGGATGTGATCTTTATTTTCTTCAATGAAGCCCTTTACAGAAAGGCTTTCGGGATCGCGATATTGGTCTGGCCATCTTTGCCAGTCTGTGGTCTGAAATTTTTCTGATAGTGCCATGTATGCAGCAAAAAGTTTAAGATCCTCTGACTCGTTTAGAACATACCTCTTGAATTTTTCAGCCAGAGATGTATTCTTCTTATAATCTCTTTCAAGAAAGGACCTGAAGGCCTTCATCAATGCACAGAGTTTTAAGGCTGCTATCTTTTCATAATCTATAAGTTTTTCATCTTTCAGTTTCAAGATTTCTCCTTTAAGTTCATCTCCTGCAGGCCAGATATCTGACATATCAAGATAAATAAAATTCTTATACAGTCTGCTCAGAGGTGAATAGGGGCTTATTCCAAAGGGGATAGTGTTCTGAAGGGCATGAAGTGGATTAATAGCAATAAGCGCTGCACCGAGTTTTGATAACCAGGGGATAATTTTCTTCAGGTCTCCAAGGTCACCGCATCCCCAGTTATCAGTTGAACGCAGTGAATATAGATTTACAGATAACCCCCAGCACCTCTTTTTTTCAAGCCCATGTGGTATATAGGCCCTCTGGGGTGTAATAATAATCTTTGAGTTCTTCTTGAGACCATTTATCTCTGGCTCAGGGTGTTCAATTAGGATTTCAATATTAAAATAACCTATTTGTCTTAATTCTCTTTGCTCATACTCTATCTTTATATATCTTCTGTTATCTATTAATCTCTCTGCCTGAATAATAAAATCATTGAGTATCAAATCTTCAAGCCCTTTCCCCTTTTCATCAAAGAGAGAGAGCTTAATACCTATCCCTTTGTCCTTACCATCTTTTACAGGGATATAAAGGGGGATCCTGATGGGCTCTGAAATAGAAAAGATATGAACGGGTTCAATTATCTCAAGCCATGGATAGAGTTTTATTGATTCAATAGCAGCATAGGGGTTATTCAGGTCATAACCCATTGCCTGAAGGAGGGCTATCTTTGTTCGGGGAGAGGCAGGGTGATAATTTCCTTTTATATCATAATATCCCGGAAGGATACCAGAAAGTTCTGCAAGCTCATCCACCGGTGTTTTCTGCATCTGAGCTGTCCTCCTGGGTCCCCCGAAGATCCCTGGATTTTTTGGGGTGCTCCTCCTCTACCACTATTGCCTTTCTTTCAAGTTTAACCTTTGATATCCTCTGGCCAACCATTTCTATTATCCTCAATTTCATCCCTGGGAGTTCTACAATATCATCCGGTTGAGGGATTCTCTGGAGCTGTGTGAGGATAAAACCTCCGAGGGTCTCGTATTCAGGAGACTCCGGTAATTCAATTGAATAGTCCTCTCTCAGATCAGCAATGCTTATAGATGCATCAATGAGAAGTGTACCATCACTGAGTTCTATCACAGGACTTTCCACATCATACTCATCCCTTATCTCACCCACTATCTCCTCAAGCAGGTCTTCAAGGGTTACAAGACCTGATACCGCACCATATTCATCTATAACTATTGCCATATGAATCCTCTTTTTCTGCATCTCCCTGAGGAGATTGCTCACCTTCATGGTCTCAGGAACAAAGAATGGAGGCTTTACAATCTTTCTGATATCTACTGTACCTGAGCTACTGAGGACATTGAAAAAGTCCTTTGCATAAAGGATACCCCTTATATCATTAAGGTCCTTACCTGTAACCGGGTAGCGAGAAAAATTCTCCTCTGCAATGATTGTCTTGATCTCATCAGGACTCATAGTAATACCCACTGTGACCATCTGTGGAGCAGGAACCATAACCTCCTTTACAAATGTATCAACAAATTCAAAAACACTATGGATCAACTTCTTCTCCTCCAGCTCAAAAACACCCTGCTCGCCACCCTCTTCAAGAAGTAATTTTATCTCCTCCTCAGAGATATAACCCCTCTCCGTGAATGTCTTTTTCCCGAAGGGTTTCAGGACAAAGTCTGTACTCCTTGTAAGTAACTTCACTGCAATATACATAGCCCCTGAAAATCTCTCAATAAGAGGTGCCACAAAAAGTGCCACACCTTCAGGGTTGGAAAGGGCAATGGTTTTTGGAATAAGCTCACCAAATATAAGAGATACATAGGTAATGAAGGCAACCACAATGGATATCGCTATTGCCTCAGCATAGGCAGAAATTAAAGGAAAGGGTAATTCAAGCAAGGCCGGTTTTATAACCTCAACTGCAGCGGCACCTCCTATTGCTGATGCAAAGGCCCCGGCAAGCGTAACGCCTATCTGTATTGTGGCAAGAAACCTGTCAGGACTCTTTCTTAACTCGGATAAGATCTCAGCATTCTTCCTGCCCTCTTCAATGAGCTGTTTTATCCTAGCCCTCCTCATGGTTACCACAGCTATCTCAGAGGCAGCAAAGAAACCATTCAGAATTATAAGAAGAAGGATTATAAATAATTCAAACCACATAGATATTCTTCAGATGGTCAGAAGACAGGACACCCCCAAAATTTATAGATTCTATGGGGACAGCGTTTTTCCTTCCCGTGGTACGGATTCTTAAAGGAGAATTTGTTAAGACTCTCTGGTTCCATTCAGGGATTAACTGTAAGTATCTTCCTCACTATCTCAGGATACTGAGCTATAAATCTGAGCTCATCATCAGTGAGAGGTTTCTGAGTATGGAGATTCGCATACTGGACAAGTTCAAGTATCTTCCTTGCCTCATTGTCATCGTGAAACTCAATGCCGAGTCTGCTATAGACATGCCTGAAACCCTTAACTCCTCCATACTCACCTGTGGTAATAACCCTACCTGTCTCAAGAAGTTCTGGCTGGCCCCTTCCCACATCCTCGGGATCAAAGAGTTCATAGTTCCTTCTATCCTTTAATGCACCATCTGCATGAATACCGGATTCATGAGCAAAGACATTTGCACCCACACCTGGCTGATTTATTGGTATGGGAAGATTGAAGGCATATGAGGCATACTTTGAGACCTTCCATGCCATCTTCAAATCAATATGCTCATCAAGGGGAAGTTTTTCTTTAAGTCCGTGGGAAAACTTCAGGGCAAGTATGGTTGACACAAGGTCACAATTCCCAGCCCTCTCACCATATCCATTCACTGTAGTATTTATATAGGCATCAACACCAGCCTCAATTGTCCCCTGAGCACCAGCCACAGAGACCGCCTCTGCCATCCCCAGATCATTATGACAGTGCATTTCTACAGGAAATTTGGTAGCAAGGGCAAGTGCCTTGATTCTTTCATATATGGTTATGGGGTCATCAGCACCAAGGGTATCACAGTATCTGAACCTATCAGCACCTGCCTCCTTTGCGGCAAGGACAAATTCAATCAATCTATCAAGTTCTGTCCTTGAGGCATCCTCGGCATTCACTCCAAGGGTCTCAATACCCTTATCCTTTGCAATCTTGATTGCCTCGAGGACAGATTTAAGAAGGTCCTTCCATGTCTTTTTGCCCTGCCATTTTCCCTGAATCATTATATCTGATGTGGACATGGAGATATTAAGGTGCTTCAGTTCAGGACAGTTCTTAAAGGCGAGTTCAACATCCTCAGGTATAGCCCTGCACCAGCCCTCGAGATGGATCCTTTTTATAACACCCATCCTTACAAGTTCAAGATTCGCATTTATGTAATTAACCTCATGCCTCAAGGTTGGAAAACCGACCTCGCTCTGATAAAGACCCATCTGGTCAAGATAGAGATTGAGCATGGTCTTTGAAAGCTTTGGAAGCAGAATCCTCGATGTCTGCACTCCATCCCTGTTTGTCACATCTATTAAATATACCTTCGGCATAATTTTTATTATACCCCAAATTTGCCGTTAGGAAAATGGCCAGTCTGCCTCATGGTCTTTACAAAGCGACAATTTTTATTTGTTTTGTAACAAGAAGTTTTCGCTGAGAAGGTAATCTTAGCCAGTAGAGTAAGCTGATTAATAACCTTACATTAAGGTGTCGCAGGTAAAGCCCTCTCGGCATCCTGTCCATTTTGTTTAAAATTTGTTTTAAAGTTTCTATCGGCATGTTTTTTATTATAACTTAAAATTGACATTGAAATACAATATCCGATAAAATTATAGGCGTTTAGATTAAGATACTAATAATTCTGAAAGGCAGGTGTGCCCCGTATCTTTTAGAAATTCTGAGCTGGAGGTAATAATATAATGGAGAATGAATTCAAGGACCATGTGGCTGTTGTTACAGGTTCTGCAAGAGGTATAGGAAGGGCAATTGCAGAGGCACTTGCAAAAAAAGGAGCCTCTGTTGTTATATGTGATATTATGGCTGAAGAGGCAGAAAAGACTGCTCAGGAGATTACCACAAAATATGGTGTCAGGACACATTCATTGACCTTTGATGTCTCAAAGGCTGATGAAGTGGAAAAGGGATTTAAGGAGATAATTGAAAAAATGGGCAGGATAGATATCCTTGTGAATAATGCCGGTATTACAAGGGATGCACTCCTCTTGAGGATGAAAGAGGAAGAATGGGATTCTGTAATAGCAATAAACCTCAAAAGTGTATTCCTCTGCTCCAAGGAAGCCGTCAAGGTAATGTCAAAGCAGAGGTACGGAAGGATAATAAATATAGCCTCAGTGGTTGCCTTTATGGGAAATCCGGGACAGGCAAACTACAGTGCATCAAAGGCTGGCATGGTGGGCCTTACCAAGACCATAGCAAAGGAATATGCCAGTAGAAATATTACTGTCAATGCTGTTGCTCCTGGATTTATAATGACGAAGATGACAGAGTCCTTACCTGAAAATGTAAAGGCTGAGATGCTCAAGGCAATACCACTTGGTAAATTTGGAACTCCTGAGGATGTGGCAAATGCAGTGGTATTCCTTGCATCACCAATGTCCGGTTATATAACAGGTCAGGTCATTCATGTAAATGGCGGGATGTATATGTAGTTATAAAAGAGGCATTGCCTCTTAAAATTTCAGGGCACCTTAAAGGTGCTCATATTTTTGTCAGAATCTGGAGGTGTTTGAATGGAAGAAAAAGTAAAGGAAATAATAGCAAAACAGCTTGGGGTGAATCCTGCTGATATCACTCCAGAATCTTCCTTTGTAGAGGATCTTGGTGCGGACTCTCTTGATACAGTAGAGCTTGTCATGGCCTTTGAGGAAGCCTTCAACATTGAAATCCCTGATGAGGATGCAGAAAAGATTGTAAAGGTCAAAGACGCTATAGAGTATATAAAGAAAAAGACATCATAATAATGAATAAAAGAAGAGTTGTAATTACAGGCCTGGGTCTTGTTACACCTCTCGGCATAGGAGTTCAGGAGACATGGAACGCCCTCATTGAGGGCAGATCGGGGGTAGGCAAAATCACACATTTTGATGCCTCCACCTATCCTGTACAGATTGCTGCCGAGGTGAAGAACTTTGATCCATCTCAGTACATTGAGCAGAAGGAGATTAAGAAGATGGACAGGTTTATACACTTTGCTATTGCTGCTGCTGAGATGGCTATGAAGGACTCAGGCCTGAAGATAACAGAGGAAAATGCAGAAAGGGTTGGAGTGATAATAGGCTCAGGAATGGGAGGACTTCCCATGATAGAGCATTATCACAGGACCCTTCTGGAAAAGGGACACAGACGCATATCTCCATTTTTTATTCCCATGATTATAATTAATCTTGCAGCAGGCCAGGTATCTATAAGATATGGTGCAAAGGGACCAAACTCCTCTCCCTGTACTGCCTGTGCAACAGGAAGTCACTCCATAGGAGATGCCTTTAAAATAATCCAGTGTGGTGATGCAGATGCCATGATAGCAGGTGGCACAGAGGCTGTTATAACTCCAATGGGGATAGCAGGCTTTACAGCAATGAAGGCACTCTCTACAAGAAATGATGACCCCGAGCGTGCAAGCAGGCCCTTTGACATTGACAGGGATGGATTTGTCATGGGAGAAGGAGCAGGTATTGTTATCCTTGAAGAACTGAATCATGCCCTTAAAAGAGGAGCAAAGATTTATGCAGAGGTAATTGGTTATGGTATGAGCGGAGATGCCTATCATATAACATCTCCTGCTCCTCAGGGAGAAGGTGCTGCAAGATGCATGGAGGCTGCACTCAAGAATGCAGGAATAAGACCTGAGGATATTCAATATATCAATGCCCATGGTACATCCACAAAATATGGAGATGAACTTGAGACAATGGCAATAAAAAAGGTCTTTGGAGAGCATGCTTACAAACTGGCTGTAAGCTCTACAAAATCTATGACAGGTCATCTCCTTGGAGCAGCTGGCGGAGTGGAGGCAGTTATAACTGTATTAACCATTAAAAATAACATCATCCCACCCACAATAAATCTTGAAAAACCTGATCCTGCCTGTGACCTTGATTATGTCCCCAATAAGGCAAGAAAAGCTGAGGTTAATTGTGCTATCTCCAACTCCTTTGGATTTGGTGGAACTAATGCCTGTCTTATCTTCAAGAGATTTGAAGGAGATTGAGAATTCCTTAGGTTATTTTTTTAAAAACAAGGACCTCCTTAAAGAGGCCCTTACACATAAGTCACTTCATAATGAAAGACCTGAGGAAGCCCCGGCCTATAATGAAAGGCTTGAATTTCTCGGTGACGCTGTACTCGGATTAATAATATCTGAATATCTTTTCATAAGATTTCCTGAAGAAGATGAATCCAGACTTGCAAGCCTCAAGGCCTTTCTTGTCAAGGAGTCTGTGCTTTTCGATATTGCAAGAGGACTTGACCTCGGAGAATATATATTTCTTGGCAAAGGAGAAGAGCAGACAGGAGGTAGGAAGAAAACTTCCATACTGGCTGATTGTCTTGAGGCAATAATAGGTGCTATATTTATGGACAGCGGACTTGCTGAGGCCAGGGATACAGTATTGAGGCTCTTTGAAGACAAACTCAAGGAGATAACCTCCGTAGATATAATCCTTGACCCAAAGTCCGAGTTACAGAAACTCTCTCTTGAACAGTATGGAAAGTTACCAGAATATAAAATCATAGCAGAACATGGAGCTGAACATAAGAAAATCTTCACAGTAAATGTATATATCAACGGAACTTTTTTTGGCACAGGTTCTGGAAAAAGTAAAAAAGAGGCACAGATCGCGGCTGCAAGAATCGCACTCAAAAAAATCTTTGACACAGGGTCCCCAAAAAGTCTCTAAATTAGTACAAGAAAAGTTAAAGCCTTGCCTTTCTTCTCAATCTCAGGGAATTTGTCACAACACTTACTGAACTCATTGCCATAGCAAGGGATGCTATCATGGGATTGAGGAGAGGCCCACCAAAGGGATAAAGGATACCTGCGGCAACTGGTATGCCTATAATATTGTAAATAAATGCCCAGAAGAGATTCTGCTTTATTGTCTTCATGGTGAGTCTGCTTAGCTGGATTGCCCTGAGGACACTCCTCAGATCTCCCTTCATAAGGGTTATCTGACTTGATTCCATTGCGATATCAGTACCTGTACCTATAGCTATTCCAATATGGGCCTCCATCAGGGCAGGGGCATCATTTATCCCATCACCTACCATTGCAACAAGCCTTCTTTCCTCTTTAAGCCTCCTTATAATCTCCAATTTCTGCTCGGGTGTTACCCTTGCATAATATTTTTCTACACCAACTCTTTTTGCAATTGCCTCTGCAGTAAGTCTGTGATCACCTGTAAGCATTATTACCTCTATAGAAGCTCTCTTTAGCTCTTCTATTGCCTCCCTTGAGCCATCCTTTACAGGATCAGCAATGGCGAAAATTCCTTTCACCTCATTATTTATAGCTATAAAAACAGGAGACATGGCCCTTCTGGAAATCTCCTCCTCATGGGATCTCAAGGAGCTTATATCTATGCCATTAATTTTTAAGAACTCAGAACTTCCAATTATTATCTCACTCTTCCTGCCGCCTGCGTGAATCTCTCCTATTACACCACCACCTGCTTCTACCTTAAAGGAAAGGGGCTCTTCAAGTACAATAGAACCCTTTTGAGATATATTCAATGCCCTCTCCACTATAGCCTTGCCGAGCGGATGTTCCGAAAGTCTCTCAAGAGAAGCAGCAAGTCTCATAAGCTCTTCATCTGAAAACTCACTGAGGTTAATAATCTCCATGACCTCAGGCGTGCCCTTAGTTATTGTACCTGTTTTGTCAAGAACAACTGTACTGATCTTCCCAGCTGCTTCAAGTGCCTGAGCATCCCTGATGAGGATACCCCTTTCAGCACCTATGCCAGTACCCACCATTATTGCCGTTGGAGTTGCCAGCCCGAGGGCACAGGGACAGGCAATTATCAGGACAGCAATAAAATTCATAAGAGCCTGGGTAAAGGATGGTCCAGCAATGTACCATATAATAAATGTAATAATTGCAATGCCAATTACCGCAGGAACGAATACTGATGCCACTTTATCAGCAAGGGCCTGGATGGGTGCCTTACTACCCTGTGCCTCTTCAACAAGTCTTATAATTCCAGAAAGTACAGTATCTTTACCAACCTTCTCAGCAACGAGTTTAAAGGTTCCAGCCCTGTTAACAGTGCCTCCATAAACAGGAGCACCTGAGGATTTTTCTACAGGCAGGCTCTCACCTGTAAGCATAGATTCATCAATTGATGAAGCGCCTTCTATTATCCTTCCATCAACAGGGATCCTTTCTCCAGGTCTCACAATCACGATATCACCAGGGATGACCTCATCAATTGGTATATCCGCCTCTACTGCATTTCTCAAAACCCTTGCAGTCTTTGGCTGGAGTCCCATAAGCCTTCTTATTGCCTCTGAGGTCCTGCCTTTTGCCCTTGCCTCAAGGAGTCTTCCAAGGAGAATAAGGGTGATGATAACAGAGGACGTGTCAAAATATACATGAGGCTGGATACCTTCTCTTATAAATATTGATGGATATACTGTGGCAATGAGGCTGTAGATATAGGCTGAAAAGGTTCCAACGCTCACAAGGGTATTCATATTAGAGGTCCTGTGCTTTAAGGCATTCCATGCTGCCCTGTGGAACCTCGCTCCAGCCCAGAACTGAACAGGTGTGCTGAGGAGCATAAGAATCCACCATCTTGAAATATAAGGTATATCCACCAGACTTGCTATAAATACAGGAATTGTCAGAGAAAGGCTGAATATAAACCTTCTTTTCAGGTCACTGTAATAGGCCTCACGCTCTATCCTTTCCCTGTCTATAAAATCCTCTGCCCTTATCTCAGCACTGTAGCCAGCCTCCTTAACTGCCTTCTTAAAGTCTTCAATCCCTGTGAGTGTGGGGATAAATTCAATCACGGCCTTCTCAGTAGCAAGATTGACATTTACCGAGATAACGCCATAAATAGCCCTGAGGGCCTTCTCTGCTGCAGAGACACAGGCTGCACAGGTCATACCTTTAATCATGAGCGTAATCCTGGAGCTAAGGATACCATAGCCCTGACCCTTTATTGTCTCAACAATAGTCTCAAGAGGTATCTTTTTCCTTAGCTCAATGGTTGCCCTTTCACGCGGAAGGTTTACATTGACAGAAACGACATCCTCAAGCTCCTTCAATGACCTCTCAATAGCCTGAGCACAGGCCGCACATGTCATTCCAGTTACAGGAATATCAATCTTCATAAAAAAACTCAAAGCCAGTATAAATTTTGTGCATATGTTCAGTATACTTTTATTAAGAAATAAAAATCAAGCTTGACAATTTTATAATGAATTTATAAAATTGTGTAAATGCACATAATAAAATGCGGTGAGGATTGGTCCTGTGCCAAGACATAAAAAACCGAGAAGATGCCGATGTCCGTTTTCAAAATTTCAGGGCAAGATGTTTAAACCTGCTGGGATTCCCTCGGTAGGGCTTGAATTCATAACCCTCTACAGGGATGAACTTGAGGCGCTGAGATTATGTGATAAAGAAGGCCTGACCCAGGAAGAAGCAGGCAAAAAAATGGGCATCTCAAGAGGAACCGTCCAGAGAATCCTGAGCAGTGCAAGAAAAAAAATAGTCAGTGCACTTTCAGAATGTAAAGGGATAATATTTCAAAAGGAAGAAAATATTAAATGAATAGCGAGTGTAATCCTCGCAGCAAGCTGCGAGGTCAAGCGAGCGAATATAATAATACAAATTTTCTTACATTAGATTCCCTGCAGCTCGCTGCAGGGAAGATCAATCCTCATAAGAGGATCAATGATTAAAAAGTGCGGAGGTTTTTATGGCAGAAAAGAAATTTGTATTCATAGTAAAACATTCCTATGATGACCCTGATATTACAGCAGGCGCCATGCAGCTTGCAGCGAACATGAAGGCCTTTGATGTGGAGCTTGATTTTTTTCTCATGGACAAAGGAGTACTTCTGGCAAAAAAGGGGTTTGCCGAGACCCTTACATGGCAGAAAAAGGATGAGTTCTCACCTGTGGCTGATCTCATAAAGACACTTACAGAAGACTTTGGGGTAAAATTCTATATATGTGCCTCCTGTGTCAAGCACTATGGACTTGATAAGGTAGAATTAATCAAAAATTCAGAAATCAAGCCCGGCTCTTTTCTTGGAGAGATGCTCCTTGAAAGACAGGCGATTACATTTTAATTTAATGGAATGGCCGACTGATAGAGAATCAGCAAAAAGATTACAGAAAGAACTTTCAACAAGGGTAAGGATTGAACCCTTAAAGAAAAATTTAAGATATATTGCAGGGGCAGATGCATCCTACTGCGATGACAGGATAATAGGGGTAGTGTCCCTATTTTCCTATCAGGACATGGAGCTCATTGAGGAAGTCTGGTGTATTGATAAAATAAGATTTCCCTATATCCCTGGCCTCCTCTCCTTCAGAGAGGGACCTGTGATTGTTAAGACCTTAAAAGTACTTTCTGTTAAGCCTGATCTTATTCTCTTTGACGGTCAGGGTATATGCCATCCAGAAGGACTCGGCATTGCCTCGCACATGGGTATAATTACAGAAACGCCAACAATTGGATGTGCAAAGTCACTCCTTACAGGCACCTATAAAGAGCCTGGTTTAAAAAAAGGAGACTGGTCTTACATATATATAAATGAAATGGTCAAGGGAATGGTACTGAGGACAAGAGACCATACAAGACCTGTCTTTGTATCCCCTGGGCACCTTATTGACTTTAAAGACTCATTAAGAATAGTACTGAATTGCTGTAAAACCTATCGTATCCCTGAACCCCTGAGAAGGGCTGACATTACTTCAAAGATAATAAAAAAGAAACTCAGCACCAATGGATGAGGCAGCAAAGGAATACATAATTGAGTTCTTTTCAAAAAGACTCCTGCATTTTGGAGATAACCCTGCCTCTCTTGGCTGGTCAGAAAAAGGTCAGCTTTTAAGATATGAATGTATAACAGGACTGCTACCCCTTGATAAGGCATCTGTCCTTGATTTTGGTTGTGGTAAAGGAGACCTTTATGGATTTCTTAAGGGGAAAGGGCTTGAGATTAAATATACTGGTCTTGATATAAATCCCTCCCTCATAGGACTTGCACGGCAAAAGTATAAAGATGCGAGCTTCCATACAATTGATTTAGACAGAGAGGAACCTGAAGGAATCTTTGACTTCACCATCATTTGTGGTGTATTTAATCTTAAGATAGATGGCGTGAAGGATTCTGCCTTCAAGGCGATAAGAAAATTGTTCAGACATACAAAGAAGGCACTTTTATTTAACAGTCCTGGCATATATGCAAAAAACAAAGACATAGATCTCCTCTATTATGACCCTTTAGAGCTACTGAGTCTTGCACTTGATATTGCAAAAAGGGTAGATTTATATCATCACCTTATTGAGGGTGAGATATTTTTGATTCTTTCAGTGGAGGATAAATAAATATGGCTGAAGAGCATTCCTTTGATATTGTAAGCGTGGTAGATATGCAGGAGGTATCAAATGCAGTTGACCAGGCAATGAAGGAGATTGGCCAGAGATTTGATTTTAAAGGAAGCAAAAGCAGCATAACCCTTGATAAGAAAGACTCAACCATCACACTCATCTCCGATGATGAGCAGAAATTAAAGAGTGTCATAGATATACTTCAATCAAAACTGATTAAAAGGGGCGTGCCAATTAAATCACTTAATTACGGGAAGATAGAACCTGCCTCTGGGAATACAGTCAGACAAATTTTAACCATTCAGCAGGGAGTACCTCAGGAGAAGGCAAAGGAGATTGTAAAATTTATAAAGGACTTAAAGCTCAAGGTAACCGCAGAGATACAGAAAGACCAGGTAAGGGTCAAAGGTAAAAAGATAGATGACCTTCAGGCAATTATATCAAAGCTTAAGGAAAAGGACTTTGGTATAGCCCTTCAATTCACCAATTACAGATAGACAAATCTACTGAGCAACTGCTCAGCAGGATGAAACCCCTCAGGTACCTCCAGAATATCCACCAGAAGAGTTAAGACCATAGCCACCGCTTAAAGAGCAGCCAAAGGTGGATAGTTTTTTCTTCACATCCTTTGAGCCACACTTCGGGCATTCTGTGTCCTTCTCAGAGGCTCCCATCTTCTGGAGCATCATAAATTCGCTGTTACAGGTTTTGCATATATATTCATAGATTGGCATAGGCCCTCCTTTGTTGCAAGGTTTCTAAACTAATTATA
>JBDOIG010000219.1:0-1888 GCA_041082235.1 Thermodesulfovibrionales bacterium | reverse complement strand
CTCTCCCAAATTTCCATTTGCTTATTCCATATTTCCAATTGTCGAGTATATTTAGGCTTATATTTTTTAAAAAATAAATACACGCCTACAAAACCGAAGAATATTAGTGACCCATAGATAAGTATTAAGAAAATTGTCATATTTTCTTCCCCATTTTCTGGAAAGATGATTAAAAATAAAAAACTCATTATAAGCGAGGACAATAAGCTCCACACACATCCGATGCAACAGGGACCACCAGGACTCTTGGGTTTATCTGGAGGAGAAAGTCTTTGAGATAATAAAGTTTGACTCTCACCATATAATGTTGTACTGCCTACAAAAACATGTGGTTCATCACCGGCTTTAACAGATATATTGACGCCTTTGGTTATGCCAGAATATGAACCAATGCTTAACCCCCTTTCATAGATACCTTTCACTTTAAAAATTTGGTCGTCTCTGCCACATCTTGGGCATATCATCTTCTTTTGACCTCTTTGATTTATATTTATAAAAAGAGGGACACACCATATTTTCTGTTTAAAGGCCTTTTAACTCTTTTCATTGCATACCTTCCATCTTAATTTTATAGAAAGTTTGATTATATCTTTAAGGACCCTTTGTTACATCTGGTTTAATTCTGACAGCCTTCCCTTTAACCTTTGAGCAAACTTTTGTATAAAGTAATGGTATACCTGTTTCTTCGTCATAGAATCTTGGTTCAAGTAAGAAGTCCGCATCCGGGACAGATTCAAGGGCTGAATAGAGCGCTATTTCTCTTGCATGTGCTATGCTGCTCTTGCCAATCAGCCAGCCTAAAAGATCGATTGCTTTTTGAGAAGGCCTATTATATTCCATTTCGCGGTTTTCTGGCTCAGTAATCTTTATTATGCCAAGTATTCTTGTTACGCAACCTTTGCCTGTAACTGTTTCTAATACCTGATATTCATTTCTTTTTAGACCTTCAAGGCCGAGCGTTGGTTGTTCATTTACAGCGATGAATTGCCGTTTAGTTGCACAACCTGCAAATATTAAAATAAAAATAGTTGAAAGAGAAATAAGTATCTTTTTAAACATTCTCAATCCTCCTGTTAATCATCCCTCTATCATCCCTCCCTCGAGGGCCTTTATCTCGGGCATTGATGCACCAGCAATGCCTTTAAGGGAGCCATAGAAGGTGACCATGCCAGAGATTATCTTTTCAAGCTGCTTCTGCCTCTCTGCCCATATCTTTTCAATCTTTCGCCTTTCATCATGGTAGCCCTTCTGAAGGGCAATGAATCCCTCTATTATTGCCTCAAACTGTCCCCTGAATTCATTGCTGGTGAGATAATTGTACAGCATCTCCATCTTCACATCCCTTCCCTGCTGTATCACCTTTACAGTGTAAATCTGCTGCAGGCCGTGTCTTAAAACAAAGGAAAGCCCTTCTACCTCTGAAAGGGTGCATATCCAGACCCCGTCTTTGTACAGGAATCTTTCTCTACCATCAGGCAAGGCCTCTGTAACAATCACAAGGACATCTGCCTTTACTGTAAGGTTGTCTTCTTTTAATTTCTGTATCCAGCTATGGTCAAAGTTTTTTGCCCTCTTGCTCTCATAATATATCTTTCCGCATTCTTTTCCATTGTTTGTTTTTACAATCTGCAAGAGGTCTGCGCCCCTTTGGCCTTTCTTGATTTCAGTTATCTCATCCATAGGATAGGCATGCCTCAAGATTCTTTCAAGCTCAAGCTCCTGAGCCTCTCCTCTAAGCTGTATGGAACCCTGTTCTGCCTTTCTCTTTGCCTCTTCAAGCTGGGATTTGAGCTGTTCAATAATAATGTCCTTTTCCTTCAGCTTTAAACTGGCTGACTCCTCCACCTGTCTCTGGAGTCTTTCCCTTTCTTCCTTTAACCTTTCTGTA
>JBDOIG010000194.1:0-8304 GCA_041082235.1 Thermodesulfovibrionales bacterium | reverse complement strand
ACATCTATAGCCTCTATCTCAAGGATTGCCTTGACTGCCTCGCAGACAGATGGTTCATCATCAACCACAAGTGCACTGAATCTCTCAGGGTTCATGTCAGATTTTTACCCCTTTTATTGTTGACAGGGAGTTTAATTATAAAGGTGCTACCTTTGCCCACCGCACTCCTGACCTCAATATCACCAGCATGTTTTTTAATAATACCATAACTTACAGCAAGTCCGAGACCTGTACCACCCTCCTTTGTGGTAAAAAACGGGTCAAAAATTCTACTGAGTTTATCCTCAGGGATTCCCATTCCTGTATCAGATATGATTATCTCTACATAATCATCTTTAAGTCCAGTAGAAACCTCTATTTTCCCCGGGGGAGTAATGGATTGAATCGCATTAAGCAGTATATTTAATACCACCTGTCCTATCCTTACAGGGTCAATAAAGATCTCCGGGAGGGCGTCTGAAAAATTTACTTTTAACTCTATATCTTTAAAGGCATCCTGAGCAATAAGGGATTCTATTATCTCAGAGACAGGCTGATTCACATTCATCAGCACTGGATTGTGACCCGTTTCTCTTGCAAAATTCAATAATTGCCTCACAATATTTCTCACCCTTTCTGTCTCTCTTACCATCATTTTTAATCTTTCATATCCGGGATCATCCTCTGGTGTCTGTTCAAGCATCAGATTCGAAAATGTAAGAACTGATGTTAAGGGATTATTTATTTCATGGGCTATACCAGCAGCCAGAATCCCAATTGATGCAAGTTTTTCAGACTCAACGAGTTGTTGCTGTTTTTCATGGAGTAACTTAATCGCCTGTTCTAAAGAATTTAGTGTATCTTTTAATCTCTCCTGCATTGTCTCAAAAGACACTGCCAGAGATGTAATTTCGTCCTTTCCATTAATCTTTAGAGTATGAGAAAAATCTCCAGAGGCAATCCTTTTTGTTATTTCTTCAAGTCTTTTTATGGGCACAGAAATACCTTTTGCAAGTTTTATATTCACAACCGCACCAATTAACAATATTATTAGCAGTGCATAAAGCAGAAAATTTATAGCTTTTTTAATAGAAGCCTCTATGCTTACTCTCTCTTTTTTTGAAAATGTATCAGTGAATGATTCAATCTCCCTTGCCTTCAGCCTCATCTTAATTTCGTCATTCTGTTCAACACGAAATAGTTCATAAAGAGACTTTCCCGTATCACAATATCTTTTCACCTCTGTATATATATTCAACTCTTTAACTGAACACATTCTGGTAAAGGTACTGTAGCTTGCATAATCTTTGTAGAGTATCAGGTTCTTTTCGTATCTTCTCAAGACAAGAAAGGTTTTAAGGTCATCCCCCATTAGAATCTGCTCTATTTCTCTTCCTTTGGTTCTGATTTCTGTTATCAGATCTGTCTGTTTTTTTAGATTTTTATAAACCCTATCAAATATATTTTCATATTCCTTTATATCTTCCTTCATCTTCTGATAACTATCTACACCAATATGTTCAATTACCTCTGATCTGAAGGCATGAATATTATTTTTTAATATTTCTAAATATTTTTTTACGGTCATATAATCGCTATCCTGATTATAAAGAAGAAAATTTTTTTCGTATCGTCTTATCTCAAGAAGATTATTAGTTATATCATCAGCAGTTTCAATAAGAAACAGTTTAAACCTTATAGAGGAGAGTTCTTTAATAGAAAGAAAACCAAAGAAGGCTGTGAATAACACATAAAAACTGAAAGCAAATAAAAGTTTATCTCTAATCTTCATTTAAATAATTATAACTGATATGACCCTGGAAATGAATGATAATTACTGGTCTTCCCGGGAGGAACTGCTGGTTTGCCTAACTACATAAACACTACATGGTCCATATGTGACCACGTAAGCTGCTACACTTCCAAGAAAAAGCCTTGCGGTAGCACCGAGTCCTCTGCTGCCCATCACTATGAGATTAATGTTTTCCCTCACAGCGAAATTTATGATTTCCTCTTTCGGTGAAGAGGCAAAGGAGAGGACAGTCCTTACATGGGAGACCTTCATTTTCTCAAGTATGGCCTTGCCTTTTGAAAGGATGTCCTCTCCCCTCTCTCTTAATGCGCCTTTCAGATATTCTCTCTCTTCCGGAGAAAGTTCCAGGTCAACATACTCAATAGGAGACATCACTGTCAGCAAATATATTATGGCGATTTTGTCCCTTGCACAATCAGCGGCAACCCTTATAGCCTCCATTGAATCTGGTGACCCATCCACAGGGACCAGTATTCTCATAAGTAATTATACTTCTTTCTTCACCTTTGATTTCTTCATATTGAGTCCTACACCTTCAAAGAGGTAGAATATAGAAAATCCCCACCACATAGTATAGAGGACATAAAAAACCAGAAGGCCTGACATCATGCCTGCACGGTCTATAACCCTCTCTGCATCAATCTGATAGAAATTATATGCAGGCTCTATAGCCTTTTTTATGACATCAGATAGAACTTTCGATTCGGCAAGCATTTTTTCTTTTTTCATCTCCTTTTCTATCTTTCCGAGGGCCGTCCACCAGTTCTTCAAGGCCTTTTTTTCATCATAACCATAACGCTCTGATACTGCCTTTCCATTGTTATGGAACATCTCATCAGAATCCCTGAGAATTGTCTGAAGAACCTGACCCATGTCACCTTTTATATTTAACTCGTTCCCATTTACATCCACATCTGCACCTGCAGTTTTAAAAAGCATAGCGGTTTTTTCCACATCCTCAGGTTTATCCAATTTTATCGTGGCTTTGAATGCTTTGCCCTTGAAACCCTCAACTGATTTTGAAATTTTGGGTATAAAATAAGATGAACCCTTTGAAAGCTTATTGAACATATCATCAGCAAATTCAAGACCGTTCTTACCTCCCCAAATAGGAGAAAAGATCATGAGAAGTACACCAAAGAAGGATATTGAAAGGACTATCCCTCTAATAAACAAATTCTTATTCTTTATTAACATCTTATGCCTCCTCCTTTACCAGAACAGTATGAGATGACTCTTCTTCACCCCTTAATTGATTTAAGTTAGCAACAAACTTTCCTATGACCCAGATAGCAAAGATAGCCACAACTATCCAGAATAATATATTTCCAGCTGTTTCAATCCCCTTAACAAGGGGTTTTGATATATTTAACACCTCAAGCTCTACGAGTTTCTTTGGAAGGGTCGATGCCCTGTTAATAAATCCTGCAAGGATGGATACAGCATAAAATCCCCTTATGTGGATACCCTTGACGACCTTTGTTGTCAGGGCACCAACCTGAATTCCGATAAGTGAGCCCAGAAGCATCCCCATGGCGAGGGTATAAAAAACATATCCGTATATTGCATACTGTGTAATTGCACCAAAACCCGCTGTGAATATAATCTGGAGGATGTCTGTCCCAACAGTAGTCATTGAAGATACACCGAAGACATAAACAAACATGGGAAATGTTATGAATCCTCCACCAACACCCATGATAGCTGCCATCATCCCCACCACTACACCACCAAGTGCAACAATCAAACCAGATATCTTTTTCCCACCAGGAACGAAATCCTCATCAAAGGTAATTCGCGGAGGTATACTTATAGACTGCATCTTCTTTGCAAGCCCAGTCGTTCCTGATGAACTCCCACCATGTGCATCAACAGGTCCCTTTGCCTTCCGTGATTTAAGGAAATCTGCAAGGGCATAAAAACCAAGGAAACCAAGCAGTAAGGCATATACTGTACTGATAAAGGCCTCACTTAAAAGGGGGTCTTTATTATAAAGGCCTTTGTTGATAGCACCGCCTATAAAGGTCCCTCCTATGGAACCAGCCAAAAAGGCAATGGCAAGTTTCAAAGATACATTCCCAAGCTTTTTATGAACAGTCGTGCCCATAATCGCCTTTGCAAAGATATGAAAGAGGTCTGTTCCCACAGCAAGTATGCCCTTTACTCCTGCAGCCATTAAGGCAGGTGTTATTATAAACCCACCACCTGCACCTATACAGCCGGTTATTAGACCTGCGGCCAAGCCAACAGCTATGGAGACCAAGAATATACTGGTTGAATAGTGTGCTGGTGCATATGCTGTCTTTCCACCAAGGATATCCGCAGCATCAAGAAGTGATACAGCAAGGATAGGTGTAAGTAATAGTAGCAATATCAAAAGCTTCTTCCTGTTTTTAAGGATGTTCATGGAAGTCTCATAGTCCCATCTTGCATGGGCGATTGAAGCCATCTTAAGAAACTCAAAAACCCTTCTTCCTAAACTCATTTTTCAAAACCTCCTTGAAAGTTTATTTGAACTCAAACTACAGATTGAAAACATTATTTCTATCAACTATCACCTCCTTTTTTAATCCCTTTACCAGAATTCTAAGGGCTTATCAGGTAACAGGATTATAAAGATTACTGTTGCGATTAAAGCTATCAAAATAGTAAAGTATATATATTTAATATCTCCTTCAACAACGATACGGCCACACAAACCCTTTGCTTTATGCATTATCAGAGACATCGGTCTGCTCCTTGACCATATCATCTATAAGTTCTTCCTTATTTGAGGATTCCTCTCCCATGATCTCCAGTGCTGTCTTAATCTCGCCTGATTCTGCAAATGTTATGGCAATCATCAGGTCTTCCAGTCTTTTGAACAGCCTTTTCATAAAATCCTCCTTACTTTTAGAGTTATTATATACAAGCAATAAATGTGCCATTTTTAACATATTGATTTTGAAAGATAATTTTATGAAACTTCATAAATGGTGCATTTTTTTGTGGCATTAACTTTAAATGGCGTGGAAGTAATTAAAGAATGTTAAAGAATATATTTAGGAATTCCGAAAATGCAACAAATTATTTCTTTTGCAACATTAAGTTGCTATCTTTAAAATTTTTATCAGTCTTTGAAGTTGCTGTCTATAAATACCAAGCATTGAGGCCGCACGAGATATATTGCCTCCTGACTCCCTTAAAGCATTTACAATGAGGTCCCTTTTAACCTGCAGGAGAGCATCTCTCAGTTTTGTTCGTTGTCCGTTAGTGTCATTGGTATCCCTAAGAAGGTATGCCGGTAAGTCAGATGGCAAAATCATGGGACTGTTTGCAAAGGATATTGCCCTTTCAATTATATTTTCAAGCTCACGGATATTACCGGGATATGAATAGTTCTTCAGAATGTTCATTGCATCATCACTAATATCCTTAATCAATATATCACTTCGTTTTTTACCATGTTTCTGTAAAAAATGCCTCACCAGCAAAGGTATATCTTCCTTTCTATCTTTTAAAGGGGGGAGATGAATATTTATGACATTAAGTCTATAAAAAAGGTCTTCCCTAAAATTACCCTTTTTACAAGCCATCTGTAAATCCTTGTTTGTGGCTGATATTATTCTAAGATCAACCCTCACCGGCCTCATACCTCCAATCCTAAAGAATTCACCTTCCTGAAGAAACCTTAAAATTTTTACCTGGAACATCTGAGAAACATCTCCTATCTCATCAAAAAACACAGTCCCTCCATCAGCAAGTTCAAGTAAACCTTTTTTTGTATAATTTGCGCCTGTAAAGGCTCCTTTTTCAAAGCCGAACAATTCAGATTCAAGAAGGGTGTCAGGAATAGCACCACAATTAATTGTAATAAATGGTCCCTCACTCCTTTTGCTCATCCTGTGAATGGCCTTTGCTACAAGTTCCTTTCCTGTACCACTTTCACCTGTTATCAGAACGTTACTGTCGCTTTGTGCAGCCTTCCGTATAATAGCAAAGACTTCCTGCATGGAAGGACTTGTGCCAATTATCTCACCGAGGCCCGAGTCATGTTCAAGAATCTTCTTTTTATACTGGTTGATTAAATCTTCAAGCACCTTTTCATTTAAAGGTTTTTCAATATAATCAGTAGCACCAAGCTTTATAGCAGTGACCGCCTTTCTCAGATCAGGTTTTGAAAAAACAATAACAGGCATGTAGTGTCTTAGAAAAAGAAGCTTTTCTTCCCACCTTTCGTTATCAATATCAAGGAGAGCGATATCATAGCTCTTATGTTTTAAGGTTTTTTCAAACAGAGGGTCAGATTCATCTGCAGGTGGGGTTTCAGAAAAAAATCCAGAACTTTTTAATACCTCGTAGGCACCTTCTGTTTCATCAGATATTATAAGGATATTAAGCATGTATATATTTTACTACATGCTTATAATAACAATCTAATAGTGTAGAAAAATCTATTTTAACTCGTTTTTACGACAAGCACAGCACAAGGTGAAAGGGTTATTACCCTTTCAGCAACGCTACCCATAAGGAGTTTCTTAAGGCCTGTTCTTCCATGACTGCCCATTACAATAAGATCAACCTTTTTCTGCATTGCAATCTCAATTATCGCCTCATAGGGCCTCCCTGCAAGAAGCAAGGACTCACAGTTTATCCCTTCTTTATTACATTTTTCCTTAATATTCTTAATTGCACTTTCCGCTATGCTATATTCCTTTTCAACTATAAGGTCCTTTTGCATCTCCGAGTGTACAATATCAAAGGGAGAAATAGATTCAGAAGGCACAACAGAAATAGCTACGATAGAAGAACCACAGGTTTTTGCAATACTTAATGCCTCGTTCGTAGCTACCTCACTATATTTTGAACCATCTGTAGGAATCAAGATTTTCTTCCATTCAATATGGGCTGCCCTTGGCACAACAAGGACATTTTGGGGGGCATGGCCAACAACACATGCTGTAACACTGCCCATCATCAGCCTCTTAAATCCTGTTCTTCCTCTTCTTCCCATGATTATTAAATCAAACTGCCTTTTAGTAGCTTCTTCTATAATTAGCTGGCAGGGATCATCACCCTGGCGAACAATTACCTCCGTTTCAACACCTTCTTTTAATGCCCGTTCTCTTATTAAATCCAGATGTTCCTTTGCCTCCTTCTCTGTTTTTTCAACGAGTGCAGGGGCGAGAGTTTCAAATTCAGGATTTGTCTCAACAACAGAGACCACATAAAGCTTACCTGAACATCTCTTTGCAAGATTAATTGCTTCTCTTGTAGCGCCTTCACTGAATTCAGACCTGTCTGTTGACAGTAAAATATTTTTAAACCTCTTTACAGAAAATACCTCTGCCATATCAGTGTCCTCCTGTCTTAAGAATGCCTGATGCTGCAAGCAGCAGCACCATAACCTCAATTATTGCTATCACTCCATAAATCTTATCCTTCTTCCTGAAGAATATAGGTATAATAGAAATATAGCATATTATTGTCACACCAGCAAGAAAGGCTATGCCGAGGAAATTAAGAAAATCTCCTTTATTAAGGAGTTTAAGCCATGTCCAGCCCTGATGAATCCCTGTCTCCTCAAGATACTGATGAACAGAAAGACCCCAGTACTTTGGAAGGTCATTCACAGGGATATAGGCTGGAAGAAGTCCTGTGATATAAACAATAAATGATATAATGAGGGCCACAAGACCTATCTTCATTCCAAGGTCAAGTATCTTAGCATATCTTAATTGTTCCTCTGTTGCCTTTATCTCTTTTGCCATCCCCTTCCTCCTTATTTCCATATTTCAAGACCTTTGAGCAATGCCCTCAGGCCTGAGAATAGAAGTAGTATTATAACTATATATTTAATTGCAGCAGGCTTTGTCCTTGCAAGGATCTTCACTCCCACAATAGAGCCAAGCATTATGCCAATGATTGAAGGCACGACCATCATTGGAAGGACTGCGCCATTATTAACATAAATCCATGCAGCGGAGGTATCTGTTATGGAAAGAAGAAACTTACTCGTTGCAACAGATACCTTAAGTGGTGCACCCATGAGGAGATTGAGTACTGGAACATTTGCCCATCCAGCGCCAAGACCGAACATGCCAGCCATTATGCCTATTATTATAAAAAGGGCAAGTGCCTGTGGCGTCCTGTGTATCTTCCAGTTAACCTCCTGACCGGTTGAAGCCTCATAATAAATACCATTTATCCTTAAGGCAGTTGATAGTGCATCTGCATTAGGAACCTCAGGGAACTCTGACTTCTTTGCCATGAGCATAATGGCAACTATCCCGAGGATTGTTAAACCAAGGGCAATGTTTACAACATTCTTTGGCAATGCAAGGCCAATCATCGCACCAACTATGGCGCTTGAAGATGCTATAAGGGCCACAGGTATGGCAAGCCTGAGGTCAGCCATTCCCCTTTTAAGAAGCCCCGGTCCAGCAGCCAATGCACCTGAAAGTGCTACAAGAAGACCTGCTCCTCTTACAAAGTCAAGATTGAACGGGAAGAACCCACCTATGATAGGAACA
>JBDOIG010000129.1:0-1067 GCA_041082235.1 Thermodesulfovibrionales bacterium | reverse complement strand
TAGCACCTGTGATAGCACCACCATATCTCGTCTTTCCTGTGTTTGCCACATCCCCAAATGTTCCCTTGATATCTTCTTCATACTCCTCCCACAGAGGCATGGGCCATACATAATCACCACTCAACTCTCCAAGCCTTCTTACCTTTTCAATGAGCTTATCATTATTCGAAAATACAGCCATTGCCCTCTGACCGAGGGCAACTGTTGCTGCACCTGTAAGTGTTGCCACATCAATAACCATGGAGGGCTTGAGTCTCTTTGCATAACAGAGGGCATCTGCAAGTATAATCCTTCCCTCTGCATCTGTGTTTAAGACCTCTATTGTCTTGCCGCAGGAGGTTCTGAGGATATCTCCAGGGTGATAGCTTTTTCCAGAGGGCATATTCTCAACAACAGGGATGAGGGCTATTATGTCCTTTTTGAGCTTGAGCTCATCTGCTATCTTCATTGATGCTACCACAGAGGCTGCACCTGACATGTCCATATGCATATCAGACATGGCATCAGATGGCTTGAGGTTCAAGCCACCACTGTCAAAAGTAACACCCTTTCCAATAAGAACAAGTGGAGTTTTTTCCGTAGCACCTTTATAATGAAGCATGATGAATCTTGGCTCATTCTCTGAACCCCTGCTCACACCAAGTATCCCGCCCATATTGAGCCTTTCAATATCCTTTTTATTGAATATCTTCACCTTAACATCTGTCTTAGAGAATATCCTCTTTACCTCCCTGGCAAAACTATCAGGTGTGAGGTCTCCTGCTGGAGTATTTGCAAGCCTTCTTGATAGATTTACACCTTCACCTATTATCTGCCCTTTTTTAAAGGCTCCTTTAACTGAGCCATCCAGCTTTCCTGTGATTACTATCTCCTCTACAAAATTCCAACCATCCTCTGGAGGTGTTTTATACTGTGTGAACTCAAAATTTGCAAGCTCAAAATTTGTAGAAAGTAGTTCTGCCTTCTCCTCTTGAGACAATTTCAATTCAGGAAAGGTAAAGTCCTGAAGATTAAAGATAAGCCTTTTCAGCCTGTTTGCCTTTGCAAGGGATATGACCTGCCTTGCA
>JBDOIG010000104.1:0-11034 GCA_041082235.1 Thermodesulfovibrionales bacterium | reverse complement strand
TCAGGGTATGCTTACAGTGCTTGTTAGTGGAGAAGAGAAGGCCTTTGAAAAGGCAAGACCTTTTATTGAAAAGATAGGAAAGAATATCTTTTATCTTAAGATCCCTCAGCTTGCCACAAAGATGAAATTGATAAACAATCTTGTCCTTGGCTCATTCATGTCAACCCTTGCAGAGGCAATTTCCTTTGGTGAGGATGCTGGACTTGACAGGGCAAAGGTCATAGAGATATTACTCTCAGGCGCTGGAAACTCAATGGTCCTCAATGCAAAAAAGGAAAAAATTATGAAGGAGGATTTCTCAACCCATTTTTCATGCTCCCTTATTTATAAGGACCTTCATTATCTTCAAGACCTTGCAAAAATGATGAAGAGACCCCTTTTTACAGGCAGCCTTACCAAGGAGGTTTTTGGTATGACCCTTTCTGAGGGTATTGAGGCAGAGGATTTCTCAGCAGTCTATAAGATATTTAAAAGATTTTGAATTCCCCGTAATCTATTAATAGAAATTTATTATAGGCCTTAAACAAAAGGGCAGACTGCCCCGTTTTTCTAACAGCAATTTCAAGTCTCTGTCTCACTTGATTTTATTCCTCCTGCTGTTGTAAAAAATATCACTCCCGGTTGGGGGATTTAATTAAATCAGGAGGTAAGGATATGAAGAGGAGAGTCTTGCTTTCAGCAATTATTATTGTCCTCGTCTCTGTTGTCCTTGTATTTGCATCATCACAAAAAGGTGAAGAGGCCTACATAAAGTTAATGGAGGGCAACAAGAGATTTGTTTCCGGTAATCTCATGCAGAAGGATTTGGGAGATGCCAGGAGGAAGGAGCTTGCAAAGGGACAGCATCCTTTTGCCATAGTGGTGACCTGTTCTGATTCAAGGGTTTCACCAGAGATTATATTT
The DNA here is from genome assembly GCA_041082235.1 of Thermodesulfovibrionales bacterium. Classification (GTDB taxonomy): domain Bacteria; phylum Nitrospirota; class Thermodesulfovibrionia; order Thermodesulfovibrionales; family CALJEL01; genus CALJEL01. The sequence continues at coordinate 10,131 of JBDOIG010000104.1, read as the reverse complement.
GACCAGGGACTGGGTGAGTTATTTGTTGTGAGGGTTGCAGGCAATGTTGTTGACAGCATAGCACTTGGAAGTATTGAATATGCTGCCGAGCATCTCCATGCACCACTTTTAATAATACTCGGTCATACCCACTGCGGTGCTGTGACCGCTGCTGTGGATGAGAAGGGTAAACCTGAGGGGAATATAGGAGCAATTGTAAAAAAGATAGTTCCGGCAGTTAAGAAGGCAAGGGCAAAGGGAGGAAGCAGGGAAGAGGTCATTGCAAATACTATAAAAGAAAATGTCCTGCTCGTTGAAAAGGAGATTGAGAAAAAAAGTCCTCTTTTAAAACATTTGATTGAAAAAGGCGAACTGAAGGTAGTAAGTGCAGTTTATGATATATCCAGTGGCACAGTGGAAGTAATAAAATAGTTGATTTTTAAGGCTCATAAGTTTTAAAATTTTCAAAAATGATTTCTGAGGCATTTTTATATACAGGGATTTTTTTGTTTTTCTCAGCCTCTTTAATTTCCTTATTGAAGAGGCTGAACTCTTTTGTTTATATCCTGAGCTGTCTGGGCTCTTTAAGCCTTGTCATATTCAGCCTTTATCTGCTTATTGCTGGACCTGTATCTTTAAGCTCCATTCCTTTAAGCTCTATCTATGAGTTTTCCTTTGGTGGAGATGCTATATCTGGATTCTTTATCCTGGTGATATCCTTACTCGTCCTCTCGGTATCCATCTATTCAGCTGGTTATACAAAGGATATGAACAGCAGGGGACTGATGGGTTTTCTCTTCAATCTCTTTGTCCTCAGTATGTATGGAGTGGTACTGTCGCAGAACATTATTACATTCCTTATCCTCTGGGAGACCATGTCCATAGTCTCCTATTTCCTTGTTACCTTTGACAGGACAGAGGCCTCATCAAAGGCAGGGCTCATCTATGCAGTGATGACCCATATAGGCACTGCCTTTATAATTGTCCTTTTTTTGATACTTTACAGCCAGACAGGTAGCATGAATTTTGCTGATATGAGGCTTCTTTCAAAGGCAATTGACCAGCCAGTGAAGGATATGTTGTTTGTTTTTGCCATGATAGGTTTTGGTACAAAGGCAGGTTTAATCCCTCTTCATACATGGCTACCAAGGGCGCATCCAGCAGCTCCATCAAATATATCTTCCCTCATGTCAGGTGTGATGATAAAGACTGGTATCTATGGCATTATAAGGATAGTCCTTGACCTTCTGGGAGGAGGGCCTGAGTGGTGGGGTATAACAGTGCTCGTAATAGGTGCTGTCTCATCTGTCCTTGGTGTTATGTATGCCCTTATGGAGCATGACCTCAAGAGGCTACTTGCCTATCACAGCGTGGAGAATATAGGAATAATACTCCTCGGTATCGGGGCATCAATGATATTTAAGACCTATGGTCTTTATAATCTTGCAGCAATAGGACTCATTGCTGGGCTATACCATGTATTGAACCATGCGCTTTTTAAAGGACTTCTTTTCCTTGGTGCAGGCTCTGTCATGCATGCAACTCATATAAAGAATATGGAGGAGATGGGTGGACTCCTGAAGAAGATGCCCTATACAGGATTGTTTTTTCTGATAGGTTCAATATCCATATGCGGGCTTCCACCATTTAATGGCTTTGTGAGTGAATGGCTGACCTATCAGTCATTGCTCCTTGGAGCCAGGACACCCTCCATTGTCTCAAAGATAATCTCTCCTCTTGGAGGTGCAGCCCTTGCACTGACAGGTGCACTGGCAGCAGCCTGCTTTGTAAAGGCCTTCGGGATATCATTCCTTGGAATGCCAAGAAGCAGACATGCAGAGGACGCAAAGGAACAATCCTCATCAATGGTTGCAGGTATGGCTATACTTGCAATACTCTGCCTTATCTTTGGTATATTCCCGGGGCTCATTATTACAACTATCTCTCCAGTCTCATTCCTGATTACAGGCTCCTATGGTGTGAGCACAGAGAAGGGTTTTGTTATTGTTAATGAATCACTGGCAGGTCTTTCACCCTTTGTATTACTCTTTGCCATGATTGTTATGGTCCTGTCTGCCATGGTCTTTATCAGGAGCGTTGGTGGGAAGAGAAGTATAGTCTGTGGTGATTCATGGGATTGCGGTATCCCCTCTCTTACTCCCATGATGCAGTATACAGCAACAGCGTTCACCAAACCCATAAGGCTCATCTTCAAGAGGATATATCTTCCAAGAAGGGAGCTCAGGGTTTCATATATTGTAAAGCCATTTTTTGTAAAATCCATTGAATACAGCGGAGAGATAGTGCCATTCTTTGAGCATTATATCTATGAGCCATCTGTCTCCTTTATAAAAAGGGCTGCCCAGAGGTTGAGGCTCCTTCAATCAGGAAGCCTCCATTTATATCTTGGATATATATTGATAACATTGATACTGCTCTTGATATTCGGGACATGAATAAGTGAAGGGATTGATAATGGAATATATACAGTTTTTAATAATCCTCCTGTTTGCTCCACTTGTTAATGGAGTGATAAAGAAGCTCAAGGCAAATATGCAGGGAAGAATAGGTCCTGGCATATTTCAGCCCTATTATGACCTGATAAGGTTATTTAAAAAAGATATGGTTGTATCAAATGTTTGCTCCTGGGTATTCAGGGTTGCTCCTTATGTGGTCTTTTCCTCTACCGTGGTTGCATCCATGATAGTGCCTGTGATAACCACAAGGCTTGCATTTTCTCATATGGCCGATGTGATAGCATTAATATATATCCTTGGATTGGGGATATTCTTTATTGCCCTTGCAGGTCTTGATGCGGGCACGGCCTTTGGTGGCGAGGGAAGTAGCAGGGAGATGACCGTTGCAGTCCTTGTAGAGCCAATGATAATGCTTACCATATTCACAGCAGCCATATCTGGAGGTTCAACCAATCTGATAAAAATCACAGAGCTTCAGGGTGCTATCTATACTCCATCACATGTCCTTGCCCTTTTTGCCTTTATAGTTGCCATAGTAGCAGAGACAGGAAGGATACCTGTTGACAACCCTGACACACATCTTGAGCTCACCATGATTCATGAGGGGATGCTCCTTGAATATTCTGGAAGATACCTTGCCCTGATGGAATGGGCCCATTACATAAAGCAGATGCTCCTTTTTACACTTGCAATAGATATATTCTTCCCTGCAGGTATCGCAATCACATTTGAGCCTGTTGCACTTATAACTGCATTAGGTATTTATGCATTAAAAATACTATTTATGTGTTTTTTAATGGCATTGATAGAATCCACAAGGGCAAAGCTCAGGTTCTTCCAGCTTCCTTCTTTACTGGGAGGTGCCTTTGTCCTTGCAGTGCTTTCACTTCTCAGTTATGTGATGATGGGGAAGTAACATGAAGAGCTGGATAGAGGCATTTTCAATTATTGATTTTATCTCTGTGGGGATACTCCTTACAGCAATAGCCATGAATGCCTTCAAGAGGCTTGAGTCCTGCCTGAGGGCATATATGCTTAATTCCTGGCTCCTGAGCCTTCTGATAGCCATTGTTGCATTCATGCTGAATGAGACACATCTCTATATAGCCTCTACTTTAACCTTTCTTGGAAAGGGTATACTGATACCATTTTTCCTCAGGAGAATAATAAGACAGATGAAGGTAACCCATGATGTAGAGCCTTATATAAGCAATTCTCTGTCCCTTGCCATATCAGGTATCCTTGTGGCTGTGGTCTATGCCTCTTTGAAGGAAGGTATATTTGTCACAGGCTTTTCAAAGAATGTCCTTCAGATATCAATTGCAGTGATACTCATAGGCCTTTTTATCATGCTGACAAGGAGAAAGGCTATAACTCAGGTGATGGGACTGCTCTTTATGGAGAACGGTCTTTTCCTTGCAGGTTTTTCCCTGACATTCGGTATGCCAGCTATCATTGAGCTCGGGGTGCTCTTTGATATGCTCATGGGTGTGATAATCCTCGGTATATTTGCTGTGCAGATAAAGAAGACCTTTGCATCTGCTGATCTGGATAAACTTACGATATTAAAGGGATAGGTATATGATTTCCATACTTTTAATACCATTAATAACAGCGGTAATATGCTACAGCCTGAGGAGTCCTAAACTTTCAGGTTATGTAAGTCTTGGTGGCTCTGTCGTGCTTTCCCTGGCTGCTTTTCCTTTTATAAGAAAGGCCTTTACCTCTCCTTCAATGATATTAAATGGCAATCTCTACATGGATGGCCTCTCTGCCTATATTATGTCTCTTGTAATATTCCTTGCTATTGCCTCATCTGCCTATTCCATAGGATATATAGCCCATGAATTTCAGGTGGGATTGATTGATCTTAAAGGAATAAGGAGATATTATACCCTTCTTCATCTCTTTATTTTTACGATGCTCCTTGTTACAGTTTCAAACAATCTTGCCCTTCTCTGGATAGCAGTAGAGGCTACAACAATTGTCTCTGCTGTCCTGATAGGTCTTGGTTATACAAAGAGACCCATGGCAATAGAGGCTGCATGGAAGTATGTGATACTATGCACAGTGGGAATCACCTTTGCACTCCTGGGGACATTCATTACTTATTATGCCTCAACAGGTGTAACAGGCTCAGTGGGACTGCTTCTCTGGACAGACCTCAAGGCCATAGCACCAAAACTGAATCCAGCAACAATGAAGCTTGCCTTTATATTTATACTTGTAGGTTACGGGACAAAGGCAGGACTTGCACCTGTTCATAACTGGCTTCCTGATGCCCACAGTGAGGCACCAAGTCCTATAAGCGCCCTCCTTTCAGGCATACTGCTTAATACTGCCTTTTATGGAATCATGAGATTTATCTCAATTGTTGAGCCATCAACAGGTGAGGTCTTTACAGGGAATCTCCTCATATTCTTTGGTCTTATTTCAATCGCTATTTCCACAATATTTATCCTTGTTCAGGAAAACTACAAGAGGCTTCTTGCCTATAGCAGTATTGAACATATGGGAATAATATCCCTTGGCATTGGCATAGGAGGTTTTGCAGGTCTTTATGGCTCTTTGCTCCATATCCTCAATCATGCCCTTGCAAAGCCACTCATGTTCTTTACCTCTGGAAAGATTCAGGCCCGTTATGGCTCCACAAGGATAGAGAGGGTATCAGGTGTATTATCATCAATGCCCTTTCTTGGAGTCCTCACATTTATAGGAGCATTGAGTCTTTCTGGCACACCACCGTTCAATATCTTCCTGAGTGAATTCACTATTCTTAAGGCTGCAGTTGATAAAGGGTTATGGCTTGTGGTAGCGCTTTTTCTGATATTTGTTGTCATGGTCTTTTATGGGATGCTTTCCGGGTTTGGAAGAATGCTCTTTGGAGCTAAGACTGATACAATAAGTCATGAATCAAACCATGGAATAAGTGAGATACTTTCAGGCGCTGTTATTTTATTTATGGCTATCTCTATTATAGTACTGGGAGTAAGTGTGCCTGATTTTATAGATAGTGCCATAAGGTCCTGTATAACCATAATGGAGAGATAGAATGGAGTGGGTGATTAAAAAATCTGTGAGGACAAAAGAGCATCTCAATGAGCTTTATATTGAGGTTAAAAAAGAGGACTTCAAGGACATATGCATCTATATGAGTTACAGAAAGCAGGCAATGCTGAGGCTTATGTTTGCCACTGATGAAAGGGGTATTGACAATAGATTCAGGATATACACGGTCTTTTCAATCCCTGGCATTGATAGGTTTTATATAATTGTTTTACCTCTGGAGGCAGATGATCCCTCATTTCCATCAATCACAAAACAGATACCAGCTGCACACTGGTATGAGAGGGAGATAAGGGATATGTTCGGGCTTATACCTCAGGGTCATCCTGACCTGAGAAGACTTATCCTGCATGATTCATTTCCTGCGAATTCTTATCCCTTAAGAAAGGACTGGACAATCACAGAGAAGGAATTAAATGAATGGGGAGAGGGCATTATTCAGAAGGTTCCCTATCAATTCATGGAGGTTACAGGAGAGGGTGTTTATGAGATACCTGTTGGACCAGTGCATGCTGGCATAATAGAGCCAGGCCATTTCAGGTTCAGTGCAGTGGGTGAGACCATATTCTTTCTTGAACCACGACTCTTTTATACCCATAAGGGAACAGAGAAACATTTTGAGTCCATGACATTCTCTGACGGCGTAAGGCTTGCTGAGAGGGTCTCAGGGACATCGTCCTTTTCCCACTCAGTTGCTTATTGCATGGCAGTAGAAAGAATGGCTGGTATTGAAATCCCTGAGAAGGCAAAAGCAATCAGAACACTCCTGTTGGAACTTGAAAGGCTTTATAATCACATCGGTGATATCGGCAATATGTGTGCAGGGACAGGCCTTGCAGTTGGTTATGCAAGAGGTGCACTTATTAAAGAGAGACTGATGCAGCTCAATCAGAGGCTCACGGGAAGCAGGTATCTCAGAGGCGTGAATGTCATAGGCGGGGTAAACAGGGATATATTCTTACAGGCAGATGATATACTTTCAACCATTGATACTGTTAAAAGGGAATATAAAGAGTTCATGAAGCTCCTTCTTGGAAATATCTCCCATATTGAGAGGCTTGAAAATACAGGAAGGCTTTCAAAGGATATTGCTCAGAGACTTGGAGTTACGGGTGTTGCAGCAAGGGCATCAGGTATCAATGATGATATAAGAAAGTCACATCCCCATCTCCTCTATGACAGACTTGAATTTGAGGCCCATACAATGGCAAGGGGAGATGTCTATGCAAGACTCATGGTGAGGGCAGAGGAGACAGAATGCTCCATATCCATGATAAATGCACTCCTTGAAAGCAGCTATAAAGGAGGGCTTTCAGCTGAGGTAAAGGATATACCTGCCTTTTCCTCTGCGCTTGGCTATACAGAGACACCGAGGGGTTCTGTTTTTTACTGGGTAATGTCAGATAAGGATGGCAGACCTTACAGGGTCAAATTAAGATCACCATCCTACTGCAACTGGCCTGCTGTCCCCTTTGCAGTACATGGCAATATAGTGCCTGACTTTCCGTTGTGTAATAAAAGCTTTAATCTCAGTTATTCGGGAACTGATATGTGAGGGCTTGTGGGCTTTTTTCTACGGTAAAAGGGTAAAAAAATCACAATGCTTTGGTTTTACAGCTGAAAAATGTCTTCGGTCTGTTGTTAAAATTTTTTTGATATTTAATCTTTCTGCAATAGCTATTACTGTTGCATCTATAAAACCTATATTCAATCCCTGATATTTTTCCAGAATTTCGGCACATCTCATCAAATCCTTTTCACTGAAGTGTTCTATTGTGAGCTCTCTATTAATTAACGACCTGATGAAGATTAATTCAGCCTTTCTTCCAAGGTATGTATTTATAAGATAGCAGGCCTCAGGGATAACAGTAGAGGGAATAATCAATTTCCCCGAAAATGAATTAATAAACCTTAAGGAGTTAAGGTGCCATTGATCATTCCGGTCTGATAAAGCATAAATAATGCCTGTATCAACAATAATCTGATCTATTTTGTAACTTTTTTCCAGAGCAATTCCTCGTGAATTTCAGATATATTCTTTCTTCCGCTATCTCCTATACCTACAAAAGATAATTTCTTTTTTTTACCTTTTTTCTGCAAGATATAATTTTCTATGGCCTCTCGCACTGTTTCTGCCATACTTTTATTTTCTTCCTGAGATATTTCTTTAAGTTCCCTTATTAAATTTTCATCAGCAAATATAGTTGTTCTTTTCATGGTCACCTCAAATATATGATATATGACATATGACATAATTGTCAATTTATCTTCAAATTGCCATTCAAATCAAATTGAATATTTTGTATAATATATATCATGCTAAGAGCGATTTTTAAAAATATAATTACGAAAAAGCCATCTTTATCTTTTCCTGAGGGATTCGGGTTTTCGCCTGAGGAGGCTGCGAAGATAGTAGCTCTACAGAAGAAGGTTGATGCCATCTTTGGCAGGTCATTGAGGATTCGTCAGGTTGATGCTGGCTCCTGCAATGCCTGTGAATGGGAATGCACTGCACTGACAAATCCCGTTTATGACATTCAGAGATTCGGAATTGACTTTGTTGCCTCTCCAAGGCATGCTGATGCCCTTATTGTTACAGGACCTGTATCAAGACAGATGGAGCTTGCCCTGAGGAAGACCTACCTTGCCACCCCTGAGCCAAGGCTTGTAATAGCCTGTGGAGACTGTGCTATTGATGGTGGAATTTATAAAGGAAGCTATGCAGTAACAAATGGGGTTGCCAATGTTATTCCTGTTGATTGTTATATCCCCGGATGTCCACCCACACCGGCTCAGATAATTGCAGGGATTATTGAGCTACTGGAAAAGATTGCCCTGTCAAAAGGTTAATTTCCAGAGATCTTGAACACCCTCACACTCATAATCTTTCTGGTCACCTATGCAGGTATAGCTATTGGTGAGATACCAGGCCTTGCCCTTGACAGGACAGGTATCGCAATACTCGGTGCCATAGCAATGGTTGCCTCTGGTGTTATGAGCACAGAGGAGGCAATCAGGGCAATAGATTTTTCCACCATATTACTTCTTTATTCATTAATGGTGATCTCCTCTCAATTCAGGCTCGGTGGTTTTTATACATGGATTGCCCTGAAGATAACTGCAATGACTGATAGACCATGGAGATTCCTTTTCATAATGATGCTTGCCTCTGGAGGGCTCTCTGCACTTCTTACAAATGATATTATTTGTTTTGCCTTTACACCTGTAATTATCATGTCAACACTCAAGGCTGGACTGAACCCTGTCCCCTATCTTATCGGACTTGCTATGTCAGCAAATATCGGTTCAGCGGCTACTATAATCGGAAATCCGCAGAATATGCTCATAGGTCAAATTGGCAGACTCCCCTTTGGTGAATTTATCCTGTGGTGTTTACCACCATCAGTTTTCTCTCTAACAGGGGCTTATTTTGTACTAAGAGTCTTTTATTCAAAAAAGATATTTCTTCAACCCCCCACCTTAAGCCTTCAGCCTGAAGCCCTTCCATCCTTTAACAGACACCAGAGCACAAAAGGAATAATTGCACTGCTTGTATTGATCACCCTGTTTTTTACTCCTATTCCCAGGGAGGTCAGTGCTATAGTCATAGCAGGGCTTTTGCTTTGTAGCCGGACCATGAGAACAAGGTCAATCCTTGAGAATATAGACTGGCACCTCCTCACACTATTTTCTGCACTCTTTATAGTGATTCAGGCGATTGAGATCATCCATCTTCCAGAAAGGATACTCGGTTTTCTTGAGGCCAATGGTATGAGTCTCCATAGCCCTTATAACCTTACCATTATCTCTACGATTGTAAGCAATCTTGTAAGCAATGTACCTGCCACAATGCTTCTTACGAGGTTTCTTGAACAGGGTGTTCATGAGCAGTGGTATGTCCTTGCACTCTCAAGTACCTATGCAGGAAATCTTATTGTCATTGGAAGCATAGCAAATCTTATAGTCTTTGAGATAGCCTCAGGTTATGGAGTGAAGATCACCTTTAAAGAACATGCAAAGTCAGGCATACCTGCAACCATTCTGAGTCTTTTGATAACTATGCTCTGGATTTACCTCTCTGCTCGATATGTTAGCTAAAAATTTCTTATATCCTATCGCAATAGCAAGCTTTTCTTATGTATCTATTAAAAAATTTTTAAGCAAAGAATATGCCTCTGTGTTATATTATTTTGTTTTAAAATTTAACCCTTTGTTGCAAATTGTAATATTCAGGAGGAATATAAATGGATATTCGTAAGATGCTCAAGGGATTAGGGTTTCTATTGTTTCTGTTAATTATTTTTCCAGCTGCTGATATAAGCCTTGCATCAGAGGTTTCAGGGCCTGCTCAGGGCTCAGGTTCATCAGTGCCCTGGTGGATATGGCCGCTGGTGCTTTTCATTGTTACATTTATTCTTGGAATAGTTGCAGTGCTTGGTGGAGTCGGCGGAGGTGTACTCTTTGTTCCTATCATAGGTGGGTTCTTCCCGTTCAATCTTGACTTTGTAAGAGGAGCAGGTCTTCTTGTAGCACTTTCAGGTGCATTGGCTGCTGGACCGGGGCTTCTTAAAAGGGGAATGGCTGACCTCAGGCTTGCCATACCTGTGGC
>JBDOIG010000080.1:0-2585 GCA_041082235.1 Thermodesulfovibrionales bacterium | reverse complement strand
TATAAGTCCTGTAAGATTATCCGTTATTGTCCCATCTCCATTGTCAGTAAATCTTGGTGAGGGCCAGGCTACCCCTGCCCGCCAGTCTCCATCCTGACCGGTGCCAGTACAGGAGATTACATTTCCATCAATGTCATAACATGTGGTTTGCCCTGTCCTTGGAAGTTCAACTGTCCCTGCCAATGCAATGGATGGAAAGACAGGAATAATGACCATCAACATAAATGCCTTTAAAAATTTCTCATCTCAAGCCTCCTTTTATATGCAGAAATAACATCTTTGTTATTACTAGAATACTGGATACTCATCTGCTGATAGTGTATTTGTTATCCTCTGAAGGGAGTTTGGTGTATCTGTCTTGAAGAAAAAGACATCCACCTGACCACCACCTCCACCAACAAGTGCGTTCTCTCCTATCCCTACCAGCCCAGCCTCAAATCCTACAAAATATATATCTGAAGGAACTTGCCCGATAGTAATTCCAGAGGAATTAGATGAATATGTGGAGGCATCAAAGGATTTCATAGTTCCATTTGCACAGAATGGTACAGTTCGAGAACAACCATCTGTCCTCACCATCCTGCTTAATGAAGGCATGCCTGAATCATTGTTTGTCATAGCAGGTGTGAGACTAAGATATGACCATATTGCATCCTGAACCTCATAGACAGAATTTGGGTCATCATCAAGGACATAACCTGCGAAGAGCCTGGTGCCATCATCTCCACTATAAAAGACCTTGTTCCCCTTTGAGGTGATAAACCATATAGAGTTATATGTTTTTGTAACCAGCGCTGCGGGAGTTGAATATTGATTTTTTTGTATAGAACTTATTTCATCATAATTATATTGCCCAGATCTTTCAAGATATATAACCCTTTGATCTGTAAGTATCAATTGAGAAATATCACCGGCTAATCCATAAACCAACAAATTAGCAAAAGAACCATCAAAACTCAACTTATATATACCGCTACCACCTATATCCCTGAAAGGCACATATACACCTGTTGAGTCCTTTGCAGCATGTCCTATGGAAGGGTTACTGAGATGTCCAGGGAATGTTATGTTGTTATTACTATAATCATAAATACAGAGATCACACGCATTACTGCTATTATAATACATTAAAGCCTCTTTCGTAGAGCTGAAATCACTCCCAAGGTGTTTTGCGCTCTGAACATCAGTTAAAGATAAATCAATGCATGAGCCAAATTCAGCATTGCATCTCTGCAACTTTGATGTATTTGTATTATGGGCCAGCCATCCAGTAATAGAGCCGTCTGTTCTATCCATAAGATAATGAACTGGAGAAAGGCCAGAAGGTAAAGTAACTGGTGAATCATTGGATGACATGTCAAGCCTTACCATCTTTCTAATATCATCCGAGGTGCCGCACTGGTTATCTGTTCCTTTAAATGCATAAAGAAACCTTGAGTTTCCAGGATTCTTTAGATCAAAGGCTGTTATAGGATTACATAACTGAGTTATGCTTGTTTCATTTGAGATCCGTGACTTAGCTAAATTCTCACTCTTTATAGCACTGACCTTATATATTCCGTCATGTATTCCGTCCGCTATGGTATAAACAAGATACCTTGCGTGGATATTGTTTGCCTGATGGGCTGTCGCATCCCATGTACCTGAAAATATGAATTTGTGACTACCTGTTCCAGAGGTCTCTACAGTCACTGGATGCACAGGGTCTGATGGGTCCACAGCATATAAGCCACCACTGTCATCATAATAAAACTGATAAACACCTGCCTGCCCGGGCCCTGGTCCAGGTCCCCCGGTTCCACCTCCTCCACAGGACAGAATAAAGGCCATGGAAATAAGGATTGTAAAAAATAATTCTGCTTTCCTCATTTTTGCCTTCTTCTAAGGCTTAAATATGTTCTGCAGAAACCACAGGTAAATATCCATTCTGCACTTTTAAGGAGGGTAATAGAGCAGTAAAATCAGTGGGGGCTTAAAACTGCCTTCAGAGGAGATCCTTGCTTACCCTCTTAAAAATCCCCTCACCCTTTTCTACCATATATATATCACAGGTCAAATTTCATGTCAAGGTAATTTTCACATACTGGAATTGCCGATAGAAAATAGGCAGTCTGCCTCAAAGCCTTTACAAAGCGAGATTTTTATTATGTATCAAAAGGCCTTTCACCAGGTCGTGAAGTTAGATATGTATAGCAAGCTTATTAATAAACTTACATTAAGGTGTCACAGGTAAAGTCTTTTCGGCAGCCTGCCCATTTTGTTTCAGGCCTGTAATAACTTTCTATCGGCAGATTACGGTCACATAGAGCCAGCCCTTTATTTCACCCATTTATCTAAATTTTCTGTTAATATTCTTTATGAAGTCCTATTTCAGGCACAGGCCTGTTAATGAGCCCTTTGAAGACCCCTGCCTTTTTGTGGGCATTGCGAGGCAGAAGAGGGCACTCCTCTTTGATGCAGGTGATCTCCACAGGCTCAGCCAGACAGAGCTTTATAAGGTCTCTGACCTTTTTGTTACTCATATGCATATTGACCATTTTATTGGATTTGATACCCTCCTCAGGGCAATCCTGAGGAGGCCTGCT
>JBDOIG010000067.1:0-5551 GCA_041082235.1 Thermodesulfovibrionales bacterium | reverse complement strand
AAAACCTACACCTCGTAGGTGCAGGAATTGCCAATCTTCAGGGCTTGGGGTCTCTGGGGCTTTCTCCTTCTGGGTCCATCAAAACCTTCACTAATAAACCTCTCCTTTATCCTTAAAGTCTGCCTGTAACTCAGCCCAAGAACCTCCTGAGCCCCTCTTAAACTTAAAACACCTGAATTTACCTGACTCATTACCTCAAACCTTTTCATCTCTTCCTCCGTTACAATGTAAAAGCTTCCCATATTAGCCTCCTCCTTTTAGTTTCCTTTCCTAAAAGAAGAAGACTAACATATATGTGACATTTTGCTTTAGTAATTATGTGTGACATTTTGATATAGTAACCACACAAAAATTCCTTTAATTTGACATATCTCCAGCATTTTTATTATATTATTTAGTTGTCTCTTTGAGAGGCCCCTTATTTAGCTTCATTAGCAGGCAATTGCTACCTTAGTGAAGCGGAATCATTAATAGAAAGGAGGGAGATTTATGGCAGCAGAGAAAAAGTCAAAGACAGATGTTGCTGCAAGGCTTGAGGCTAAGAAGCAGACACAGTACTGCAGTAACTGCGGAAAGAAGGTAGAAGTTGTCCTTTCTGTATCACCAAGTGGTAAGAAAAGGATGAGGCGTCTTTGCTGTGAGTCACAGTAAAAAGTGCGGAAGAGCAGAAGTTCGGAAGTAATAAAGACTACCGGGCTTCCGCTCTTCCGGCCTTCCCGGTCATACTTCATCATACCTCAAAGGTTGCATTCTGCCTTACCTTCTTTACTTCATCTGCCTGTTTTTCAAGGCCTTCCTTACCCATCATTGCCTTTGTAAATATCTTACCGCTTTCAACAGCAGGCTGGTTAAAGGGGTTTACATCATAAAGCAGACCTGTAAAGGCAGTGGCTATTTCAAAGAAATGAAAGAGGCCTCCGAGAGTGGCTCCATTGATAGAGTCCAGAGAGATTGTCATACTTGGTCTTCCTGCCTTCATTAGGCTTAATGCAGTTGATTCCTGCTCTGCCTTTATCAGCTCTGAAAGGGTATGGCCTCCAAATAATGTAAACTCCTTTATATCATTGAATATGCTTGGTATCTCCCTGTCTGTTCCATAATCCTCTATCCTTATGAATATAATCACCTTATCATCAGGGCCTTCTATCCAGAGCTGGAGCTGTGAGTGCTGGTCAGTAGCTCCTGTTGATGGATAGGGCATCAGGCCTTTGCCATTTTTGCCAAGGCTTTCTGCCCATAGCTGGCAGAACCATTCTGAGAGAGATTTAAGAGAGTCAGCATAGGGCATGAGGATATTTATCTTTCTTGAAAACCTTATATCATTAAGATAAAGCAGGCTTGCAAAAAGATAGGCAGGGTTTCTGAGCACTTCTTCAGTTGAGCATCTTTGATGCATCTCTGCTGCTCCTTGAAGAAGCTCCTCTGGAACAGCATCAATTACAGATGCACAGAGAAGACCAACAGGGCTCAAAACAGAGTATCTGCCTACAACGCCAGATGGAATGGGAAGACTTTTAAGGTTATACTCCTTTGCAATCCTTCTCATCGGACCCTTTTCAGGATCTGTGGTGATAACAACATGTTCTTCTGGTTTCAGTCCCGCCTTTTTTAGCAGATCCCATATTATCATAAAAGAGGCAATTGTCTCGCCTGTAGTGCCAGACTTTGTTATTACATTAAAGACTGTTTCCTTTAGTTCAATTTGCTTTAATATTTTGTCAAGTGTTCTGGGGTCCACATTATCATATATAAATACTGATGGAGAAAGGAGCTTTTTGAGACTATCACATATGACCCTTGGACCGAGGGCAGAACCACCGATACCGAGTATTATGAAATGGGACGCCTTTTGTTTTATCCAGTTGCCGAGTTCCTTTATCTGAAAAACATTCTGAAAAGGAAGGTCAAGAAATTCCAGCTCAGGATGGGCTCTTTTTTTTATTTTTTCATGAGCCTTTCTTATTTCAGGTTCAATAGTCTTTAAATACTCAAGTTTTATTCCCCTGTCCCTTAGAAAATCCTCCATCATGAAGGAATAATTAATCCTCATTTTCACCTCTTATGTTTTTCTTTATATTCTACAGGCATCTCCTTCAGGCCTTCTTTACCCCAGATGCCCCTTCTATGTTCCTTTGCCTCCTGCTGGGCCTTTATAAATCTATCCACATATTTTATATCTGGAGGTATGGTAAGAAGAACAGCATATCCATCGCGGAGCAGTTGTTCATTTACAAAAATTCCGTCCCCGGCAAATAGATAGATTAGCAGCCTGTTATATTTATCAAATTTCTCTATATCTGTTTCTATCCTTACCTCTCCGGTCTTTTCTATTAATTTCAGAAGATGCCTTTTTGCCCTTTCACCCCAGGGTTTCTGACCCATCTCAGGGGCATCTATCCCGATGAGTCTTGCCCTGTAAACAGCTCCTTCAAGCTCAATTGTTACTGTATCTCCATCATGAATTTCTATAATCCTTGCATTTCCATTAAGATATTTGACCTCTCCAGAACCTCCTCTTAAAATCTTCTGGTTGAAAAGATAATAGGAACTTATTATAGAGAAAAGTAATATAAATACTAAAGGATATCTGTTTCTTCTTAAAGGATAACGATTCATTCCCTTAAAACCCTCCTCAGGGTCATTATAAGGGTTTTAGGGGAAAGCGGTTTCTGAATAAAGGCCTTTGCACCTGACTGAAGTAACCTGCTTATGTCAGTATATATATCTGCACTATAACCAGACGAAAGGATTATCTTTGCATCCTCTTTCAATTGTTTTAACACCTGAAATACCTCTCTGCCGCTCAGCCCTGGCATAATCATATCAAGTATTACGGCATCTATTTCATTTTCCTTAAATAATCTTACACCTTCATGGGGATCGGTAGCTGTAAATACCTTAAAACCAGCCTTCCCGAGTATATCCTTATAAAGGTCACATACATAGGGTTCATCATCAATAACAAGCACAGTTCCTGTAATCTTCTCATCCGGGGTTTCTTCAAGATCTGTCTCTTTAATCTCCTCTGTGTAAACTGGAAGATAAATATTGAATCTCGTTCCTCTATCGGGTTCACTGTAGAGATTTATATATCCTCCATGGTTTGTGATTATTGAGTGGACGATGTAAAGTCCAAGGCCTGTGCCTTTGTCAGGTTCTTTTGTAGTGAAGAAGGGGTCAAAGACCTTGCTCTGAAGTTCAAGAGGAATCCCGGAGCCTGTATCTTCAACTGTTATCTTTATAAAGTTTACTCCTTTCTGGGGGCCGATGCCATTTGCTGCACCATTTTCACTTCCCACAATATCAGTGGAAATGAATAGCTTTCCTCCCTGTGGCATGGCATCCCTTGCATTAATAGCAAGGTTCATCATTACCTGGTTCATCTGTGAATAATCAGCCCTTATGTTTGGAAGGTTTTCTTTAAGCCTCAGCACAATCTCTATTTCTGGAGGTATAGTCTTTCTCAGTATTTCTACAGTTTCCAGAATTATTGTATTAATATTAACAGGTCTGAATTCTGCGTGTTCTTTTTTTGTGACGGAGAGAATCTTTTTTGCAAGGTCTGCTCCCCTGTTTGCTGATTTTTCTATAATTTCTGAATATCTGAAAAGCTCTTTGTTTTCTGAAAGTGCATCCTTCAATAATTCAGCATATCCAAGAATACTCGTTAGGATATTGTTGAAGTCATGGGCTATTCCCCCTGCAAGGGTACCTATTGCCTCCATCTTCTGCGCCCTGAGGAGCTGCTCATAAAGTTTCTTTTCTTCGCTAACATCCCTCTGTATTGATACAAAATGCGTTATATTCCCTGTAATATCAAAAAGAGGGAATATGCTGGCTGCTGCATTATATATTTCACCTGACTTTTTCCTGTTTATAAATTCTCCTTTCCATGCATGGCCACTCTGTATCCTCTGCCAGAGCTCCCTGTAAAATTCCCTGTCATGAAGTCCACTCTTGAGGATATTTGGGTTCTTACCAAGCGCCTCTGATCTGGGGTAACCAGTTACAGTCTCAAAGGCTTTATTTACATATATAATATTTCCATCCCTGTCAGTGATAACAATCATATCAAAGGCGCTGTCAATAATCCTCTTAAATCTTCTTAACTCTTCAAGGATGCGCTCTCTCTGAAGGGCGATGGCAACATCTGAACTTATTGCCTTGAGGATGGACACATCATCCTCAGTGAATTCACCAGTATTTTTATTTGCAAAATATAATGCTCCAAGCGGTTTACCTTCTCTTGAAAACACGGGATAGCCCATAAAGGACTTTATATCCGGATGTCCTTCAGGCAGATGTCCTGAAAAGGCAGGATGTCTTTTGATATCCGCTATCCGAACCGGTGTGAGACTGAACTGCATGAATTTAAGAATCCCTCTGCCTTCTGGCATAATGGATGGCTTCCCCTTAACCCCAGAGACAATCAAATCAGAGAATTTCCCATAATCATCATATGTTGCAAGTGCCCCATACTGTGCCTCAAGTATATCTCTTGAATATTCAAGTATATTCTTTAAAACATTCCTTATTTCAGAGATGGTATTTAATTCAACAGAAATCTTATGAAGCATGAGATACCTCTCTGACCTCTTTTCTATCTCTCCCATGGCTACGTTGATAGTGGTACCAAGATGGTCTAATTCACTTATACCAGTTTCCCTCAGCTCTTTGCCTATCTGCAGGTCATTGATGAGGTTGTTTAATGGACGGACGAGATGTGCCCTCAGGATTATAGATGCGAGCATCAGGATAAGGAGGCCTCCACCTATTAAGGCCTCTTTTATTAAAGAAAGGGATTTAAGCCCCGGGATGTCCTTTTCATTTATAAGGACATAGATCTGAGATTTTTTAGAAGTATTTTTTAATATGTAATATGCTGATGAATCATATTTAAAATGAAAGGCCTTTTTTTCGGGGATATCAAGGGCTTTAATTTTTTCTATGAGTCTGCTATCTATGTTAAAGACAACTGAACTTTTTTCAGATACAATGATAAAGGGAAGGAATTGAGGAGACTCTTCAGTAAATAGATGAACCCGCCTGGGTGAATTTAGAAGCATCTCCAGCTCTATGCTTTCTGCATAAAGCCTCTTTTCTGCAAATTCTTCTGTAAATCTATGGGTAATCTTTTCAGTTATAATTATGGTTAAGGCAAGTGTTAAAATGATAGCGAGCAGAAGGGGGATTATTATTTGAAATTGAAGACTTCTCTGCCTCATAACATTCATAGCATACATTTACCTCCTGACTTTGTCAATACAGAAGGAGCCCTTGCCATCCCCCAGTTTTAAAACCCCTTTATAAATTTGTCATAAATTTCTCTCATTGATAGATTTCTATCATTTTCTTAAAAAGTAGAAGATTTTACTTGACAAATCTTTTATTTTTTTTGGAGGAAGGGATGTCAAAGAAGGAGAGGATACTTAAGGAGATACTTGCCTGTAGTGATATGTTACAGGGAAGTATTGTAAGGATTAAAGCTCGGTGCGGTAAGAAGGGGTGTAGATGTGAGAGGGGGCAGCATCATGGCATTTCTCATTATCTA
>JBDOIG010000045.1:0-5914 GCA_041082235.1 Thermodesulfovibrionales bacterium | reverse complement strand
CTTCCAGAGGTAATATCAGAGGTTCTGAAGGTTGGTGTTAATAGCAAGAGGGTAGAGGAGGAATATCTGAGGCTTTTAAGTAAATTTGGAAATGAATTCAGGATCTTAATGGATTTACCACTTGATGAACTTGAAAAGGAGAATCCTCCCTTAAGAGAGGCGATTGAGAGGATGAGGACAGGTCGTGTAAATATAGCACCAGGTTATGATGGTGAATACGGTAAGGTAAGGATATTTGAAGAGCCAGAAAGGCATGAATTCAAAGGCCAGGTGAGTCTGTTCTGACAAGCCTTCCGCTTAGTTCCACTATCTCCTTTATCATCTCAATCAATCTCCTTGCCTTTCTCTGGTCTCCGTCATCCATTGCCTTGAGGAGGCTCTCACAGAAGTACCAGGTGCATCTTAAGGGTCTCTGCCATCTTGGCCTAATGCAGCCCTTTGGTCCAAGGAACTGACAGGGCTCCTCAGGTCCGCGGGTATCAAGGTTGTATTCAGGGATACCGATTAGTTTCATGTATATACGGTCCTTTTCCTCTGGTATTACATGCTTTTGCTTGCAGCATACATCATCACAGAGAGGGCAGGTACTCCGGGTATATTCTTCAATAATTGGAGAGACCTCAATAAGGATATCCTTTAACCTCTGTGCAGTTTCTTCAGGACTCATTATATCTTTTTACCTCAAGCTTCAATTCCTCAAGTTTTTTTATGTCATATCCTGAAAACAGATAATAAAATACCGAGTTGTTTGTAAGAAGGAGGTCCAAGTCTTCGGTTATCATACCAGAGCTGACCATCTCATTCCAGAGGGGTGTCCCCGGGATAGGTGAAAATTCTGTAAGGTGAATCCTCACATCAAGGGATCTTAGAAATTTCACACCTTCAATTACATCATTCAGGTCCTGACCTGGAAGTCCGAACATGAGATAGACTCCAATCTCTCCCTTGGTAAAGCCAGCCCTTTTTAATGCCTCTATTGCCTTTTTAAATTCATCAGTCTTTACCTTTCCACCTGTTCTTTCCTGAAGCTCAGGGGATACTGTCTCAAGGCTTACACGGATTGTCTTGAACCCTGCCTCTTTCATGAGCCTTGCAATCTCATCATCTATAAATCTTGCATGGAGTCCATTGGGTGTATGGAATCTGATATTAAGATCTTTTTTAATAATCTCCTTCATTATTGGTTTCAGGTGTCCCTCGCTATTTACTAAAAGGGCATCATCATAAAAGGCATAATCCCTTATGCCGAGCTCATAAAGCTCAATAATCTCTTTTATTACCTCATCAAGGTCTCTCTGTTTAAATTCATTATAAAAAAGAGCCGAGGCACAATAGGTGCACCTGAAGGGACAGCAAGTGGAGGTCCTCAGTGGTGCGAAATCCCATTTAGGAAATCCCAGTCTCCAGTATGGCTGCTGTGTCTTTTTTCTTTTCAGTCTGAATCCAAAGGTGCTTAAAAAAGCCTCCAATCGGCCTTCTACATGTCCCTGGAACACACCATCAGCCCCTGTGTTTTTAAGGGCATGCTCTGGAAGGAGTGTGCTGTAGAGCCCTCCAGTTATCACAGGTATATCTTTAAAGACATTTTTTATCTCTTCCACAGTCTCTCTTACTCCTGTATACCAGTAGGTCATGAGGGTGGTTACAAATACTATGTCAGGTGAGGGGATTTCTTTAAGCCTTTTTCTGAATTCTTCAGGAGTTATTCCATATCTGCAGAATCTTCTTGGGATGGTCTTTAAGACAGCAGGTTTCTGGATTTCTTTTCTCTGGTACTTCCCTGTCCCCCATCTCTTTTTCTTTACTGTCTCAAGGCAATCAATAAAATATAGCTCTACATCAAATTGACTGAGATATTCTGCCACCCTAAGAAGCCCGATGGGTGCTGACCAGAGATTGAGGCAGGAAAAGTCATGAACCCATGGATTTACAAGGAGGATTCTCATTCCGAATATCGGCCTTCAGCCTTATGACTTTTTATAATAATCCTGCAATGCCTTTATGGTGAATGTCTTTTCTTTCAGTCTTTCTATGGCACTTACGACAGCCCGAGCACCGGATATGGTTGTTGTGTATGGGACCATGTACTGCAGGGCACTGTTACGAATATAAAAAGAGTCTTTCTTTGATTTTGCATCACCAACTGTATTAATAATAAAATGTATCTCATTATTTTTTATCAAATCCACCACATTTGGTCTTCCTTCATGAATCTTATATACCATCTCCACATCCAGTTCCCTTGACCTTAAATATTCAGCAGTTCCTTTGGTGGCAACCACAGAGAGGTCAAGGTTAAGAAGTCTTCTTACAAGCTCAATGGTATGGGGTTTGTCCTCATCCTTGACACTGAAGAATATCTTTCCATTAATGGGTATCCTGTTGTTTGAGGCAGCCTCTGCCTTCCAGTAGGCAAGTCCAAAGTGTGTATCAATTCCCATCACCTCTCCTGTGGATTTCATCTCAGGCCCGAGGATTGTGTCAACACCAGGGAATCTATCAAAAGGGAAGACCGCCTCTTTTACAGCCACATAGTTTATTTCAGGTTCTTCTGTTATTCCTAATTCTTTTAATTTTTTCCCAACCATGAGTTTTGCAGCTATCTTTGCAAGGGGAAGGCCTGTTGCCTTGCTTACAAAGGGCACAGTCCTTGAAGCCCTGGGATTCACCTCAAGTATATAGATATCCTTTCCTTTTACTGCAAATTGTATGTTTATCAAACCTATGACATTCAATTCCCTTGCAAGGAGTTTCGTCTGTCTCTTTATCTCCTTTATTATCTCTTTATGCAATGAATAGGGTGGCAGAGAACAGGCAGAATCACCTGAATGAATCCCGGCCTCTTCAATATGTTCCATAACACCACCAATTATCGCATCAGTTCCATCACAGAGGGCATCCACATCCACTTCAATTGCATCTTCAAGATATTTATCAATAAGCACAGGATGTTCAGGAGATGCCTTTACTGCCCTCTGCATGTAATCCACAAGGGTGTTTGAGTCATATACTATCTCCATCGCCCTTCCACCAAGCACATAGGAAGGTCTTACAAGGACAGGATAGCCTATCTCAGAGGCAATGCTCAGGGCCTCTTCAACAGACATGGCAGTACCGCTTAAAGGTTGTTTGAGGTTGAGTTTCTCAAGGAGTTCTTTAAATTTTTTTCTATCCTCTGCCCTGTCTATGGATTCTGGAGACGTCCCCAGTATCTTTACACCTTCTTTTTGAAGTGGAACTGCCAGCTTAAGGGGCGTCTGACCTCCGAACTGAACTATCACGCCTTCAGGTTTTTCCCTGTCAATTATGTTGAGCACATCCTCTATTGTTAAGGGTTCAAAATATAACCTGTCGGAGGTGTCATAATCAGTGCTTACAGTCTCGGGATTGCAGTTTACCATTATGGTTTCATAATCAAGTTCCTTAAGGGCAAAGACAGCATGGACACAACAATAATCAAATTCTATTCCCTGCCCAATCCTGTTAGGCCCGGAGCCAAGGATTATAACCTTTTTCTTTAAAGAGGGTTGAACCTCTGATTCTTTTATTGAGACAATCCCCTCCTCTGCAATCCTGAAAAAGGGTCTTTCATATGTTGAGTAAAGATAGGGTGTATAGGCCTCAAATTCTGCTGCGCAGGTATCTACGAGTTTGTAGCAGGGTTTTAAATCTTTCTTTTTTCTTAATTCTCTGATTTCCCCCTCTTTTTTCCCTGTAAGGGCAGCAGCCTGTCTGTCAGAGAATCCATATTCCTTTGCCTTGAAGAGTAGCTCATCATCAAGTTCAGAATTCTTTATCTCCTTCTCAAGCTCCACTATCTCTTTAATCTGATATAAAAACCACGGGTCTATCTTTGTGAGCTCATGAATCTTTTCAACTGAAAATCCTTTTCTCAGGGCCTCTCCTATGTAAAGGACCCTGTCCGCATTGGGTGTTCTTAATCTTGATATGAGCTGTTCTTCTGTAACACCCTCCAGTGGATCAAGGCCTGAAAGCCCTGTCTCAAGGCTTCTGAGTGCCTTCTGAAGGGATTCCTTGAAGGTCCTTCCAATTGCCATAACCTCACCAACAGACTTCATCTGTGTTGTGAGTGTGGGGTCAGCTTCTGGAAATTTCTCAAAGGTAAATCTTGGGACCTTTGTTACAACATAGTCTATGGTTGGTTCAAAGGATGCAGGGGTGGTCTTTGTTATATCATTTTTAAGTTCATCAAGGGTATAGCCAATTGCAAGCTTTGCTGCAATCTTTGCTATGGGAAAGCCTGTTGCCTTGCTCGCAAGGGCAGAGCTCCTTGAGACCCTCGGGTTCATCTCTATGACAACCATCCTCCCATTTTCTGGATTTACTGCAAACTGGATATTTGAACCTCCTGTGTCAACCCCTATTGCCCTAATTACCTTAATGGCGGCATCCCTCATCCTCTGGTATTCCTTGTCTGTGAGTGTCTGGGCAGGTGCCACTGTGATGGAGTCACCTGTATGGATTCCCATAGGATCAAAATTCTCTATTGAACAGATGATTATTACATTGTCAGCCCTGTCACGGACTACCTCAAGCTCATATTCCTTCCATCCAAGGACAGACTCCTCAACAAGGACCTGATGAACAGGGCTGAGCTTCAGGCCCCTTTCAAGTAGCTCTCTGTATTCTTCTCTGTTATAGGCAACCCCTCCACCGGTTCCTCCCAGTGTAAAGGCAGGTCTGAGGATAACAGGAAAGCCAATCCATTCAATTACCTCAAGGCCCTGTGAGAGGCTCGTTACAGCTGCACTCTTTGGGACCTCAAGTCCTATAGAGGTCATTACCGCTTTAAAGAGTTCCCTGTCCTCTGCCTTTTTTATTGCCTCAGGCTTTGCACCAATGAGCTCAACCCCGTATTTATTAAGAACACCTGTTTTCCATAGTTCCATTGATAGATTGAGGCCTGTCTGGCCTCCCATTGTGGGAAGAAGGGCATCCGGTCTTTCAATCTCTATAATCTTCTCAACTACCTCTGGTATAAGAGGCTCTATGTATGTCCTATCTGCCATCTCAGGATCAGTCATTATAGTGGCAGGATTTGAATTGACAAGTATAACCCTGTATCCCTCTTCCCTCAGGGCCTTGCAGGCCTGCGTGCCTGAATAGTCAAATTCACAGGCCTGACCTATTATGATAGGCCCTGAGCCAATCAGCATTATCTTTTTAATATCAGTTCTCTTTGGCATCGGCTCTTATATCTCGGAAATGAAAAGATTTTCGCTGATCTGAATTCCTATAAGGGAGAGCCATTTTTTAATTTCTCCCTGGAGGCCTCTGATCCTTTCAGGCCTTCTGTCCGCATAAATAACCCTGTTAGTTCCATCATTAAATTCAAGTAGAAGGAGATAAAGCTCCTGAGACTCTGTAAAATCAGGTATGACCGTACCGTGCTGAAGGCTTATCTTTTTTACGATCTCAGCACCTTCAGGATTCTGTATGTTAAAAATCCTTTTTATAACCGAAATAGATTTTACTTGATTCATATTAAAATTTTCCACCCTTTTTATGATGAAAGATGGATATCTTATCCTTATGCTATCCTTAAAAAATGTGACCTCAACAGGTCTTTCTTTAAATACGCTCATCCTTAAAAATAGAAATAACAAACCAAAAATCATAATGAAGCCAATATATTCAAAGGTACCTGTCCTGAAATTGATTGCAAAAATAACAAACAGAAGTCCTGCGATAAAAGAAGCCACTATGAGGGATGTGGCCTCCCTGCTCATGAGGGCATTGTGAAGGATACTTCCCCTTTCAGCCTTATAGAAAAAAGTCTTGAGTGTTAGATACTCGGGTGTGATAATTAATTTATATGTTCCATCAAGGGTCATCTAAAATAGACTATCCTGCTTCCACCAAGGTGCAGGGGTATCTCAGCCCTTTCAGACCA